>JBDTMC010000470.1:0-6168 GCA_039934475.1 Bryobacteraceae bacterium | reverse complement strand
GTCGGTTGGCAGGTAGAGTTGTGTCACCGCCACCGAGCTATGGCCGAGCCCGTCACGCACGACCAAAAGATCGTGGCCACTCGCATCGTAGAGACGGACCGCCCACGATTTCCGAAGGCTGTGCAGCTTCAGCGCTTCGGCAGCAAGTATCCGGACGAAACTCGGTTGCTGATTCATTATTTCCGCGGTGTCGACGAATCCCTGAAAGCCAAAATCGCTGATATCGTTTTTCCCACGCTAGCAGCCCGTCGGACTTGCAAATGCGTGCTGGGGGTCCGGCGCAAACACAGAGACCACCCTTTCAAGAGATCGCGGAGGAAAGACGGGCCGCGTGAGCCCTTGAACAAACCCACGAATGGAGACGTTGCTGCCAATGCCGAGCGCGATGGTCAGCAACAACGACAGCGTCAACGCGGGCGTTCGGACGAAGCTCCTGGCCGAGTATTTAAGCTCAGCTACGATTCGTCCGAAACTGACGCCGGCATCGATCACAACTCCCTAGCATATGTAAGTTTTGACGAAGCTATCGGAGACTGTGCAGCGGGTTCCGAGTCGTCAAACCAGTACCATCTTCTGAGAGAGGTGGCCCTGTTTCAGCTCAGGAGATGACGCAATGCGGACGCAAGCTGTAGCATTGGGTTTCAAGCAAGAAAGGTTGCGAACAAAATGTTGAACAGACGTGAGGTCATGGCCAGGATCGCACAGGGCCTTACATCGGCCGGTTTCGCCACTGTCGCTTTGGCGGCAGAACCGTGGACGCCAAACGAGATAATTCAGGCTCCCGAGCTGGCAAAACGCATTGAATCGGGAAGCGCTCCGCCGATCATTTGCGTTGCCTTTCCGGTGCTTTACCGCCAGAGGCACATTCGAGGGGCGAAGTTTGCAGGACCGACAAACAAGCCCGAAGGAGTCAAGAGTCTCGAAGCGCTGGCTGCAACGCTGGCCAAAAACGCTGAGGTTGTGATCTATTGCGGGTGCTGTCCGATGAAAGACTGCCCGAATATCCGCCCGGCCTACGAGGCCCTAAAACAGATGGGGTTCAAAACCGTACGAGTGCTTAACATTCCGACTAATATGCATAGCGATTGGATGACCAAGGGGTATCCAGCGGAGCCGCCGGTTGCCCCGGAACGCGGGTGAAGCGTCTCCCCTGCTTAGGGAGCACTCGGCTCCATCGCGGAATGGGCGGTCCGCTGTAACTCAGAAGCGATACGCGGGCGGTTTGATGCCCTTCACACGCAGGTAGACTTCAGCCTGGCCGCGGTGGTGAGCCGTGTGGGTGAAGTAGCTCCACAGCCATTCAAACGCGGTGAGGTTGCGGTTGGCGGGGCCTACCACCGTGTTGTAACGATCCTCCGGAGTGGCCGGAATCGCCTTATCGCAGAAGGCGAAAGTTTCTTTCTGGAAAGCGATGACGGAGTCTTTGTCCACATCCACCTTTTGCTGCGCCTTTGACCACTCGGCGATCTTGGGGGAAAGTTCGGGACGCGGCATGCCGCTGGCGATGGAGCAGGCATTGGCGTCGGCGTTGGCGATGTGGGCCATCACCTGTCCGAAAGTCATCTCTTCCGGATTTGGCCGAAAGGTGTAACCGTCGGCGGGCATGGCGGCGGCCACTTCGAGCGTGAACTCACCAGTGAGCTTCCAGTGTTTCACCAGCGTGTCTTTGATTGTGGTCTGGGCGAGGGCCGGAAGCGCCGCGGCGAACACCAACAGGGCGATGGGTTTGTGCATGGGTTCCATTGTGCGTGGGATGAGGGGTCAAGGGCAAGATACAATCGAGCGGATGCCGAGACTTTCCGCTTTTCCCAAGTGCTACCTGGAGACGATTGCCGGGGCACGGTCAATGACCGTTTTCGATTGGATTGAGATGGCCAAGGGTTTGGATGCCGACGGCCTGGAGATGTACGAAGGGTTCTTCGTTTCTCTGGAGCCCGGGTATCTGGATTCGATTGCCGGAGCGATTCGTGACGCAGGGTTTGAGATGCCCATGCTGTGCTGTTCGCCCGATTTCACGAACCCCGACGCGGATGCTCGGAAGCGTGCCGTGGAAGGCGAAATCGAGATGATTGAGGTGACACGGCGCCTGGGCGGGCGCGGTGCGGTGTGCCGGGTGCTGAGTGGCCAGCGGTATCCGGACGTGTCGCGGGAGCAAGGTTTGCAGTGGGCCGCCGAAGGGATTCAAGCGTGCCTGCCGGCCGCCCGTGAGAACGGGATTGTGCTGGGGTTGGAGAATCACTACAAGGACGGGTTCTGGAAGCACGTCGAGTTCGCACAGAAGATGGACGTATTCCTGGACCTGGTGGCGCGCATCGAGGAACGTGAGTTCTTCGGCGTTCAATATGACCCTTCGAACGCGATTGTGGCAGAGGACGACCCGGTGGAATTACTGCGGCACGTGGCCGGGCGCGTGGTGAGCATGCATGCCAGTGACCGGTATTTCAAAGACGGCGCGCTGCATCATGGCGTCACCGGTAAGGGGCTGAACGACTATCCGGCGATCTTCACTTTGCTGGCCGGGCACGGGTTTGACGGCTGGATCAGCATTGAAGACGGGATGAACGGGATGGAAGAGATGGCGGAATCACTGGCGTTTCTGCGGCAGATGACGGCGAGGTACTTCCCGCAATGAAGACAGCTATCGTAGGGTGCGGCAAGGTGGGGCACATCCATGCCGCGGCACTGGTTTCTTTGGAAGAGTCGCAATTCGTAGGCGTATGCGACGCCGATGCCGGCCGCGCCGCCGCGTTTGCGGCACAGTATGGAGCGCAGCCCTTCACCGATGTACGGACGATGGTGAGCGCCACCGGCACGCAGGCCCTGATGGTGTGCACGCCGCATCCGCAGCACGCTCCGAATACCGTGGATGCCGTGGAGTGCGGCGCGCATGTGTTGATTGAGAAGCCAATGGCGGCGAGTCTGGAAGACTGCGACCGCATGCTGGCGGCGGCGCGTGCCGCGGGGAAGACGCTGGGAATCGTCAGCCAGCGGCGCTTTTATGAGCCGGTGGTGCGCATGAAGCGGGCCATTGAAGAGGGGCGCATCGGGCGGCCGGCGTTGGGCATGATGACCATGTTGAGCTGGCGCGATGAAGCGTATTACCGGTCCGATCCATGGCGCGGGACGTGGGCAGGCGAGGGTGGCGGCGTGCTGGTGAACCAATCGCCGCACCAGTTGGACATCCTGCGCTGGCTGATGGGCGATGTAGAGGAAGTGACCGGCTATTGGGCCAACGTTAACCATCCCTCGATTGAAGTGGAGGACACCGCGGTAGCGGCCTTGCGGTTTCGCGGAGGCGGACTGGCTTCGGTCGTGACCAGCGTCAGCCAGCGGCCGGGGATTTACACGAAGGTGCATGTGCATGGCAGCAGCGGCGCTTCGGTAGGCGTGCAGACGGATGGCGGTTCGACGTTTATCGCCGGGATGTCCGGAATTCAGGAGCCTCCCGTGAACGATATTTGGACCATTCCGGGCGAAGAAGGTAAGCTCGCCGAATGGCAAGCGGAAGACCGCGCACGGTTCGCTTCCATGGATCCGATTGCCCACTATCACGGCTTGCAGATCCGCGACTTTCTGCAAGCGTTGGAGGAAGGCCGCGCGCCTTTGGTGACTGGGGAGGAAGGGCGTGCAGTTACGGAAATCTTCACCGCGATTTATCGTGCGCAAGAGACAGGACGTCCGGTGCGGTTGCCGCTGTAAGATAGGTGTGACGAAAACGCTCCAAGGGAGAGTGCAATGAACGATCAATCCGGCGGCGGGGACCACAAACGCCGCGACTTTTTGAAGGCGGTGGGTGCTGCCGCCCTGACAACGAATCTGTTCACCGGGAATGTAAAAGGCGCCAATGACCGCGTCGCGGTGGGCTTTATCGGTCTGGGCGCGATGGGTTCGGGCAATCTCGGCTATGCGATGAAAGTGCCCGACATTCAGCCGGCCGCGATTTGCGACATCTACCAACCGGCGCTGGAGCGGGCGCAGGCAGCGGCGCGGCGCGGCGGCTTTGAACCGAAGGTGGTGAAGGATTTCCGCGACATCATCGCCGATAAGTCATTGGACGCCGTTTGCGTCTCAACACCGGATCACTGGCACGCCTACATGATGGTAGAGGCGTGTAAGGCGGGCAAAGACGTGTATGTGGAGAAGCCCTCCTGCGTGTATGTCGAAGAGGGCCAGAAGATGGTGGAAGCGGCGCGCAAGTATAAGCGGATTGTGCAGGCGGGCACCATGCAGCGCTCCGGCGGTTACTTCCTGAAGGCGAAGGAACTGGTGGCCAGCGGCGTGTTGGGCGAAGTGACGTTCTGCCACACATGGCAGGCGGGCAAGGCGAAGCAGGAAGGTTGGGGCAATCCGCCCGACGCCGAAGCGCCCAGCGATCTGGATTGGGATATGTGGCTGGGTCCGGCTCCCAAGGTTCCGTTTAACCCGAACCGTTGGGGTGTGAAGACGACAACGTTCCCCACGTTCCGCTACTTCTGGGATTACGCCGGTGGGGCGATGACCGATTGGGGCGTCCACCTGATTGATCCGTTGCACCAGTGCTTCAACGAAGTGATGCCGACGGCGATCACCGCGCTAGGCGGTAAGTTCTATGTGAAGGACAACGTGGAAACGCCCGATACGATGCTGGCCACGTTCCAATATCCGCACTGGCTGAACACTTATGAGAGCCGCACCCAGAGTCCGATGCCGCTGCTGGGCGACCAGGGAGCGGGAACGGCGATCCATGGAACCGAAGCGTCGCTGATTGTAAATCGGTCAGGGTGCTGGCTGATTCCGAACAAGGGATCGAGCGTGGAACCGCAGAAGTTTGAACAGAACACTGAGATGGCGCAGATGAATGTGCCTCACTGGAATAACTGGATTGCGTGCATTAAATCGCGCGAGAAGCCGACCAGTGAGATCGAAACTTGCGTGCGATCGTCGACGACTTGTATTCTCGCTAACCTATCGCTGCGATTTAAGCAGCGGCTGGATTGGGACGAGAAGAACTGGACGGTGCAGCAGGCCGACGTGAGGCCGCACCTGAAGGCGAAGTACCGCAAGCCTTGGAAGCTGGACGTATAACGTAAATTACGGGGCGCGCCGGGCTTTACCAGCGCGCCTCTTGCCCGCCTCCAGCAGCAGGCGAAAGTGCTCCCGCATTTGGGCGACGCTGCGATCAAACGGTTCCACGGACGCGCTGGATCGTGAAATCATCACTCCGCCTTCCATCACTGCCAGTACATATGTAGCCAGTGCCTCGACGTCGGTGTCTTGGGGCAGGCGGTCCTGCATTTGATCGAGGCATTCGCGGATGGCGCCAATCCAACCGCGGAAGTTCTCCGCGATGAGGCTGTGGGCGGGACGGTTCTCCGGGTCGATCTCCAACGCCAGACGCCCTAGTGGGCAGCCGTACTGGCACTCCGTCTGGAGAATGCGCTGCCGGTAGCCTTCGAGGATCGCAAAGATACGGCCAAGCGGGTCGTCAGTCGTTTCAAACGCGGGATTTACCACCATCGGACGCAACGCGCCCAGATACATTTCCAGCACGGCCCGCAGCAGGGCTTCCTTACTCTCGAAGAAGTGATAGAAGCTTCCGGAGTTTACCTCGGCATGGGCTAGCAGATCGGCCATACTGGTCCCGGCGAAGCCGCGCTCCCAAAATAAGTGGCGGGCCGAGTTCACTAAACGATCTCGGGTTGGAGAGGGCTTTGCCATCGCAAAAATCTCTTGACTTCTCCAGCATACTGGGATTTACTTGAATGATCAACCAAGCGTGAGAAGGAACAATGAAAGCAGCTCTTTTGTTGGCTGTGGCGACACTCGCCTGGGGCCAGCGTCCGGTGTCCGTTGTAAAGCGGCCCGCTCCTGACAAGGCGCTCATCTTTGAAGTGGCCATTCCCGCGCCGCGGGCGGCGGTCTGGCAGTCTTTTTCCACCAGCGAAGGCCTCAGCGCGTGGTTGGCGATCGAGGCGACGGTGGACCTGCGCAACGGTGGTGAATGGACGGTCCATTTTCCCGGCGGAAGCACTGGCGGCGGAACGATTGTGAGCTTCGTACCGGAGCGGGACTTGACAATCGCGGCGTTGGCACCGGATCAGTTCCCCACCGTCCGCGCGGAACGGACTAACGCCAAATTCGAATTCACCGGCGACGGAAATACCACCGTAGTTCGCCTCACGCAAACCG
>JBDTMC010000469.1:0-6180 GCA_039934475.1 Bryobacteraceae bacterium | reverse complement strand
AGTGGGCCGCGTTGTGCGGTTGAATAAGCATCCGTATACGATCATCGGCATTGCGCCGCCGGAGTTTCACGGCACGATTCTGTTCTTCTCGCCCGACTTCTATGTGCCCCTCGTGCAGCAGGAGCAGATTGAGGGGAAGAATATGCTGAACACTCGGGCCAGCGCCGGGATCTTTGTGGGCGCGATGGGGCATTTGAAGGCGGGAGTGACGCCGGAACAGGCGGTTGCCGATCTGAACTCAGTGGGCTCGTATCTGGAAAAGACGTATCCCACCGACCATGGGGCAACGACTTTCCGGCTGGCGCGGCCAGGCCTTTACGGGAACTACCTGGGCGGCCCGATGCGGGCTTTCCTTGCGGGTTTGATGCTGCTGGCGGGTTTGATTCTGGTGGCGGCGTGCGCCAATCTTGGCAGTCTGTTTGCGGCGCGGGCGGCGGACCGGGCGCGCGAAGTAGCGCTGCGGCTCGCGCTGGGCGCGACGCGGAATCGCATCCTGCGACAGTTTCTTACCGAAGCTGTGCTGATCTCAATCGCCGGAGGAGCGATTGGCCTGTGGGGTTGCATCGTCCTTTTGCACGGGCTAACGATGTGGCATCCGTTGCCCCGGTATCCGATCAATGTGCCGGTGAGCCC
Organism: Bryobacteraceae bacterium; assembly: GCA_039934475.1. Lineage (GTDB taxonomy): Bacteria > Acidobacteriota > Terriglobia > Bryobacterales > Bryobacteraceae > JBDTMC01. Next base: position 5,547 of record JBDTMC010000469.1, on the reverse strand, counting down.
AGATATAAACGTTTACGCGATGGCTTTGGCTCTGGCCGTGGTGAGCGGATTGCTATTCGGCATTGTCCCGATCCGGCAGGTGCTGCGGACCAATCCCTATCAGGTGGTGAAAGCGGGGCCAAGCGGGACGGTGGGACGAAGAATCACGATGCGGGACCTGTTGCTGGCGACACAGATCGCAATTTGCGCCGTACTGGTGACATCCTCTATGGTTGCCTTGCGCGGTTTGGCGCGCTCCCTTAACAGCAACTACGGATTTGAGCCGCGGAACGCGATGCTGATCGATACGGACCTGAACATGGCAGGCTACAACGGCGACCGTATCGCGCTGATGCAAAGGCGCATGATCGATGCGATTGAGGCACTACCCGGGGTGAAATCCGTGGGATTGATCGAACGGCCTCCGTTAGCCGAGAGTGGTTTCGGCGCGCTGGTCTTTACTGACCAGACGACGGATCTGAGGCCATCGAATGCCGTCGGCAACGCCGTAAAATATCAGATCTCACCGCGGTACTTCGAGGCGGCGGGAACAGCGCTGCTGGCCGGAAGAGCGTTGTCGTGGCATGACGATGAGGGCTCGCCCAAAGTGGCGGTGGTGAATCGCGAGTTTGCGCGGAAGTTCTTTGGTTCACCGTCCGATTCTCTGGGTGGGCACTTTAAATTGCGAAATGGGACGCGAGTTCAAGTGGTTGGCATTGTGGAAGACGGGAAGTATTCGAACCTGGTGGAAGATCCGGACATGGCGGTGTTTCTGCCTATGTTGCAGGCGCCGACCAGTGAGACATGGCTAGTGGTGCGCGCCAATCAAGATCCTGAACAACTGGCGCCAACCATCCGGGCGACGTTGCGCGACCTCGATTCCGGTCTGCCTGTTTACATGCAGACTTGGAGCCGGCACCTGGACAGCGCGCTGTTTCCCATTCGCGTTGCTACGGTGGCGTTGGGCGTGATGGGGGGGATGGGCGCGGTGCTGGCGATCACCGGTATCTTCGGCATGGCTGCATATTCGGTGAGCAAGCGGATGAAGGAACTTGGGATTCGGATTGCATTGGGCGCGCAGCCGAGGGAAGTGTTGCGCGCGGCCCTGGGGAGGGCGTTCAAACTGTTGGCGATCGGCTCGGTGGCGGGCTTAGCACTGGGCGTGCTGGCGACGCGGGTACTGGCCTTCATCGTGTATCAGGCGACGCCGCGGGATCCGCTGGTGCTGTTTGGGTCGGTAGCGGCGATGCTGCTGCTGGGGCTGTTGGCGACTTGGATTCCGGCGCGCCGGGCGATGGGAGTGGATCCCTTGACGTTGCTGCGCGAGGAGTAGTGGCGCTAAGGCCGGCGCACTTCGTGCGGCTTGGGTGCGACGTAGTTGATCAGTTCATCGACGGGCCTTTTGGCGGCCCAGGCGATGCCGCGGAGCAACGTGCGCTGGATCTGGTAGTTTGCGAAGTTGGTATAGGTGTGGCCTTGCATCCAGACGAAGGCTCGCGCGGGTTGGCCGCCAGCAAGGGTGTGTTCGAAGGTCCAGATTTGCGGGACGATCTCGCCCTTGTGGTCTCCGGCGCTGGGTGTGGGCGCCATGGCGGCGGTGGCTAGCACGTGGATAGCGGGATCGGTTGACCACGTCATTTTGAAGAAGGCTTCGTCGTTGAGGGTGAGGCTGGACATGTCGGCCATGATGGGGTTCGCTTTGTCCACTACGTTGTAGGTGACGGGGGCTTCCAGCGTGTAGTTCACTTCGCCATGCTTCTTACCGCCTCCTACCAGAGCCGACATGGCGGCCGGGTCCGGGCCGCAGAGGGCGTCATGCAGGCTGACGATGCCGCCACCTCGCTGTACAAAGCGCTCGATCGCGGTCCGCTGGGCGGAGGTCATGAAGCCGGTGTCGCCCTTGTAGATGACAATGACGTCGGCTTGGTCGAGGTCGGCTTCGCTGGGGGGATGTAAAGCTCCGTCGACGATGGCTCCGCGCTCGGTAAGGAGTTTGCTCCAATCGGCCAGGAATTGGGGATAGTCATGCAGGCCGGGAGCGTGGGTCTTGAGGCCGGTCCAAAGGTAGATGTGCATTCCGTTTGGGTTTTGACCTGGGGGGCGAGGCGGGGTTTGGGACTGGGCTGTTACGGCGAGGAAGAGGACGGCTACTGCGGTTGCCTTTGTCATCAACGATCATGGTCCTACATTTTTGGTAGGAGGGTGAACGTTCCATCTTTGTTCAGGCGGTAGACGCGACTTCGCCAGGTGATGGTGTTACCGAAGAAGCCGGCTATCCAGAAGGCGAAGCTGAGGATGTCCTGGAGAGGGATCAGATACCAGCGGCGGCGACTGAGGGGGTCGTTGAGAATGCTTTCGGACACGGCGTAGGCGGCGGCTGTTCGGAGGATGATTACCACGGCAAGTATGGGCCACCAGGCGGGGTGGACGGCTATCAGCAGCAGCGCCAGCGGGAGAGGGTTGGTGAAGAGTTGGCCGGCATAGCCCGCTGGGCGACTGCGACGGGTGGAGCGGTTCCAGCGGACCCTATGGGCGAAGTTGGCGCGCCAGGGCTGGGCTCCGATGTGGTGCTGGATGACATAGCGCGAGAGGATCACTCCGAAGCCGCGTTCGGCGGCGAAGTTGCCCATCACGAAGTCTTCGGCGAGGTAATCCTTAAGGCGGTGGAAGCCGCCGATGGCCTGGATGACTTGACGGCGGGCCGCGATGGTGGGGCCTACGGCGAATTTCATTCCTTCCAGGAGACGGGCTACCAGGGCACTGCCCCAGAATTCGGTATTCATCCCGATGGCTTCGAGCGTGGACCAGAAGCTGCCCCGGCCGGGGACGGCTCGATAGGGACAGGTCGCCACGGCGACGTGGGGATCGGCAAATTCTCCGGCGATGGTTTGGAGCATGGCGGGAGTGACTCGGATGTCGCTGTCGCTCATCACCACCAAATCGTTGGCGGCAGCGGCCAGCATATGATCGAGGCTCCAGACTTTGGCGTTGGGGTAGGGAGGCTCGGGGACGATCAGGGTGGTTACCGGGACGTGAGGATATTTGGACTTCAGTCTATCGACGATGGCCAGCGCTGGATCGTTGGGCAGGCGGGTGGCGAACAGAATCTCGAAGTCAGGGTAGTCCTGCTCAAAGAATGTCTGGAGATTCGATTCCAGACCATCGTCCAGACCGTGGAGAGGCTTGAGTATGGAGATGGGCGGGCCAACCCGGCGGCTGGCCCCACTTTGTAAGTAGTTACGAGCGGCAATGACGATCAGAACACAATAGACCAGCGATCCGGTAACGATCGCCAGAAGTAGCCAAACCACACTTACTCGCTTGACGCCTTGGAATCGATGAGAGCCTTGATATCCGACAGGAAATCGGCCACCGATTTTGCGCCAAGATCGCCGTGTTTGCGGTTACGGACAGCCACTTTGCCGCTTTCGGCCTCGCGGTCGCCGATCACGAGCATGTACGGCGTTTTCTGCAGCTGGGCGTCGCGGATTTTGAGATTGACCTTCTCACTGCGGTCGTCGAGCGTGACGCGCAGGCCGGCGGCCTTCAGCTGATCGTAGACACCGCGGGCGTATTCGAGATTGCGGTCGGTGATGGGCATGACCACAACCTGGACGGGCGATAGCCAGACGGGGAAGGCTCCGGCGTAGTGTTCCACCAGGATGCCGAAGAAGCGTTCCACCGATCCGTAGAGGGCGCGGTGGCACATCAGCGGACGGTGCTTCTTGCCGTCTTCGGCGATGTATTCGAGTTCGAAACGCCGCGGCAGCGTGAAGTCGAACTGTACGGTAGAGAGCTGCCACTTACGGCCGATGGCGTCCACCAGTTTCACGTCGATCTTCGGGCCATAGAAGGCGGCTTCGTCGGTCATCACCTTGGCTTTGATACCGAGGCGATCCACCGCTTTGTGGAGCGCGTTTTCGGCAAGCTCCCATTGCGCGGGCTCGCCGTCGTACTTACCGCTGGCGCCGCCGTCCCAGGTGGAGATCTCAGCTTCGTATTCGCTGAACCCGTAGGTGGTGAGAACGTCAATAGCGAACTGGAGGCAGTTCACGATCTCGTCTTCAATCTGGTCGGGCGTGCAGAAGATGTGGGCGTCGTCCTGTGTGAAGCCGCGGACGCGGAGCAAGCCGTGCATGGTGCCGGAACGTTCGTAGCGGTACACCGTGCCTAACTCGCCCAGGCGGATGGGCAATTCGCGGTAGCTGTGCATCTTGTCCTTGAAGATCAAGATGTGGAACGGGCAGTTCATCGGCTTGAGCTGGTATTCGGCGTCGTCCAGCTCCATGCGCTTGAACATGTTCTCGGCGTAGAAATTGTAGTGGCCGGAGGTCTTCCAGAGGTCGGCGCGCGCGATGTGCGGCGTGTAAACCAGGGAGTAACCGCGAGCGATGTACTGATCGCGCATCCAGTCTTCGAGGATCTTGCGGATGACCGCGCCCTTGGGGTGGAAGAAGATGAGTCCCGGTCCGGCGAGTTCCTGGATGCTGAAGAGGTCGAGTTCCTGACCGAGTTTGCGGTGGTCGCGCTTGCGAGCCTCTTCGAGGCGCTTCAGATACTCTTCGAGATCCTTCTTCGAGAAGAAAGCGGTGCCGTAAATGCGCTGCAGTTGCGCGTTCTTTTCGTCGCCCTTCCAGTAGGCTCCGGCGACGGAGAGAAGCTTGAAGGCCTTGATGCGTCCGGTGGAGGGGACGTGAGGACCGCGGCAGAAATCAATGAAGTGATCGCCGAGGGTATATTCGGAGAAGATGTCGTCGGCGCGCTCTTCGATCAGCTCAACCTTCATCGGTTCGCCGGCAGCCTTGTACTTGGCGAGACCCTCGGGTTTGGGCGTAAGGGTGCGGCCATAGGGGAGGTTCTTCGCCTGGAGCTCCCACATGCGGGCTTCAATTTTTTCGAGGTCTTCCGGAGTGAAGGCCTGGTCGCGCTGGAAATCGTAGTAGAAGCCGGTGTCGATGGGCGGGCCGATGCCGAGCTTGGTCTCGGGATAAAGATCGAGCACGGCGGCGGCCAGTAAGTGGGCCGTGGAGTGGCGATAAACTTCGAGCGCCTCAGGGTTCTTGCTGGTGAGGATCTGGAGTTGCGCGTCGGCTTCCAGGGGACGGGTGAGGTCGTAGAGATTCCCGTCGATACGAGCGACAACGGCATCATCGGCGAGGCGCTGACCGATCGACTTGGCGATGTCGAGAGGCGAGGTCCCGGCGGGAACTACTTTCTGGCTGCCATCGGGCAGGGTGACAGTAATGTTGCTCATGGAACAAATAAGGCTAACTTTTCAGCGTAACACGGAGGTTGCGGAGAGATGGCGCGAGTTTTATCGGCAAGGGCTTCTTCACTGAAGCGGGTCGTGATACGCTCTCGGCATGCGGTCGATCATTCTGCTGGCCAGCCTCCTCGTAGTGGCCTCTGGCTCGCAAGCCCAGAAGCCTGCCACGCCCGAGTCTGTTGGCTTCTCCGGCCAGCGACTCGAACGGCTGCACCAGATGATCCAACGGCAGGTGGACGGGAAGCAGTTGCCGGGAGCCGTCACCATCCTCGCCCGGCACGGCAAAATTGTTGACACGGGCG
>JBDTMC010000468.1:0-6195 GCA_039934475.1 Bryobacteraceae bacterium | reverse complement strand
AAATGATCTGCGTGTAGTGTCCACAGACCCCGCGGCACGTGTCGGAATTGTAGTCGTAGTTGGCGGATTCCGCCGCCCACGAACGGACGACCTGCCGTGGTGTCGCGGTAGCGCCTGCGATGGTGTATAGATTCTCGCCATAGACACGGTGCGGACGGTGTGAGAACTGCCGGCGCTTCAGGAGCCTGTCGGCCCACTCTTGCGCATACGACGCCAAATCTTCCGACCAGATGAGGGGCGGTGTTCCGACAAGTGCGCGCAGACGATTGTGAGCATCCAGCATCTGACGCGGCAGCGGCTGTTGCGCGCCGACTGATGCGGTTAGCGCGAGAAAGGCCCAGAGCTGGTATTTCATTGAGTGTGCCGGCGTTGGCCTATGTCTCCTTCAATTTGTCCAAGACAAGAAAGAGTGGCAAGGATACGACAGCGTTCAACACTCCGAACAATCCCGCCTGAGCGAGGTCGAAGTCGACGCTCTGGTTGAGCAGGGCGCGCGCGATTACCCAGTAGAAAAACTGGTGGAAGACGAAGAAGAACAAGCTGAGGAAGAATCGCAGCGCGAAGTTCTCGACGTCGAAGCGCTGGCTGACGGACGCGGCAAAGTAGCCCACCAGCGTCTTTGCGATGCCGAACATTCCCAGCGGCTCGTGCTCCAAGGAGTCCTGTACGAGGCCGATGGCTGCGCCGATGAAGCATCCGATCACCGGCTGACGACGCATCAGCGAGAAGTAGACTGTCACCAGTAAAGGCAGTTCCAGATACTCCATCGCGGGAACAAACCGTCTCACATAGACCTGGAACAGGATGGCCGAGAGAGGAACCAGGATGAGGACGTAGGTGCGGTATTTGGAGGCTCGGCCTTTCTTGGGGCCGTCCATAAGGATGCGGTCGCTGAAATCGGTCATTGCTGCTTCGGTACGGGAACCACTGGTTGAGACGGGGGCTCCACCGATTTGGGAGCCGGTACGGGCTTCGCCGCGGCGGGAGGTTGCGTTGTGGCGGCCGGGGCGGATGAACCTGCCGGCGGCTTTGGTTTGGTGGCTACGTTGAAGTCCGGGACACGCGAGCCAACGCCGCCATAAACGTGATTTTGCGCCTCGCCGATTTTTTGGTACCGCTCCATCATGCGGTCCGCCTCGGTGTTGGCTTTCGATACCGTGGGCGGTTTCTGAGGCGCGCCGCCGACGGTGGGATCGACGGGCGCGGTTACGGGCGCGGGCTTGTTCTCGGCCGGCGGGGCGGGCATGACGTAGGTTTCCGTTGCGGGTGGAGTGGCGGGATCCGGAATCGCCTGGTGAGCCCCGTCGAGCACGATCAGCACGGATTCGAGGCCGCTCTCCAGAGCGGTTGGACTGAGCACGATGTCCTTTAGTATGCGGCCATCGTGGACGCTGTGCACCTGACCCACGGGCAACCCTTTAGGGAAAACGCGGTCATCGCCCGAAGTGTAGAACCACTCGCCCACCTCCACTTTGTCCTCGTTCTGGATGTGATCGATGATACAGGTGTCGCGGCCGATGCCTCCTTTGAGCGTTCCGTGAACGTGGTTCTTTTGTGAAACGACGCTGGCGGCAAATGTCGGGTCGGTCGCCAGCAAGACTTGTGACGCCATGGGGTAGGAGTTGACTACCTTGCCGACAATGCCATCCGCCGTGATTACGGCCATTCCGCGTTGGATGCCGCTGGCGGAGCCGCGGTCGACGAAGACCACCTTGGAGTCGGCTCCGGTGCCGGTCATGATCACACTGGCGCCGATGGTTTTCGATGGCGTGCGGGAACGGAATTCCACGAGCGCACGGGTGCGGTCGGCTGTTTGCAGTTGCGACTCGAGAAATTGCTTTTGCAGTTTGAGTTGGTCGCGCTCCTGCTTCAGGTGCTGGTTCTCCTCACGGAGGTCGCGCAGGAAGATGTAGTCGCGCGCGAAGCCGACGGTTCCGCTGCGCAGCCCTTCGATAATGCGGGCCGGAGGAGTGACGGCAGCTACGGCCCACACACGGATGAGAGGGACGTCGGCGCTGCTCTTCACCTGATAGGCAAGCAGCAACAACTGCGCCAGCAGCACCGCCAGCAGCACAGTGAGATTTCGATAGCGGCTAAGAAGGAACTCCATACGGAGCGGAACTTACTCCAGGGCCACCTTGCGGAGCAGTTTGAAATCGGTCAACATTTTTCCCGTGCCCAAGACCACCGAAGCCAACGGGTCTTCGGCAATGGAAACCGGCAGTCCGGTCTCTTCGCGAATTCGCTTATCGAGGTTCTTCAGCAGCGCGCCACCGCCGGTGAGGACAATACCGCGATCGCTGATGTCGGCACTGAGTTCGGGAGGGGTGCGTTCCAGGGCCACGCGGATGGCGTTCATGATGGTGGCGACGCATTCCGAGAGGGCCTCACGAATCTCTTTGTCCTCAATGGTGATGGTCTTGGGGACGCCCTCAATGAGGTTGCGGCCCTTGATCTCCATGGTGATGGGTTTATCGAGAGGATAGGCCGAACCGATTTGAATTTTGATGGCTTCGGCGGTCCGCTCGCCGATCAGCAGGTTATATTTTCGTTTCAAATACTGCATGATGGCGTCGTCCATCTCATTGCCGGCCACGCGGACCGAGCGCGAGTAGACGATGCCGGAAAGGGAGATGACGGCGACCTCGGTGGTGCCTCCGCCGATATCCACAACCATATTGCCCGAGGGTTCCGTGATGGGCAGGCCGGCGCCGATGGCGGCTACCATAGCCTGTTCTACAAGGTGCACTTCGCTTGCCTTGGCGCGATAGGCGGAATCGATGACGGCGCGTTTTTCCACCTGCGTGATTTCGCTGGGGACGCCGATGACAATGCGGGGGTGAACCAGCATTTTGCGGCCGTGAGCTTTTTGGATGAAGTAGTTCAACATCCTCTCAGTGACTTTGAAATCGGCGATGACGCCGTCTTTCATGGGACGAATGGCGACGATGTTGCCTGGAGTCCGGCCGAGCATCTCCTTGGCTTCCTTACCCACTGCTTCGACTTCGCCGTTGTTCTTGTTGATAGCGACGATGGAGGGCTCGTTGACAACAATACCTTTGCCCTTGGCGAACACCAGGGTGTTGGCCGTTCCCAGGTCAATGGCAAGGTCGGAAGAAAATAAGCTGAAGAGCGACCGAAGATTCACGGTGAAACTAAAACTCCTGGTATAAAAGTGCGGGTCTGGATCGGGCCCAAAGCTTCTTAGCTCACGGTCACTATCCGGGCGGGATCTGCGGATCGGGAAGCATTCGGGAGATGCGTCACCCCCAGACAAAGCGTAACACACTCATCCTGGCCCTTCAATCGCCGTTGGAGCGGTTAACGATTTATTATCAATGACGTACCGCCCTCTTAGCGCGTGGCACAGCATGCCGGTACAATAGGGATACAGTGATTTCCAGACGCCGACTTCTGCTGGCTGCCCCGGCCGGATTCCTGCCCGGCTGCGGGAAGCAGGAGCGCTTCTCCGGGTACGTGTTTGTGGCGGACGAAGAGGGCGAGAGAGTGGCGGTGGTGGACCTGGGCGCGCTGGCGGTGATTCGGCGGCTCCCGCTGGGGGCGGCGCCTTCTTCCATCCTTGCCCATCCTTCAGAACCGTTCGTCTATGCGCTGACGCCTGGCAGTGGGACCATCCACGAGGTGGATAGCCGTTCCTTGACCGTGACAAGGCGCGTTTCGTTGGGCAAGCCGCTGCTCTCCATGCTGCTGTCGCCGGACGGGTCGGCTCTGTGGACGGCGACGACGGTGGCTCCAGAGCTGATTCGGATTCCCGTGGCGACCTTTCGTCCAGAGGCGAGAATTGCGCTTCCGGCAGTGCCTGTGGATTTCGCTCTTTCGCCGCGCAAGCCGCATGCGGCGGTCAGTTTCGGCGGCGGTGGGCGGGTGGCGCTGCTGGACTTGACAGCGCGGCGGATCTTTCATGACGGGCCGGCGAGCGAGCGGTCGGGCGCCATCCGGTTCCGGTCGGATGGGGAGCATGTGCTGGTGGCGGATCCCGCCACGCGGCGGTTGTCCATTCTGGACGTAGCCAGCGGAGCGGTAGTGACGCAGTTGAAGCTGGCCATTCGTCCGGACAATTTGTGCTTCGGCGGCGGCGGCGGCCAGTTGTTCATTACAGGCGAGGGGATGGACGCTGTGGTGATTGTTTATCCCTATCGCACCGAAGTGGCGCAAACGCAGTTGGCGGGACATAACCCGGGCGCGATGGCCGTCTCGTCGGGGCAAACGGCGTGGCTGTTTGTGGCGAACCCGAAGGCCGGTGATGTGACGATCATCGATATTGATACGCAGCGGGTGATTGCAGTAGCGGCTGTGGGCGCCGATCCGAGTTTTATTACGGTGACGCCCAACGATCAGTACGCACTGGTTTTGAACCGGGCTTCGGGCGATATGGCGATTATCCGGCTGGGGGCGGTGAAGTCCGACAGGCGGAGGTCCGCGCCTTTGCTTACGATGATACCGGTGGGTTCACGGCCGGTTGCGGCGGCGGTGCGGGAGCTGTAGCCGGAGCCATCCGCTCGAAGTACGGGATGGATGGCATGTAAAAATACTCTCCCCCGCGGATGGTTACAAGCGAACGCAGGTCGAGTGCTTTGGCGACCCCTGGCCAGTGCTGATCACCGGTAGGGGTTTTCGGCTGCGGTTGCCCGATTAGAGGGTCAGCTCCGGTATTTTGCTCAGGAACGTCGCCTCCATTGCCCCAATTCCGAAACAAAAACTCGAATTGCGTCTCGAGGTTTTGCTGGTAGCACTGAAAATAGATTCCTTTCTTGCCCCCCTCCTCATAGGCCATGCCGCGGCGGGCAATGCGATGGGGCAGCCCGATTCTGGGGTTCATCTTACGGATATGAGATGCGAACGGACAGACGGGTTCCACGGGTTCCACGGGTTCCAAAGGATCCGAAGGAAATGTAAATGAATTGAGGTCACCGTTAGACGGTACAAGCGGAGTGCCGTCTCTCTTCCTGCCGATCAACCATTCACGGCCGCCTTCAACTTGTTCGGCGGTGGGGGACTGGGCCTGGTATCGTTCTATTGCGAGCGTCGCCGCTGCGGCGTCGAATAACCCGATATCTTGCTCGATCTTTAGAAATGCAAGGTAAGAACCGATCTCGTTGTCCTGGGCGTATTTGCCGGGATCCCAGGCGAGGACCGTTCGTGGAGCGGGCGGCTCTCTGAAATCGTTCTGAGGAGCAGTCGAAGGGTCGGAGGCCAGGCGCGAGCCGCGCGCCCGGGATGCTGGCATCAAGTCCTTAGAAAGGAATACGGGCTGGCTGATGCCGTCACGAAAGCCGAAATTTTCAATCGAGCGGTTGGTTTCAGGATTCCGCTTAACGAAGGCTGATAGCCATTCAATCCGTCCCAAAACGCAAGAACTGAGGCCGTCTGAGACAATCTTCTGCAGCGCGGCGGTTCCTGCGAGTGTCGGCGCGGCAATGAGGACAATGGCATCGATCGGGTCGGTGAGTGAGAAGGGAGCCTCCCAGTCGGCTGGCTGCGCCGAAATATTTTGGAGTAGATCGGAAAACCGACCGCTGGGAAAGGGTGGTTCCGGCTTCAGTGTTTCGTGCAGTTTCTTGAAGCCATCGGAACTAAAGCCGATGGAGAGCGCGGGAAGTGTCGGCGGACCTGCGGTCGAACTGAGAGATTTGATTTCATCAGACGCCCGGGTCAAGTGTTTCGCGAGCGATCCGAACGCGGCGCGAGTGGCCGCTACGGAGTTTGGCTTGATCCGCACCACTCCGTAGCGGGCCGCATCCCGGTAAAAGCCGGTGAGAATATTCGCCTGCAAATTGCGAAGAGCCGGTTCGTAGGTAACGAGGTCCGGAGGCTTCAAGAGGCCGTCGTGATTCCATAGTGCCATTGGGTGACCTTCAAATATTGAAATGGACATACTCGGGATAGAAAGAATAGGCCGACTGACAGTTGGAGCCTGGCCAGTTGTTGTTGAAGAATGTGTTCGCCGCGGCTTGGAACGTCGCACTGCCCACGGCGTTCATCAAAGCGACCCTGGAGGGATCCAGTTTACTGTTGTATATCAATGGACAACCGGTCCAGGGGGCAAGTTATCCATTCCCTCGAATCAATTCCGCCACGCCTCTGACCATAGGTGCGGGAGTAATTGCCAATAATTCCGCTTCGGCCCCGTTTGCAGGGATCATGGATGAACTGTCGCTCTATAAGTCAGCGCTC
>JBDTMC010000467.1:0-6204 GCA_039934475.1 Bryobacteraceae bacterium | reverse complement strand
CGAGGATTGCCTTGCGAACTTGCGTGAAGCAATCGCGCTCATCCTCGAACACCGGCGTGAAGAATCGCTACGTGCTCTACCACCCACGGCGCAACAGGAGCTCGTTGTCGTTGGATGAAGAAAGAAGGTTTGCTCCGGCACCTTAGGCGCAACGGTTGTGTGTTGCGGCGCGAGGGCAAGGAGCATACTCTTTGGGAGAATCCCCCAGACCGGCGCGTCGGAAGCTGTTCCCCGCCACACTGAAATTGCGAATCTCCTGGCACGGAAGATTTGCCGCAAACTGTCTATCCCTGAGCCGCCTGGTTAAGAGTCGTATACTGCCCCTTAAGACTCCCATGCCCACCCTTCGCCTTTTTCTCGTTCTCATCGCGCTCGCTCCACTGACTTGGGGGCAGGCCAACCTTGACGATGTTGTTCCGCGCACGCTCAAAGCGTTCGACGTTCCTGGCATCGCCGTCGGCGTCATTCAGGACGGCAAGGTCCTCACGGCGAAGGGGTACGGCGTCCGCAAGCTCGGCGACCCGGCCCCAGTCACTGCGAAGACCCTCTTCGGGATCGCTTCCCACACTAAGGCTTTCACAGCGGCCGCCCTGGCCATCCTGGCCGACGAAAAGAAGCTCGACTGGGATCAGCGCGTCGTTGACATCATCCCCTCCTTCCAGATGTCCGACCCTTACGTTACCCGCGAAATGCGGGTCCGCGACCTGCTGGTTCACCGCAGCGGACTCGCCCTCGGCGCGGGTGACCTGATGTTCTTCCCCGATAGCAACCTCACCGCGAAAGACATCGTCGCGCGGCTCCGTTACGTCCCTCTCTCCACATCGTTCCGCAGCACGTACGCTTACGACAACATCCTCTACTCGGTGGCTGGAGCAGTGATCGAGCAGGTCTCCGGAAAGCCCTGGGCCGAGTTCATCCGCGAACGTATTTTCCAACCGTTAGGGATGACGCGAAGCCGAACCAGTGTGGGGGAAGTTCCCGCCGGCGACGACCTCGCCTTTCCCCACGCCCCCGCTAACGGCAAGCTGCAGGTAGTCGCCCACACCAACCTGGCCGCCGCCGCGCCGGCGGGAGCGATCCAATCCAGCGTGGAGGATCTCTTTCATTGGGTCGACGCGCAACTGCATGAGGGCGAATACCCGAACGGCCGTCTCTTCACCGCCAAGCAGTCCCGCGAGATGTGGACGCCGCACATCTGGATGCCGATCAACCCCAAACCGCAGCCGGAACTGGCCGCACTGAAGCCAAACTTTCAGGCCTACGCTTTGGGTTGGGTGACGTATGACTACCGGGGCCAGCGGATTGTTTATCACACCGGAGGCTTGAACGGCATGGTGACACGGATCACGCTGGTGCCGGAGAAGAAGCTCGGCATCATCGTCCTCACGAACCAGCAGGAAGGCCCGGCGTTTCAGGCAGTGACGATGTCCATTCTCGACCACTATCTGGGCGCGCCCGCCACTGACTGGGTAGCCGGGTACACCGCCGTGCGTAAACGCCAACAGGCGGACGCTGACGCCGACGTCGCCAAAGCCGCAGGGGCTCGCGATGCGAACTCCAAAGCGTCACTGCCGCTGGCGAAATACGCCGGTCGCTATCGCGATCCCTGGTACGGCGACGTCGCCGTGGAAGAGAAAGATGGCCGTCTCCTCATGAGCTTCTCGCACTCCCCCGCTCTGAGCGGTCCGATGGAGCACTTCCAATACGACACCTTCATCGCCCGCTGGAACGATCGCTCTCTCGACGCGGACGCTTACGTAACGTATTCGTTAAACGCCGACGGCACGATCGCCGGTATCAAAATGAAGGCCGTCTCTGCACTCACGGATTTCAGCTTCGACTTCCACGACCTCGCGCTAATACCAGTTGAGGCGAACGCTCCGGCTCGCTGAGGGCTACGGCGGGGAAGTCGGCAAAGAATTCCTCCAGCGACTTTCCCTCTTCGATATATTCCAGTAGTATCTCGACCGGACTCAGGGGCTGTGTTGTGATCATAAATCTCCTGTCCACGCTCACTGGTGATGGAGCTGGGAATTCCGTTTCAAAAAGAGTTCAACTCACCGAGGATTCCACCATGGCGCCACAGTTTGGTAGAATTCTACCGTGAGCTTAAATATCAAGAACGAACGCGCTCATCGCTTGGCCGAGCAGCTTGCCGAACTCACCGGAGAGAGTCTCACTGCTGCGGTGCTTGGAGCTCTGGAGCTTCGCCTGCGCCTGGAAACGGAACGCCGCAACCCAGTGCGGAAGGCCGATCGAATGATGGCCTTCGCGCGCCGCTTTTCAGCCGGAATGCCCCCCGCGCTCCGCTCCACCGATCACGGTGACATCCTCTACGGCGACGACGGTCTGCCTCGATGATTCTCGACACCTCGGCTCTGCTCGCCATCCTCCTCAACGAGCCGGAAGCAGCCGAATTCGCGTCCATGATCGAACAAGCCAGCAGGGTCCGGATGTCAGCGGCGTCTTATCTCGAGGCCGCCATGATTATCGACCGCCAGCGCGACGAGATCCGCAGCGCGATGCTTGACGACTTCCTGACCGATTTTGATATCCAGATCGAACCTATCACGGTGGAACAAATCCGTGTCGCCCGGCAAGCGTTTCGCTCTTTTGGAAAGGAAATCGGGCCGGCTGGCCTCAATTACGGCGACTGTTTGACGTATGCGCTGGCAAAGGTATCGCGGGAGCCTCTCCTGTTCAAAGGCAACGATTTCAACAAGACCGATTTACTGCCGGCCATCTCCCCACAATAAAGGCGCACTTCGCCCGCCATGCGATAATTGAGTAAGCATTCTTCATGAGCAAAAAGATACGTTCGACCACGATCCTGAGCGTGCGTCGTAACAACAAAGTCGTCATCGCCGGCGACGGCCAAGTCACTTTCGGTTCCGAAGTCCTCAAGGGCTCCGCCAAGAAGCTCCGTAAATTCCACAATGACCGCGTGATGGCAGGATTCGCAGGGTCTACGGCCGACGCTTTCTCCCTGTTTGCCCGCTTTGAGCAGAAGCTGGAACAGCACAACGGAAACCTGTCGCGGAGCGTCGTGGAACTGGCCAAGGACTGGCGCACCGACAAGGTATTGCGCCACCTTGAGGCCATGCTTCTGGTTTCAGACCTGAAGAACACTTATATCCTCAGCGGTTCTGGCGATGTCATTGAACCCGATGAGGATTGTGCGGCCATCGGTTCCGGGGGTCCGTTTGCCAAGGCCGCCGCCCGCGCCCTGCTCGAAAATACTCAGCTCGACGCTCGGCAGGTAGCCGAAAAGGCCATGGGCATCGCCGCCGACATCTGCATTTACACAAACAACAACATCATCTACGAGGAATTGAGCTGAGTCATGGTGATCTATTTGCCCAGCCAGTCCACTGACGAAGCGCCGCTGCTCGACGAACTCACACCCCGCGAAATCGTCCGCGAACTAGACAAGTACGTCGTTGGCCAGGCCGACGCCAAGCGCGCCGTCGCCATCGCTCTGCGCAATCGCATTCGCCGCCAGAAGCTGGAGCCGGAGATGGCCGAAGAGGTGATGCCGAAGAACATCCTCATGATTGGCCCCACCGGCGTCGGCAAAACCGAAATCGCCCGTCGTTTGGCAAAACTCGCCAACTCTCCGTTTCTGAAGGTGGAAGCGAGCAAGTTTACTGAAGTCGGGTACGTCGGCCGTGACGTCGAATCCATGATTCGCGACCTTGTCGATATCTCCATCGACATGGTGCGTGAAGAGCGACTGGAAGAAGTGGCCGAGCGGGCCGAACGCAACGCTGAAGACCGCCTGCTGGAGCTCCTCATGCCGGAGCCGCCCGAGCCGAGCGAGAGCGTCGAGCGCACACGCGATAAACTCCGTGAGAAGCTGCGGGCGGGCAAGCTGGATGACCGCATGGTCGAACTCGACGTCAAAGACCGCGGCCCGACATTCGAGCTCACCACCAACGCCGGCATTGAGGAAATGGACATCAACCTCAAGGATGTCCTGCCCAGCCTCTTCGGCAACCGCACCAAACGCCGTAAAATGCGCGTCGGTGAGGCCTTGGAATATCTCGTCCAGGAAGAGGAGCAGAAGCTCATCGACATGGACCAGGTGACGCGCATTGCGCTGGAACGCGTGGAGCGCAGCGGCATCATCTTTCTGGACGAAATCGACAAAATCGCCGGCCGCGAATCCGGGCATGGTCCCGACGTCAGCCGCGAGGGCGTGCAGCGCGACATCCTCCCCATCGTGGAAGGCACCACCGTTAACACGCGCCACGGCTTCGTACGCACGGATCACATCCTGTTCATGGCCGCCGGCGCCTTCCACGTTTCCAAGCCCAGCGATCTCATCCCCGAACTGCAGGGCCGGTTCCCGATCCGCGTCGAACTGAAGAGCCTCAGCGAGGCTGATTTCATTCGGATCCTGAAAGAACCGAAGAACGCGCTGGTGAAGCAGTACATTGCGCTGCTCGAGACCGAAGGCATCCGACTTACGTTCACTGACGATGCGCTGGAAGAGGTAGCCCATTTCGCGGCCCAGGTGAATGAGACTACGGAGAACATCGGCGCCCGCCGTCTGCACACCATCATGGAAAAGATCGTCGAACACATCTCCTTTGAAGGGCCCGACCTGAAGAAGAAGACGGTGAAGATCGACGCCGCCTATGTCCGCGCGCAGCTCGCCGATATCGTGAAGGACCAGGATCTGAGTCGCTACATCCTCTAGCTCATGTCACGATCGATACCCGGGGCTTGTCTCGCCTTACTCTGCCTCGCCGTGCTTAGCAGCTGCGGCTATGTGGGCGAGCCGCTGCCTCCGGCGCTCGACATTCCTTTGCCCGTGGGCGATCTGCGTGCAGTCCAGCGCGGGGATAAGCTTCTGGTCTACTTCACGATTGCCCCGCTTACCACGGACGGCATCCCTGTAGCGGAGTTACGGGAGGTGGACCTGAGAATCGGGCCCGGTGGTACACCGCCTTTTCAGGTGGACCGTTGGGCAGCGGGTGCCAAGCCTGTACCGGCAGAGGTTACCGATCCCGGTCTGGTCACTGTCACGGTCCCCGTCGCCGAATGGGCCGGCAAGGAGATCTTTCTCGCCGTCCGCGCGAAGGGCCGCAAGAATCGCTGGTCATCCTGGTCGAATGTCTTCACCCTCAATACGGCGGCGGCACTCAACACGCCTTCGGCCCTGGTGGCTGAGGCCACCGCGGCCGGCGTCCGCTTGACCTGGAGCGGCAGCGGCGCCACGTTTCGTGTCTTCCGCAAGGGACCGCAGGACCCGGAATTGGTCCGTATTGGAGATGCCCCCAAACCTGAGTACATCGACTCCACGGCGCAATTCGGAACGGCATACGACTACATGGTGCAGGCGGCAGTGAAGGCGGGTGCCGGCGAAGTGGAGAGCGAACCGTCCCTCCCTGTCGCCATCACGCCCGATGACAAGTTCCCGCCCGCCGTCCCCACTGGCTTGAACGCGCTCGCCGGTGCGGGCAGCATCCAACTGGGCTGGGATCGCGACACAGACTCCGATCTCGCCGGCTACTTTGTGTACCGTTCCGAAGGCGACGGCACCTTCGCCCGTCTTGGTGACCGCATCGACGCCCCGAGCTACAGCGACCGCACGATCAAAGCCGGAACGAAATACCGCTATCGCATCAGTGCCGTTGACCTCCGCGGCAATGAAAGTGGCCCGTCGCCTCCGGTGGAGATTGCTCCGTAGCTTTGAGCCCCGTACCTGTCCGGGATCTGAAGCCACTTGCAGTTTCCAGGTAAACGGTGATCTTACTGCACTGTCAGTAGAACTCCATCCTGCGTGGCGGTGCCCCGGTAGGTGCATGTCAACGGGTTGTCCCCTCTCAGCACGTCGGGCGGAACCGTCAGGTTGAGCTGGTACAAACCTGGGCTGACCAGGGCGGCGGAGACATCGGCGGGATGACCACCAATCGTGCAGACCGGATTCTCCGGCATGTGGCCAAACTGGCTCGATGCTCCCGGGTCAAGACCCTCCAAGGGCAATCCGAAGCCTGCGCTCCAGAGGAGGATCACTTCTCCGGGCGCGGCCGGCGTGGAGAGTCCCGGATAGAGGGTGGCAGGCGCGAGCAAACGGTAGTCGGCGTGTGTGGCGACAGCGTAGCGCGACGCCCCAAAGCGAAGAAATGACGGTGCTGCCGCCTTAACCTTCGCCATGAATTGAGGAGTGCCCATGCCATTGTTGCGGACTACGATGGG
>JBDTMC010000466.1:0-6217 GCA_039934475.1 Bryobacteraceae bacterium | reverse complement strand
GGGCTGACAGGAAGATGATGGGAATGTCGGTGGTCGCAGGGTCGCTTTTCAACAGCGAACAGGTTTCGAACCCACTCTCTCCGGGCATCAAGACATCGAGCAGGATGAGATCCGGGTGTTCGTGCCGGCTCATCACCCTTGCCATAGAGCCGTCGGAGGCAGCCAGAGTGTGAAATCCTTCCGCGCGAAGGATCCCTTCGATCATGGCTACGTTGGTGCGAGAGTCGTCGACGATGAGAATCTGAGGATGGTCCCGGGAATGTGATCGTCGATCCACTTCATTGGATAGATCGGCGATTCTCGGGAAGAAAATAGAGTAAGGCGTCGAAAAGTGGAGATTACCGGTCGCCGGGCAGTGCCGCGAAGCCAAGAGCCTTCAACCCAACGCCGCTGAGGCCGGCACGGCGTGACGCATTGAGCAGCGATATCAATTCCGTCGCTGCCGACTGGTAGGACAGACCTTCCGGACGCACGTTGGAGATACAATTTCGTTCGGCATCAGTCGATCCAACCCTCGGCCGGTAGGTGAAATAGATCCCGAGACTGTCCGGAGCGGATAGACCGGGCCGTTCTCCGATCAGAACCATAACTGCTTCCGCGCCCAGCGCCTGCGCTATGTCGTCGCCCAGCGCTACGCGTCCCAACTCCGCGATCGCGACAGGCGCGACGGTGTATGCGCTCATCCGTGGGATTGCCAACTGCAGAACCGGAACCGCATGACGCTGCACAGCGGCGGCAGACAGCCCACCGGCGAGCACGATCACGAGCCGATTTTCAGGCGCTCTAACGGCCGCTGACAGTCGCGTCCTGCTGGCGTCATCCAACCGCCGCCCCAGGTCCGGGCGCAACAGGTATTGGCCCCGATCGCGCGCTGCGTTGCGGACGGTAACCGTTTCCAACCCCAGCGCTTCGATCTCCGCCGCCAGTGTCGCCACATCCAATTCGGTATGGACGGCGTCACGCGCCAACGCGTGCGCCAGTTGAAAGTCGAGGTAGTGTTTCGTCGGCAAGCTCTCACCGCTTCTCCCCAGCGCAATGCGAGCCGCCGTGTATCGCCTCAGCCGCTGCCACGCATTTTCTACCGTCGGGTGGTTCATGGTTATTCGATGGAACGCGCGGCCTCAAGCAAAAACCGAGGGCCGCCAGGGATACCGACTCGCTCCAGCCATTCCTCGAATTCAGGAGCGCGCCCCAAACCCAGCACCCGGCGGGCATAGAGCGCGTCGTGAAAGGAAGTGCTCTGGTAGTTGAGCATGATGTCGTCCGCGCCCGGGATGCCCATGATAAAGGTTACGCCCGCCACAGCGAGGAGGGTCAACAAGGTATCCATGTCATCCTGATCAGTCTCACTGTGGTTGGTGTAGCAGACGTCGCAGCCCATGGGCAGACCGAGCAGCTTGCCGCAGAAATGATCTTCCAGGCCGGCGCGTATGATCTGCTTGCCGTCGTAGAGATACTCCGGGCCGATGAAGCCGACCACCGTATTCACCAGCAGCGGGCGGAACTGCCTTGCTACGGCGTAGGCGCGCGCTTCGCACGTTTGCTGGTCAACGCCGTGGTGCGCGTTCGCCGAGAGAGCGCTTCCCTGGCCGGTCTCGAAGTACATGCAGTTGTCGCCAATCGTACCGCGGTTGAGCGCGAGCGCCGCATGGTGCGCTTCGTATAGTAACGCGAGGTCAATTCCGAAGCTCGTGTTGGCTTTCTCAGTGCCGGCGATCGATTGAAAGACCAGATCCACGGGCGCGCCTTGCTCCATGGCGCGGATAGTGGTGGTGACGTGCGACAGGACGCACGATTGGGCTGGGACGTCGTAGCGGAGGCGGAACTCGTCCATCATCTGAAGGAGGGCTACTACATTCTGCAAGTCGTCCGTCGCCGGGTTCACGCCAATCACGGCATCGCCACAACCGTACATCAATCCGTCGATCATTGAGGCTGCTACGCCGCGCAGGTCGTCTGTCGGATGATTGGGCTGAAGCCGTACGGACAATCGCTTGGGAAGCCCGATGGTGTTGCGGAACTTGGTCACGACGCGGCATTTTTGCGCCACCAGGATAAGGTCTTGATTGCGCATCAGTTTGGAGACGGCCGCCGCCATCTCCGGCGTGATGGCGCGGACCACACGTTCGAGCGTCGTTGAATCGGTCTCTGTGTCCAACAACCAGTCTCGAAAGCCGCCGACGGTGTGATGGCTGATTTCGCGGAACGCCTCGCGATCGTGACTGTCCACGATCAGCCGCGTGACTTCGTCCGTTTCGTAAGGGATCAGCAGTTCTTCGAGGAAGCGGCTGAGAGGAACGTCGGCGAGCGCCATTTTGGCCGCCACTCTCTCCTGTTCCGTCGCTGCGGCGATGCCCGCCAGTTGGTCGCCGGAGCGGGCCGGCGTCGCCTTGGCCAGCAGTTCTCGCAGCGTATCGAACTGGTAACTCCTGCCGGCGCAGGTCTGACGATAGGCCATGGCGATTCAGTCTCCTTCCTGCGTCCTCGCCAGATGCGATCCGTAGGTGACACGGAAGAGCAGATAGCCTGCTGCCATGATTCCCGCGAACACGGCCGCGACTGCCGGGTAGCTATAGATCATGCTGCCCATACAGATGATCGCGCACAGCAGTGCGAACGCCGGCAGATAGGGATAGAAGGGTGCGCGGAAGGGGCGATCCATGTGCGGCCGGGTGGCGCGCAACTTGAAGAGCGACAGCATGCTGAGAATGTACATCAGGATAGCGCCGAAGACCGACATGGTGACGATGTTCGCGGTGAGGCTTTGGCCGGCGAAGGTGATCCACTGATCGCTATAGATGGCTCCAATGCCTACGACGCCTCCCACCAGAATCGCGAAGTGCGGCGTCCGGAAGCGTGGATGAACAGCGGCGAGAAACGAGGGCAGATAGCCGGCCCTGGCGAGCGCGAAGAGCTGCCTCGAGTAGCCGAGAATGATCCCGTGAAAGGAGGCAATGAGTCCGAACAAGCCGAGCCACACGAGCATGTGCAACCAGCCGCTTTGCGACCCTACGACGGCACGCATGGCTAGGGGTAGGGGGTTATTGATGTTGGCGAGCTTGGTCCAGTCTCCGACGCCGCCGGCGAAGAACATCACTCCGAGGGCGAGCAGAAGGAGTGTCAGAATGCCCGTAATGTAAGCGATGGGAATCGACCTCTTGGGGGTCTTGGCTTCTTCGGCCGCCATGGCCACGCCCTCAATGGCGAGGAAGAACCAGATGGCAAACGGAATGGCGGCAAAGAGGCCGGGGATGGAGCTGAGAGTGAAGTGGTCCGCTCCGGCCCAGCCGTTTCGCATGAAGTTCGCCAGTGAGAAGCCGGGCGCCACGACACCCATGAATACGAGCAGTTCGAAGACAGCTAACAAAGTCACGAACAGCTCAAACGTGGCGGCGATTTGTACGCCGACTATGTTCAGGCTCATGAAGACGACATAGGCGCCGAGGGCCGCGTGCTTGGGGTCGAGGGCAGGGAACTGCACGTTCAAATAGGAACCGACCGCCAAGGCGATGGCGGGCGGCGCGAAGACGAATTCAACCAAAGTGGCTGCTCCGGCGAGGTAACCGCCTAAGGCTCCGAACGCAGCCGAGGCATAGGCGAAGGGCCCGCCAGCGCGCGGGATGCTGGTGGTGAGCTCCGTGAAGCTGAAGATGAAGGCGGTGTACATCGCGGCCACGAAAAGCGACGTTGCCAGGAACCCCAACGTGCCAGCGGTGGCCCAACCATAACTCCATCCGAAATACTCTCCGGAGATCACCAGCCCGACCGCGATTCCCCACAACTGCCAGGTGCCCAGCGTCTGCTTGAGGCCCGGGGCGTGACTCTGTTCGGTGTGTGTGGATTCCATCGAGGTAATTTACTGATGCTAGCCGAAATCCAAACCCCTGTCAGCCTCCGTCGTCGCTTGCTGGTTTCTCATCAAAAAATCGTGTTGAAGTGTTGAAAGGGGAGGGCCCTAAAATGGCCGTATCCGATTGAAGCATCGTCGGTTAACCGGATTATTAAGAAACTTATAATGTGTTGAAAGTGATGAAAGCTATTGAGGCGATTTGGACCGGGTTTGGGGTGGGTGACAGGGCAGGATCACGCCGGGGGTTCGAAGATTTCAAAGAACTGTGCGCACCGGTCGCCGACAGGTCAGTGAGAGCGGCGGAGCGCGGCCAAACTGTGGCTATTAGAGCACGGCTGGGCGCTAAGCCGAACGATGTTTCAGGTAAGTGGCTGGAAACATTCGAAGAATAACGCCGGAATGCGCGTGATAGCTGGATCAGGGCACATTTTCTGGCGGGCAAGGAACGAGCGTGGAGCGGTGCTTGTGCCGCATATTGCCCTTCGCTGCCAGCCGCTGTTTCCTCCCGCGGCATCGATGGCCTGGACGAAAATGAAATGATCATTTCGCGGCGTAACGTCCATCGAGAAGTTGATTAACCGAGACTTGCCATCCGCACTCAAAGATTTCGCGCTGTTCTGGCCATAAAGGGTACAGACACCGTTGGTCTGGGACTGGGTGCTGCCGGGAGCGAAGCCGCCGAGCCAGGTGCCGGACGAGTTCTTAATCCAGTGGTTTCATTGTACGTTCTGGGGCACTCCGACCAGAAGCCCCCTTTCCCTCATCTCAGGATATCTTCGCAGCGGCCCGGAGCGGTCGAGGGCGCGCCGGTGTGTGGCGCGGCGAAGCGCACCCTTGAGCGCGAGGACTGCTGTGAAAGCTGAGGAGGGAGGGAAAGGGGGCGCGACTACAGCTTCAGGACTTGGACACCGGGGATCTTCTCGAAGTGGCGTAGATTCTCGGTAAGGACTGCATAGCCCTGCTCGATGGCAGCCGCCGCGATCAGCAGGTCATTGAACGGTAGGACGTTCCCTCTCGCCGCCTTCTGGCCCTCGATGTGTCCTACCAGGTAAGCCGTCTGGAGCGTGACCGGATGGAGGGGCATCAGCCGGACCAGTTCGTCGATGTACTCGCGGCGGCGCTGGCTCACCTCCGGAGTCCTGGCGCGGTAGATCCCGTGCACCAGCTCGGCTACCGTGACCGGCGACAGCGAGAGTTCGATTTCTCCGTAGGCTGTCTGGATGGCTTCGACCAGTTGGGAACGGGAAGACTCTTGCGCTCCGCCGTAATCACGATGCTGGAGTCGAGGACTACTCCCAGGACGGCGGATTCCATGGCTGCTGGTGGCTGGCGATGACTGCCTCCAGGTCCTTTCCGAAGTCAGGGTCGAGCGTAACGGTGGAGTTGCGTTCCTTCGCCTGCCGGAGGATCTCCGAGATAGGCCGCCCGCTCCGGTGCGGCGTCTTAATGACTGCCACGGGACGATGGTCCTGCTCCACGATCACCTCGACGCCTTCCTGGACCTTGGCCAGGACAGCGTGGATATCGCGGGCGAGTTCGGCTTCCGTGAAGCGGACCGTTGCCATCTCTTCGATCATAGCGTTTCTTTCCTCTCGCTGGCTTCGGCGGCTGGCCGCCAGACGCGGACGATGGCCTCGAAGTGTTTGCCGTGACCCATGCATCCGGGTAATGCTGGCAGCCAGCCAGCAGGGCGAACACCCGCAGCATGTCCACCGCGATCGCCGTGTCGACTCCCCCCACGTCCGTCAGGTCGAAGCCGCCGCACTCTTCGGCATTCCACCAGGCCAGCAGGAAGTTGGCGACGATCCGGTTCTGTCCGGTGTCGCCCCGGGCGACCTGGATCAGCCGTTCCAGCGCGGCCTTACCGCTACGCATCTTCCGGGTCCTCCTCCGACTCGGCGGCTAAAGTGTCGAACAGTTCCGCCTCGGCCGCGGCGTCCCGCGCGATGGTTGCAGGCGTCTCGGGTTGTTTCAGGTATGCGGCCGGATGCGTGGCGGAGTAGACCTGGCGCAGCAGGTTGATGGACACCTGCGTGTAGAGCTCCGTGGGGGTCAGCTTCACGTGCCCGAGCATCTGCTGAATCACGCGAATGTCGGCGCCGTTCTCCAGCATCAGTGTGGCCACGGTGTGACGGAATAGATGGCACCCGCCCATCTTGCCCACCTTGGACTCGATCAGGTAACCGCGCACCAGCGCCGTGAGTTGTCGGCGGTCGAACGGCTCGCCCATGTGCGTAAGAAACACCGTGCCATCGTCGGCACCGCTGGTCAGTAGTTGCGGGCGGAACTCCCGCAGGTACTTGTCGATCCACGCCAGCGCCCGCTCGCCGATGGGGATCACGCGATCCTTCCGGCCCTTGCCCAGAC
>JBDTMC010000465.1:0-6229 GCA_039934475.1 Bryobacteraceae bacterium | reverse complement strand
CAATTCGTTCGACTTCTCGGCGGCTGTTTCCCCGTAGTTGCGTGTGATACTCACTTCCACATCGGAGGGGATCACTGTCCCTTTCAGTGCATCCACATGGCGCAAGACGTTGTCTGCCACGTCGATCGCGTTAGTGCCTTTGCGCTTCGCGATGGCTAGCGTCACAGCGGGATGGAATGCTCGCTTGTCGGCGAATTGCACATACTCCGCCGGTTCCTCTCCGCCGTCTGTCACCTCGGCTATGTCGCGAACAAATACGGGCCTGCCCGCGGCGACTCCGGCTACTACGTTGCGGACATCGTCCGCGGTGCGCAGGAAGTCGCCGGTCTCCAAAACGTATTCGCGATTTCCGGAGGAGTACTTACCCGAAGCCAGCTTGCGGTTAGCCGATCCCAAGGCCGCAAAAACCTGCGCCGGTGAAAGCGAATAGGCCGATAGTCCGCTTTCATTGAGTGTTACGCGGACCTCCCGGCGCTGACCACCGATGATCTGAACGGTGGACACATCCACGGTCTGCTTCACGGCATCGTGAACCTGCGCCGCCAGTCGCCGTAGTTGAAAGTCGTCGTAGCGTTTGCTCCAAAGAGTGAGGGCCAGAATGGGTACGTCGTCAATTGACCGCGGTTTGATCAGCGGCTGGCTCGCGCCGGGCGGAATCAGGTCAAAATTCGCGAACATCTTCTGGTTGAGTCGAACGATGCTCTTTTCCTCGTCCTCACCGACGCGGAAACGCACGATTACTAAAGCGCTTCCCGGCATTGAGGTGGAGTACAGATACTCGACGCCGGGGATCTCCCACAGCAATTTCTCCATGGGTTTGGTGACGCGCTCTTCCACTTCGCGCGCCGAAGCCCCAGGCATCCCGACGAAGACGTCGATCATCGGCACCACGATTTGCGGTTCCTCTTCGCGCGGCAGCCGCCACACGGAGAATCCCCCCAACAGGAGAGAAGCCGCAATGAACAACGGTGTCAACTTCGAATCGATAAACGCCTTGGCCAGTCTGCCGGCAATCCCAGGAGACGTCACGGGCGGGCCTCCACACGGACTCCATCCGCTAGTCCCAGCGGTAGCGGCGTAATCACCTTTTCACCGGCGCTGAGCCCTGAGAGCACTTCCACCACGCCCTCGCGATGCCCTCCCAACGAGATCATTCTCGATCGTGCCACGCCCCCCTCGGCGACCATCACCTGCCGGACCTGTCCCTGCTCGCGAACAGAGCCCTCAGGCACCGTCAGAACTCTCTTCTCGCCGCTGGAGAACCGCGCGCGCCCGAACACTCCCGATCGCAGGCCCGGCTCGGCGGGCAGATCGACTTTCACCACAAACGTTCGCGATGCGGCATCCACAGAGGGCCCAAGTTCGGAGATGCGGCCCCTCGCTTCCTTGCCAAGAGCATCCAGGCTCACAGGAACAGTCTGGCCAACCTTAAGGCGTCCGATCATCGATTCCTCAAGGACCACCTCCAGGCGCAGACCGCCCGCCTGCTCGACAGTGAAGAGCGGCGTGCCCGGTGTGGCCAGCATGCCCGGTTCCGCTTGCTTCTCAGTAACTACACCCGCAAAGGGAGAACGTAACTCCGCGAATCCCTTTTGGATTTCCGCCGCCGATACACCCTCCCGCGCCTGAAGGATCTTGGAGTCCAGTTGTTTTCGCTTTGCCTGCGCCATGGCGAGAGCGGTCTCGGCCAGCTTCAGTTTGGCGGCCACCTCATCAAACTCCTGTGCTGAGATCGACTTCTTGGCTGCCAGATCGGCCATCCGGCGATAGGTGGCTTGCGTCAACTCCAACTGCGCTTTGGCGGCTGACACGGCACCGTCAGCTTCCGGTATCCCACTGCGCGCCTCGCCCTCACCCGCTTGCGCCATGCGGTAGCCGGCTTCCAGGTCCCTCGAATCGATCACGGCCAGCACCTGTCCGGCCGTCACCGCGCTTCCTAACCGCACGCGAACTTCGCGAATCGACCCAACAATGCGGGCCGCGATGACGGCAGAGGTTCTCGCGCGTACCGTACCGCTCGCCTCGCGTTCTTCGGGCCAGGTCACCTCCGCCGCCGCGACAGTAGAAACCGTCACCGCCGGTGCGTCTTTGGCCGCTGGTTGCGGTGCTTCCTTGCCGCCACAACCTACGCTTATGATGGCCGCCATAGCCCCAGTCCACAGGGCGAATCTATTTAAGGACATCGGAGTCTCCCGTCAAAATGCCGGCGGCCTGATATAAACCCACGGCGGAAATCCGTACATCGTACAGCGCGTTCAAACGGTGTGTGCGGGCGTCAAGCATCGCGGTCTCTGACCGTAGTAGCTCGGTTACCGGTGTCAGACCGTTCTCATAGCGGTTCTTCACAATGCGCAGACCCTCCTCCGCGGCACGAATCACGGCGTCCGTCACATCCACCCTCTGGCGCGCCGAATGATAGTCGGCCCACGCTTTGCGCACTTGAAGCCGCACGCCACGGTCTAACTGTTCCTGCTGCTTGCGGGCGGCGGCCAGAAGTTCACTGGCTTCGCGGATCCGAGCGCGGTTCGAGTTGCCGTCGAACAGGTTCCACTCCACGAAGGCTCCGGCGAACCAGTTGGCCCCGCCGCGGTTTACGAATCGCTGGCGATCCGCCTCAAAGGCTGCGCGGACGCCCACTCGCGGCAGCAGGGCGCCCTTGGCTCCGGAGACGCCCGTTTCCGCCATCTGCATGGCTAATCCCGCCTGGCGCACTTCCGGCCGCTCCACGGCGGCCTTGGTTTCGAACTCACCGCCCGATTCCACTAGCGAGAGAGCGGCCAACGGTGTCGACAACTGGTGTATCTCGTCCAGCGGCTGTCCCATCGCTTCGTTCAAGGCGGCTAGCGCCACCTGTAAGTCATACTCGCGCCGGATCCGCTGCTCCTGCATCGTCGCCAGATGAACGCGAATCGAGAGTACATCCGCCTCCGTGGACATTCCCGCGGTGAACACGTTCTGCGCTCGCTCCAGATCCGCCTCCGCCGACTTTACCGCCTCCCGCGCCGTTTCCAGGCCCGACCGCGCTAACTCGGCTGCGAAGTATGTCCTGACGACGCCCGCCACCACGCTCATCTCCGCGGCCCGCTTCTCCTCCGCCGTCATCGTCTTGCCTAGTTCCGCCGTCTTCACCTGAGTGCGAATCTGACGCCCGTCATACACCGTTTGGGTTGCCGTCACCAGACTTTGGAAGTTGTTCAGCGCGTCAGGCCGGTTCAACGATCCAATGGCGAAGTTCGCTTCGGAGAACTGGTGCTGCGTCAGCAGGGCGCCGAAGACAAACACCGGGTTGTTGCTGCGCTGCCAACTTTCCTGGTAGTTCAAGTGCGGTAGCCAACCGCCGCGGGCCTCTTCGACCCGCGCTTCGGCACCGCGCACTCTCGCCGACGCGGCGGCCAGCGATGGATGACCAGCCAGCGCCGCCGCTACGGCGTCCGGAAGGGAGAGCGCGTCTTGTCCAAAAACCGAAGTGGCCGCGATCATTAATAGGGGGACTGTTCGCATGGAATTGATTCAACGTTACTGATGCATTTCTGCTATTCGGGTGACATTGGCGCGCTTTGTCACCTTTCGCGCTACGGCGCATCTGGAAAGGTGGAAGCGATAATGATAGAAACTACAATTCAGTACTTGGGTGGTGTCAAGTTCGAAGCCACAGCGCGCGGTCACTCGGTAATCTGCGATCAACCGGTGGACAACGGCGGCGCCGACGAAGGAATGACACCTCCCGAATTTCTACTCGCCTCTCTGGGTACATGTGCGGGCTTCTATGCTGCACAGTACTTAAAGGCCCGAAACTTGTCAACAATGGGGTTGAGCGTGCGTGTGACGGCGGAGAAAGCGGCGCAGCCTGCCCGCCTCGGGTCGTTCCACATTGAGGTGGAGGCGCCTGGCGCAGTGGATACCCGCCACTCCGAAGGAGTTTTGCGCGCCGTGAAGTCGTGTCTCGTTCACAATACCCTGATGCTGCCGCCATCCATTGAACTGAATGTGAATGCCGCGGTGCCCGTCACCGCCTCACACTGATACGATCGTTATGTGGCCGCCGATGCAACCGCGGAACTCGATTTAGCCCGGCGTCTTTTGGCTGGCGATCCGGAAGCGTTCGACAGTTTCGTCGAGCATTTTCAGACCAAAGTGTTCCAGTACAGCTACCTCATGTGCGGGCATCGGGAGGACGCCGAAGAAGTGGCCCAGGAGACCCTATTTAAGGTCTTCGAAAGTCTCAGCCAATTGCGTGAGCCGGAGCGGCTGAAACCGTGGGTATTCCGCATCGCCCGGAACATGTGCCTGATGAAGCGCCGCAAGAGCGTCTTCGCGCCCGCGCAGGAACTCTCTCTCGACGAGTTTCTGCCGGAACTGACCGGCACCGGTGGCGACCGGAAACTGCAGATCGCGGACTGGTCCGCCCTGCCGGAAACGGAGATGCTGAGGAGTGAGTTGCGCCAGGCGATTCATCAGGCCGTGAATGAACTGCCGGATATCTATCGCGCCGTCTTCCTCCTGCGTGATATGGAAGAACTGACCACCGAAGAGACGGCGGAGATCCTGGACGTGACGTCCGATGTAGTGAAAACGCGATTGCACCGCGCGCGCCTGGCGTTACGGCACAAACTTGACTCGTACATCAAGAATGCGGGAGTAGTGGCATGACCGATCAGCAGAAACTCGACTGCCGGGAAATCTTCGCTCTTTTGTCCGAATACATTGATGAGGAACTGCCTCCGGCCACCTGTGAGGAGATCGCGCAGCATATTGCCGGATGCGCGCCGTGCGTCGATTTCGTGGAAAGCCTGAAGAAGGCGATCGAAGTGAGCCGCAAGAGGGAGGTTCCCGAGCGTCCTACCCCTCTACCCGACGCCACACGGGAGCAGCTTCGCGCCTTGTGGCAGCGCATGCTGGCCAGCCGGGTGTGACTCCGGTCACAGCGGAATCGCGCCCGTCACCATATGCTCTAGGTGGAGGCCAGAATGGCCATGGTTGCCGAGTCAATTCAAACCCAATTTCCGCGTAAGCTGAAGAAAAAATTGGTCCGCAGGGCGGGGAAGAATCGAAGCCAAATCATCCGCCACACGGTGCAGGCAGTGTTTCTACTCTTGAACGTCTGGATGGGTGTCGGCTTCTACCGGTTTGTGCGAGGGTATGAGACCGGCGCTCCGCCGCTGCCGCGTCCGGCCGGTGTGGAAGGCTGGCTCCCCATTGCCTCACTGATGAACCTCAAGGACTGGATTCTCAGTGGTGAAATCCCTCGTCTCCATCCCGCCGGCATGTTCCTCCTGCTGGCGTTTGTCGCCATGTCGCTTCTCTTTCGCAAGGCATTTTGCGGTTGGCTCTGTCCGGTGGGAACCATCTCTGAGCAGCTCTGGAAGGCCGGCCGCCAGGCGTTCGGCCGCACCCTCACACCCCCGCGCTGGTTGGATATTCCGCTCCGCGGTCTGAAGTACTTGCTTCTGGGACTGTTCCTCTACGCCGTCGGCAGCATGCCCGTCGAAGCGATCCGACAGTTCCTTGGATCGCCCTACGGAATCATCTCCGACGTCAAGATGCTCAACTTCTTCCGCTTTCTCAGCGTCACTGGAGCCGGGGTGTTGGTTGTGATCGTCGCTCTCTCCTTCGCCGTGAAGAACTTCTGGTGCCGCTATCTGTGTCCTTACGGCGCGTTGATGGGATTCTTCTCCGCCGCCAGCCCGGTGCGTATCCGCCGCAGCGAATCCGCCTGCATCGATTGCGGCAAGTGCGCCAAGGCCTGCCCGTCCATGTTGCCGGTCGATCAACTGATACAGATTCGGAGCGTCGAATGCACCGCCTGCCTGGAGTGCGTAGCCGTCTGTCCGGCCGAAAGCGCGCTGGAACTGAGCGTGGCGCCGCGACGTGTTGTACCGGCTTGGGCCGTCGCCGCCGGTATCGCCGTGCTCTTCCTGGGCACGGTCGGTTGGGCAAAGTATACCGGCCATTGGGACACAGTGGTTCCCGACGGCGTCTATCGGGAACTCATCCCGCGCGCCTCCTCACTGTCTCATCCCTGAAGCGCCTTCTTCGGAAAAGCGAGCGACAGGGCGACGGCGCCGCCAATCACACCAGCGATCACCGCCAGCGAGATCGCGATCGGGAAGTGGCCGCCGAAGGCCCAATTCAACACCGTCATCTTCAGGCCGACGAATATCAGGACGATCGCCAGACCGTAACGCAACAGGTAGAACTTATCCATCGCACCGGCCAGCAGGAAGTACAT
>JBDTMC010000464.1:0-6266 GCA_039934475.1 Bryobacteraceae bacterium | reverse complement strand
GCGTTAAGCCCATCCAGTGGCCGGTCCGGGAGCTTCGCTCCGGTGAGGCCGGCGATGGTGGGGAAGAAGTCCATCATCGAGATCAATGCGTTGGAGACGCGCCCGGCCGGAATTCGTCCCGGATAGCGCATCAGCAGAGGTTCCCGCACGCCGCCCTCGTAAGTGGAGCCCTTTCTTCCGCGCAGGCGCCCGGGACTGCCGAGGTACCACGGGCCATTGTCGGAGGAGAAGATGACCAGGGTGTCCTTGGCGACGCCGGTTTTCTCGAGCGTTTTCAGGATCTCGCCTGTGCTCCAGTCGAGTTCCTGCACCACATCGCCATACAGGCCCTGCGCGGACTTTCCCTTGAAGCGGGGTGATGCATGCAGGGGGATGTGCGGATAGGTATGGGCCAGATAGAGGAAGAACGGATTGTTGCCGGAGTTCTGGATAAACGACGTCGCCTCTTCTGTGTATCGCGGCGTCAATTGGGTCTGGTCGGCTTCTTGTGCAATCACGTCGTTGTTGCGCATCAGCACCGGCGGGTTCATGTCGTTGCTGTAGGGGATTCCAATGTACTCGTCGAATCCGCGCGCCGTCGGCAGGTACTGCGGCGTCACGCCAAGGTGCCACTTACCAATCGCCTTGGTCTTATAGCTACGCTGCTTCAGCAGGTTCGCCATGGTCGTTTCGCCCTGGTCCAGGCCGCCGGTGTCCTTTGGAAAAAGAACGCGCGGCACTCCGACCCGGGTGGGATACCGCCCGGTGAGTAGTGCCGCGCGGGAAGGGGAGCAGACTGGATTGGCAGAGATGCACGATGTGAATCGAGTGCCCTCTGTGGCGAGGCGGTCGATATTCGGCGTCTGGATGCTGGAGCCATAGCAGCCCAGGTCGCCATAGCCGAGATCGTCGCAGTAGATAAGGACCACGTTGGGTGTGCGGCCAGTGGCCGCCGGGGCAAAGGCAGCGGCGGCGGATAGCGAGAGAAAACTGCGTCGGGATAGGTTCATATGGTCTCTAGTCGGTCACTTGGCTATTCCGTTCAGAGTATATGGCTTCCTCCACAAACAAAAAGCCCCGGCCTTTGTGAGGCCGGGGCTTTTTTGTGGAACTGACCGGACCGAACAGATTTAGAACATGTTCCAGAGGAACTGGTTGTAGACCTCGTGATGGTATTGCACCTCGGGGATCTTGACGAAAGTTCCCAGCAGGCGCGGGCAGCGGTCGGCGGAGGCTTGCTTCAGGTCGCCATAGCGGCCTTTCACGTCCTCGCCCAGCAATGTGGTGGTCCACTCAGCAGCGCGGAAGTTTTCGAGGGCGGTGTAGATATTGTCGGGCAGGTAGCGCTCGGCTTGGCGGAGATTCTCCTCGAGATTTCCGTCAAGACCGGTCTTGAAGACCGAGAGCATCACCAAATAAGGATTGGCATCGGGTCCAACGGAACGGACTTCGATGCGGGCGCTACGCTCATTGCCGATCGGGATACGGACCATCGAACCGCGGTCGGTAGCGGAAGCCTTGATCTGGTTCGGGGCTTCGAAGTGCGGGTCCAAGCGGCGATAGGCGTTGACGCTGGCGTTCAACAGCAGGCAGATGTCGTTACCGTGAGTGAGAATGCGGTCGACGAATTCCCAACCGAACTTGCTGACCTTCTCTTCGCCATCCGGATCCCACATCAGGTTCTTGCCGTTGACGCTGACCGACACGTTGGTGTGCATGCCGTTGCCGTTCACGCCCACCACTGGTTTAGGCAGGAAGGAAACTGAGCAGCCCATCTTGGTAGCCACCTGGCGGCAAATCAGTTTGTAGAGCTGGATCTGATCGGCGGCGGCAACCACTTCGGCGTAGCTGTAGTTGATTTCAAACTGCGACGGCGCCACTTCGGGGTGATCCTTCTCATTCTGGAAGCCCATGGCGCGCTGCACTTCGGCAGCCTTATCGATGAAGAGACGGAGGGGATCGCCGGGCAGCGAGTGATAGTAGCCGCCGGTGTTCACATAGTCGAACTTGGCGGTCTCATGGTACTTGCGCTCGGCATCGGGACCACTGAACAGGAAGCCCTCAATTTCGTTGGCCGCGTTGAGCGTGTAGCCTTTGGACTCGAAGAGAGATTCGGCGTACTTCTTCACGATGCCGCGGATGTCAGCGCCATAGGGACTGCCATCCTTGTCGACGACATCGCCGAATACCAGGACTTTACCTGCGCCAAATACGTCCGCGGGAGCCCAATAAAAGGCGGGCCAATCGATGAACAGGCGGAGGTCGCTTTCGCGCTGCGCGGTGAAGCCGCGGATCGACGACCCATCAAAGGTGAGGTTGTCCCAGCTCTTGACAAGGAACTTCTTGTCGTAATCGAGCATGTGCAGACGGCCTTCCAGGTCGCTGAACAGCACGGTCACGGCTTTGATGCGCTTCTCATCCGTGAGGTACTTCAGTCGCTCCTCGCGGATCTGGTCCACCGGGACGCGCTTCTGGCGCTGATCTTTTGCTTTGAGGTTCAGCTCTTCCAGCTCTGCGTAGGACAGGCTGAGAAAGTCTTGCAATTCGTTAGGCATTCATCTCCTTCAGGCTCGGGATACCGAAACTCGGGATCTGGTTCGAGGACAGACAGAAGCAAACGGGGCTTCGGGAGAACCTGGCAGGTAAACCTCGCCGGCGTATCTCGAACAATTGTCAACCGAATACTAATTATCTACGAGTGGGGCGCCACTGGCACGATGATTGGCGACGTTTGCCCATGGATTTTTTCTATAGGCCCTGTTCATCGAATTGATGACCTGTCTGAAAGCACTAAAAGCTTCTTCCCACGCACGCCCTTAATCCGTAAGCGTACAATGGCCTACGTGGGTCCATTAAAATCCGCCAATACACCTATCTCGTCCGAGAAGGTCGCTGTCCTGCTGCGACAACTGGGGCTGGCGAGCGCCACCGCTCTGGTCATCTCCAATATGGTGGGAAGCGGCATTTTCACGTCCACCGGATTCCTTGCGGGGGACCTGGGCAGCGTACCGGTGGTACTCGCGATTTGGGTAGTGGGAGCACTGTGCGCGATCGCCGGCGCGCTGGCCTACTCCGAGTTGGGCATCAACTTCCCCAGTTCCGGCGGCGAGTACGTATACCTTACTCAGGCGTATGGACCGACGTGGGGGTTCATGGGCGGCTGGATCTCGTTTTTCGCCGGCTTCAGCGGTCCGATTGCGCTCTCCGCGCTGGGGTTTGCCAACTATCTGGGTCACTTCTGGCCATCGTTGAAACAGGAGAACATCGCGTTTACGGTAAACGCGGGCTTGTTTCAGATCCGGCTTGGCGGCGCCCAGGCTGCGGCGTGCGCCCTGATCGGTTTCTTTACGGTGCTAAACGTGTTTGGCGTGCGGCGTGTGGCCCGTGTGCAAAACGTTTTGACCTCTATCAAAGTGATCGTTTTGGTTGCCTTCATCGTGTTCGGCCTGCTAATGGGAACAGGTAGCTGGGACAACTTCACTCAAAACGCCGTCAGAACGAATCCAAACCCGCTGTGGAGCCAATTCGCAATCAGTCTCTTCTTCATCTATGTCGCCTATAGCGGCTGGAACGCCGCCACTTATGTGGCCGAGGAGATCAATCAACCGGAGAAGACTCTACCGAAGGCGCTGATGATAGGCACGGCGGTGGTGGCCACGCTGTATCTGCTCTTGAATGTGATCTTCATTTACGCAGTACCGCTGGAAGAGATGAAGGGCGTAGTTGCCGTAGGCGCGCTGGCCGCGTCGCACCTCTTCGGGCCTGAGGTTGCGGGCATTTTCAGCGCACTAATGGCGTTGTCTCTCATGTCCACCGTGAACGCCGAAGTTACCATCGGACCGCGGGTTTACTACGCAATGGCCAAGAACAAGGCTTTCTTCGCGGCTGCGGCGAAGGTAGACCGGCGCTGGCATACTCCGGTGAACGCCATTCTGGCGCAAGGCGCGTGCGCCATGTTACTCACATTTACATCGCTGCCCGATCTGTTTTTCTATATTGGAATTACGCTGAACTTCTGTGCCGCTATGTCGGTAGCCTCCTTGCTGAAATTCCGCCGCCGCCCCGGCTGGCAGAAGTTGCCCGCAGTGAGTTTCTGTTATCCGGTCATCCCCGTCTTCTTCATTCTGGTGGGGCTCTGGATCACCGTCGTCGGGTTCAAGCTGAATCCGACGGTTAGCTTGGCTAGTGTCGCTACGGTGGGCCTGGGAGGTTTGGTTTATCATTTTGTGGTTCGTCCATCGATCGCGACGCCCACTCACTGAGCAATGCCACAGGTACTCGATGGGAAGAAGGTGCGGGATTCGATTCTCGCGGAGATGAAGCCGCGCGTGGAACGGCTGGCTGCAACGGCGCGGCCGCCGGGTTTGGCCGTGGTGCTGGTGGGGCATGATCCTGGTTCGGAGATCTATGTTCGGAACAAAGTAAAAGCGTGCCAGGAGTTGGGGATTTATAGCGAGAAAATCACGCCGCCCGACACTATTACCACGGACGAACTGTTGGCCTTGATTTCCACACTAAACGCGCGCCCGGAAATTGATGGCATTCTTGTGCAAATGCCGCTACCGAAACACGTGGATGCCCATCGTGCTCTGCTGGCCATTGCTCCGGACAAAGACGTAGACGGCTTTCACCCATTCAACGTGGGCAACCTGGTTGCGAACTGCCCCGGACCGCGGCCCTGCACTCCGTCGGGCATCGTGGAGATGCTGCGCCGCTACGGAGTGAAAGTAGCGGGAAAGAAGGCCGTTGTCATAGGGCGCAGCGATATTGTCGGCAAGCCGATGGCTTTGCTGTTACTCCATCACAACGCCACCGTGACCGTATGCCACTCGAAGACCGTCGACTTGGCGGGGGAATGCCGGCGCGCCGACATTCTTGTAGCGGCCATCGGCCGGCCGGCGTTCGTAACGGCGGATTACATCCGCGAAGGTGCGGTGGTGATCGATGTAGGAATGAACCGGGTGACCGACGCGGAACAGGCGGCCCCCATCCTGCGCGGCGACCCTACTCGGACAGCGGACTTCCAGCGCAAGGGCAGCCTTCTTGTGGGCGACGTCCATCCACTCGATACCGGGCATACTTCCGCCTTCACGCCGGTGCCGGGAGGCGTCGGCCCGCTCACGATCGCCATGCTTATGGTGAACACCATTGAATCTGCCGAGAGGCACATCATGGGGCGAACGGAATAATACCAATGCTGCGTGTTGGGTTAACCGGCGGGCTCGCCACAGGCAAGAGCTTCGTGGGGCGATTGTTGGCCGGCCTGGGGTGTCACCTCTTACAGGCGGATCAAATCGGACACGAACTACTGCAGCCAGCAGGCGATGCGTTTGCCCCTGTGGTTAGCGAGTTTGGAGCGTCGATTTTGGCGCTTGACGGATCGATTGACCGGCGGCGGCTGGGGGCCGAAGTTTTCGGCAATCCGGAGCGCCTCGCCGTTCTGAATAGTCTTATCCATCCGCACGTTGTGAAGCGGGAAGAAGAGTGGCTGGGAGAAGTGGAAGCCGCCGATCCGGACGGGATTGCTGTCATCGAAGCGGCGATCCTGGTGGAAACGGGCAGCTTCCGCCGTTTTCAGAAGCTGATTCTCACGGTGTGTTCCGAAGAGGAGCAGGTGCGCCGGGCAATGGGCCGCGACCACCTGACGGAAGACGAAGTGCGCGATCGCCTGAAGCGGCAAATGCCGCTCGAAGAAAAGCGAAAGTATGCGGACTACATCATCGATACTTCCGCCGCGAAATCCCATACGGAGGATCAGGTGAAGGAACTTCACAAGCTCCTGACTTTGGTCTGCTGACTCTCTGCTGGACAGACTCGCGGAAAATCGGATAATAGAGGCTAAGGAAAACTACACTCCGGTTGCGGCTCCGGCGGAGGCTGGTGATATGAAGGTTCGATCGTTACTCTTGGCGGCCCTATTCGTGGGCGGTTTCGTCTATTTCACTTCGTCGCGCGGTTGGGCGCCCGGGGCACTGTTTAGCCGGGCAGTGACCTCGTCCGGCTCCATTTGGTCGGGTCCCGATGTCGCCCGATCCGCCGGGCTGAGCCCCGATGAAGTCAACAACATCGATATCTACAAGAGCGCGCACGAAGCCACGGTCCACATCACAAGCACCGTCTACCAGCGCGGATGGTTCATGGAGATCTATCCGTCGAAGGAGTCCGGATCGGGCTTCATGATCAATGAAAAAGGGTTGATCCTGACGAACAACCATGTCGTTTCCGGTCGCGCCCAGGAAATCCACGTAGGCTCGAAATTGGGGATCCTTCATCCGGCGTCCCGCAGT
>JBDTMC010000463.1:0-6276 GCA_039934475.1 Bryobacteraceae bacterium | reverse complement strand
TTTCTTCATGAAACTAAACGACTTCATCTCACCGCACGAAAGAACTTCGGGCTAGAACTGAATCCTCAGTCCCAACTGAACCATGCGGTTGAAGTTGCCCTGGTTGTTGACGATACCGAAGCTGCCGTACGAGGTGTGGCCGCTGGAATCGGTGGTCGGCTGCTGCCAGGAGGTGTTCGGCGCACGGAAGAACGGCGTGTTCGTAGCGTTGAGGATTTCACCGCGGAACTGAGCCTTAAATTTCTCCGTGATCGAAAACGTCTTGAACACTGAGGCATCCCAGTTGTACAAACCCGGTCCCAGTGCGGGGATGGTGCGCGAAGTGTTGCCAAAGGTCAACGGAGTGGGCTGGCTGAAAGCCGTCGGATTGAGCCAACCGCTATTGACACGCGAACCAACGCTGCCCGACGTTGAGGGTTTCACACCCGTCGCGTTCGGACGCTCACTGGCTGCGAACATCAGGGCGTTGTCGTTGCTGGCGGCCAGGATATTCAGATAGTATCCGGTCTGCGTCTGGTTGGTGAGGTTGATGGACCAACCGCCAATGGCCAGGTCTGCCCACCGGTTCACGCTGCCGGCGAACGCTTTGCCTCTGCCGAACGGCAGATCGTAGCTGATCGTGGTGCTGAACCGCAGCGGAGCGATGAAGTTGGAAGGGGCCCACTCGGCGGCCAGGTTGTATACGTTCTGCGGACCAGCCTGGTTGCCGTTGGCGTCGTTGCCTACGCCACCCGAACTGCGGTCGAACGCTCTCGCCCAGGTGAGCTGAGCCAGCAGGTTCAATCCGGCAGACATGCGCTTCTGCATGCGGAACGCCATCGAATCGTACTTCGCTTTGTTCTGATCGCTGTACAGCAGGTTGATGTCGCCGAAAGCCGGGAAGGGCCGCAGCAACTGGGAGCGCCGGATGGTGGAGCTACCCAGAATGCCGTTGCCGCCAGGGGTATAGAAGGGGTTCGGGACATTCTCTGAAAGTGCCGCTACGCCGAGGGACGCGTATTGGGGTTCCAACTGGTTGATGTTGATGTTTGGTGTGCCGAGCGTAAGGTTGTGGCTGCGGCTGCCGACGTAGCCGACACCGATGCCGATGTTCCACGGTAGTTCCCGTTGCACATCGAAGCTGAACTGCTCAATCCATGTCGATTTCGCACTCGGATCGATGATGTTCAACCCGATGCCGAGTCCTGTTTGGTCGCCTTTGGAGTTGCCGGCCGGCTTCACAATGCCGCCTGCGAACGGATCGGAGAGGCTGAGTGCCGGCGTTTTGCCGCCGTCGTAGGATCCCAGCGGCGAAGTCGTTGCGTTATAGCCTTCCGAAAGGTACGGTCCGCCGAACGCAAGATTGGGTGCCCAGAAGATTCCGTAGCCACCGCGAATCGTTGTCTTTGGAGTCACCGAATAAGCGACGCCGAAGCGCGGAGACATTTTGTTGTTAACAGGGTTGCTTGTCGCCGTCTTCGTCGTGTTGATTCCCGGGAACTGCACAGCGCCTCTCACCGGGATCCCGAGCGTGTTCGAGACCGAGTTAATGGCGTTGCGGTCAAAGCCGACGATCAGGTTGTTGTTGCTCTCCTGAAGGCCGGATTCGCGCTCCCAGCGCAGGCCGACGTTGATAGTGAGGTTGGAACGGATACGAATGTCGTCCTGAGCCCAGCCCGAATAGTATTTGATGAACTCATACAACTTCGTGCTGCGGCTGGCGGTGGCCGTGGTAGGCGCACCCAATAGCAGGTCGGCGATATCGGCGCCGCTGACGGGAACTGAATTGCCCGCCGCATCCGTTGAGTTCGAACCGTAATACTGACGAGTGAATTGGTTGTCGAATTGGAAGTTGCCGCTACCGTTACCCAGGTCGAGGCCGCTCATGGCCAGGTTGCGATAGTCCACGCCGGCTTTCAAGCTATGTTTGCCAACATACTTTGAAACTGCCCCGTTCAAGCTGTGGGAGTTCGGCACATTAGTGCCAACACCTTCGCCGAAACCCTGGTAATTGCTAAATCCGAAGGCCGGCATGTTGTTGAGGCTGACGTTATTCACGAAGTTCGATGAGAAGCCCAGCGCCGCCAGGTCGACGTTCTGGTATTTCATGAAGCTGTTGTTCGGGAACCGGTTGAAGCCATAACGGGCCGTCACAACGGTGGTGGGATCCGCAGTGATGGTCGCGCTGACGTTGGTGGCATCCACGCGGCGATCGAGGCGCCATTGGCTGGGCGTGGTCGGGAGGTCAGGGAACCACGTTTCGCCGGGCTCCAGGGAGTTGTACCGGAGGTACGACGCACTGATGGTCATCCACGTGCCAACGCGCTGATCGAGTTTAAGGGTCTTCTGATCTGCTTTGCTGGGCAGTGAGCCCTGGTAGCTGGTATTCGGAACACCAAACCCAGTGCCGGCAATGGTCGGCTGGGCCAGGAGGTTGGCTACCGTGCGTCCCACGGTATTCTGCCGGCTTAGCGGGATGATGTTGCCGGCAAAAGGAAGGCGATTGCCAGCGGCATCGGTCGTTGTTGGATCGTAGATGGTGCGGCCAGAAGCGCTAAAGTCGCCTCCGCGCATGGCCAGGGTCGGCATTGTTGTGGTACCCGAAACGGCCTGCGTGTCGCGATAGCCTTCAAACGTGAAGAAGAAGAATGTCTTGTCCTTGCCGTTGTAGACTTTCGGAATCGAAATCGGACCGCCAATGCTGCCGAAGTAGTTTCGGAAGGGCTGATCGACAATCGGTTGACCGGCGCCGCGGGCGAAGTAGAGATTGGCCAGCCAGTCTGTTTGGCGCATATAGCCACCCAGAACACCGTGATAGCTGTTGGTGCCGCTCTTCAACAGAGTATTGAACATACCACCACCCGAACGCCCGATTTCAGCGTCGTAGGTGTTGTTCTGAATCTTCATTTCCTGAACCGCTTCCAGCGACGCGATGATCACCGCGCGGTTGTTCATGTCGGTGATCGGTACACCGTCAATCAAGTAATTATTGCCGCGAACCGAGCCGCCCGCGATGGAGATCATCGACGAACCGGACTGGTCCTGCATGCGCACAAATCCAGGGTGTCCCACCGGAGCCACGTTAGCGGCAAACCGTGAGAAGAGATAAGGATTCCGGCCCAAAATCGGTAGATCCACGATCTTTTGCCGGTCAATCACTTGGCCCATAGAAGCGCTTGAGGTATCCAGCAGCGGCACTTCCTCAGTCACCGAGATACTCTCAGTCACGTTGCCGACTTCCAGCTGAATATCTACCGTTATTTGCCCTTGCGTTTCAACGATCACGCCTTTGCGCTCGGACTTCTTGAAGCCTTTCATCTCCACGGCGACCATGTAGCCGCTAGGCACCACTTGGCTAAATACAAATTCTCCAGACGAATTGGTAACCGTGGTACGTGTGCCGTTCGTCCCTTCATTGGTCAACGTCACAATGGCGTCTTGTACAACCGCGCCGGCTTTATCGGTCACCAGCCCGCGGATCGCCCCATAGATAGACTGACCATGCATCTGTGTAGGTGCAATGGCGCCTAGAAGTAGCAGCATCGAAGCAAAGATACGCACAAATGTGCCAAATCTCATAACAGCTCTTTTCCCTCCAAAGCAAAATAGATCGACTAACCCAACTCGTGCCAGACAACTGCGGCTCAAGGCCGCTGCGTAACAATAAACTAAACTATTCCAAGAACGATTTAGAACACTGCGTCATAACTCAAGGGGGAGGGAAACGGCGACAGTACGAAGTTCACGTACTGAATCCGTTGGGTCCAGTCTTTGGTGCTGCCAACCGGGTTTGGTGTGCTCCACACGCGTCTTGTGTTCCTTCGCATACAGCAGTCTCGGAACCCAGCCGACGGGGGTGGGGGCTATTTATCATCTGGCGGTGCCCAGTTACGATTGATGTATTTGTACAGCCACAGGCAAGGAATGTCAAGCCCCTGTTACAAAAACATCGCCTTCGCTAATCTTTTTCCACCTGCCCTGGGAGGCACACTCAGGTTGCTTGATGAAACACTGTGTTTTGTTGTGTTTAGGATGACGATGCCTCATTAAACCCACCAAGTTGTGGTGTTGTAGGTGTCTGGTGTTGTCAAAGATTTGTCACGCACTGCGGAACGGCGGCCCTCTTTGGGAAGCGTTCCTGTTTTGAGAAGGCCACTGCTCTCGTCCCTACCATTTATAGGATGGGGCCTCTTGTTGAGGAGCCCGCCGATCCTTCATTGCTACAATCCGGAAACCGTACTAATTCATTTATGTACAGGGTGTTAGAGAGTTCTTTAGCGGTTTCTTTCAACAGTTCAAAGGCGATTTTTCGTTGCGAGGACGGCTCAAAAACCGGAATGCTATAATCACAGGTCAGTGATCGAACAGATCGGGCGCTATCGGATCGCCGGTGAGCTGGGCCGCGGCGCAATGGGCGTGGTTTACCGGGCCGAAGATCCCACCATTGGGCGCACGGTCGCCATCAAATCCATCCGTCTGGCGGACCTTAGCGATTCCCGCGAGAGGGATCGTTTGCGCGCACGCATCCTTCACGAAGCCCGCTCCGCGGGTATACTGTCTCACCCGGGCATAGTCACCATTTACGATATTGCCGAGGAAGGCGACCTCTGCTTCATCTTCATGGAGTTCGTCAACGGCACAACGCTGGAACGCTTGGCGGCTTCGGGCCAACTACCCGCCGGCGCCGGACTCATCGAAATCTTCCGCCAGGCTGCCGCCGCGCTCGACTATGCCCACAAGCGCGGCATCGTTCATCGCGACGTTAAACCCGCGAACATGATGGTGGATACGGCGGGGGTGGTCAAGATCACCGACTTTGGTGTGGCCCATTTCGTCTCCCAGGACATGACGCAGACGGGCAACCTCACCGGCACCCCCAGCTACATGTCGCCGGAACAGATCCAGGGTCATCCGGTGGATGGCCGTGCCGATCAGCATGCCCTTGCCGTAATCGTCTACGAACTGCTTACGGGCGAGCGGCCCTTCGCCGCGGACTCACTGCCGGCGCTGGTCTATCGCATCGTTCGCGACGATGCCGCCCCCGCCCACCGCATCAACTCCACCCTCAATGCAGGGGTGGATGGAGTGCTGCGCAAGGCCCTTGCAAAGGATCCCGCGGCACGTTTCGCCAGTTGCACTGAATTCGTCAATGCCGTGTCCGCCGCGCTGGCGACCGCCCATGGCTGGAAGCCTCTCCTGCCCGGCACGGTGGCCAGTATGCCCACCGTGGCGCTGCCTGGTCCCGTACGCCCGCTTCCGGTGCTGCCGGCGCCGCCTCCCCCGCCGGCGCCACGCGGACGCAGTGGATCCGTGTTCCGCGGCATCCTTGTAGGGCTGCTCGCCGGAATCGCCGCCCTCGCGTTTGCGTTGTGGATCCCTCGTTATTGGAGCGATCGTCCAGCCCCGGTTCCCGCCGCCAAGGCGCTGCCGGAACCGAAGCCCGCCGTCATCACTGAAACCCGCCCCCAACCGGTGGAACCGGCACCGCCGCCAGTCACTACTACGACCCCTGAGAATACGCCGCCGCCCGACGAGAATCAGGTGGAGCCCGTCAAATCGCCGGAGCCAGCCAAACCCGCGCCCGCCCAAACCTACAGCGTGAAAATCCTGGCCGAGCCTGAGGGTGCGCGCATCGAACTCGACGAAGCGGCGCTCTCCTGCACCTCGCCCTGTACGATCGATCTCAGCCCCGGCCGGCACACTCTCCGTGCCCGCCAGGACGGCTACCGCGATGCTCTGAAGATCTTCGAAGTGCCTCGCAATACCGAAGTCAAGTTTATGCTGAGTGAGCTGGCCGGCCAATTGATCGTGCGCACCAACCCTACCGGCGCCACCGTTTACCTCAACGGCAAGCAACAGAACCAGAAGACGCCTGCCGTGCTGACTGTCCCCGTTGGTCACTACCGGCTGATTCTTGTTCGCGAAGGCTATTCCCGGCAGGAGGACAACATCGAAATTCGCGACGGCGCCATCAGCAACTACGAGTTCAGCTGGGTTCAGTAAATGCAATTCTCACGACGCCAATTCTTTCATCTCCTCGCCGCAGCGCCTCTCACGGCCGCCGTCAAGCGCAACATGATCGTGCTCTCCAAGCGCCCGGAAGATCTGGAAATGCCGCTGGACGGCTTCTCCACTTGGATCACGCCGGTGGACCGGTTCTTTGTCCGAAGCCATCACTACGTGCCTAAAGTGGACCTCGCCACATGGCGACTCACCGTGGACGGCGAGAGTCTGAAGCCGCTCACTTTGACCTTCGCCGATCTGCAGAAATTACCGGCTATCGACACGGTGTCGGTG
>JBDTMC010000462.1:0-6286 GCA_039934475.1 Bryobacteraceae bacterium | reverse complement strand
CGCCAGTGCCCGCAGTCCATACCGCAAGTCCTGCGCCACCGTATCCATCCACGTCCAACCCCACGCCGCCCGGCTCTCTTCCTGCATCCGTGTGACATTCCCAAACCGCCGGCGCGCGGCGTCCCCCGTCTCCTCGGCCCGCAACTCCAGATGCAGCCGCATCTCCTCGGCCAGGTCTTCGTCAAACCGGGCCCCCTGCATTCGGTACCGGAGCCGCCGAATCAACTCACGAATCCAATTCATACCGCTTCTCCCAGCACCCGCTGAATCGCGGCACTCACTCGCCGGTACTGCGCCAGCTCGCTATGCAACTGCGCCCGTCCCAACTCCGTCAACTGGTAGTAGCGAGCCCGCCGGTTCCCCGCTGTGACCCCCCAATGCGCCTCCACCCAACCTTTCAACAGCATCCGTTGCAGAGCCGGATACAGCGACCCCTCCTCCACCTGCAAAACTTCCTCCGAGACCCGTTGAATCGCATTCGCAATCTCATATCCATGCGACTCACCGTGCCGCGCCAGCACCCGCAAAATCAGCATATAAAGCGTTCCGGGAGGAATCTCGTCTCTTGCCATAGTTAGACTATGCCAGTGATTACAAATCCTGTCAACCCGAGAAAATTCCCTGTCCTCCACTAGTACCGAAACGTCAGGGAGCGACCACCACAGCCCACAATGACCTACCTCATTACCTTCTCCTGCTATGGTACTCACCTACACGGCTGCGCCAGTGGCTCCGTAGATCGAGAGCACAACATCCCGGGAACACCCACCCTCAATCCAAGCCCAAAGCGCGCCGCAGTAGCAAGAGTACGCCAAGCCCACCCACCCTATCTCCTTAGCGACAAAACGAGCCGTGAAACCGTCCTCACCGCCATCCAAGAAGTCTGCATTTACAGAAACTGGACCTTACTCGGCGCCCACGTCCGAACCACACACATCCACGCCGTAGTCGAATCCCAATCCCCACCCGAGCAAATCTTAACAACCTTCAAAGCCTACGCCACTCGCCATC
Organism: Bryobacteraceae bacterium; assembly: GCA_039934475.1. GTDB lineage: Bacteria > Acidobacteriota > Terriglobia > Bryobacterales > Bryobacteraceae > JBDTMC01. The sequence continues at coordinate 5,275 of JBDTMC010000462.1, read as the reverse complement.
TGAACCGTACCGGCGAAGCAGAGCCAAACCTAACCCGCTGGACTCACCATGGAAGTACAAGACATCTCTGGAATCCCATCAGCGTCAACGCCGCAATCGACTACGTAATCAACGGCCAAGGCAACCCAATGTCGGTCTACCCTACTCCTCCGCTAGAGCCGTCATCGGCGAAACCCGCGCCGCCCGGCGCGCTGGAAGCACGCACGCCACCAGCGAAACTACTCCCACCACCCCCGCCGCACCAACAAAGGTAGCGACATGCGCCGGAGGCACTTGAAACAGCAGTGTCCTCATCGCCTGGCCCATCCCCCAAGCCCCCATCACGCCCAGCACCGTGCCCGCCCCTAACAGACGCAAGCCCATCCCTAGAAACTGCGCCCGGATCTGTTCCGGTCCGGCTCCCAGAGCCATCCGAACTCCAATCTCGCGCTGCCGCTGCGACACCGCGTAACTCAAAACTCCATAAGTGCCAATCGCCGTCAGTAACACCGCCATAACTGAGAAAATCCCCGCTAACAGAGCCGGCGAGCGTTGCGCCACCAGGCTATCCGCAATCCGCCCTTCCATTGACCGGACATCGCTCACCGGCAGTTCGGCATCCGTCTCCCGCACCACCCTTTGCACCGTCGAAGCCAGCATCTCCGCCGGAACATTCCCCCGCACCACCACAAACAATCGATCGTCCGTCCGCATCGCGTAAGGATAATAAACCGCCCCCTGCGCCGCTTGATCCGTGAGTCCCGCCTGCTTCACCGCGCCCACCACACCCACCACGCTGAAGGACTCGGCATCGCGCCCAACGTCGGATCCAAAGAACAGCCGTTGCCCCAAGGCGCTTTGCCCCGGCCAATAATACCGGGCGAAGTCCTCGTCCACCACACACACTCGCTCCGTCCGGCGCGAATCGTCAGCCGTCAAAAAACGCCCTTCCCGCAAGGAGAATCCCATCGCCGTGAAGTAATCCCCATCCGTGCCATACGAGTAATGCCCACGCGGCGATTCCCCCGCACGCCGTACGTGCCCTTTCACCGCTGCCGCACTCTTGCCGTCGTTGCCGCTCAACGGTACATTGTTCACCAGCCCGACAGCCGAAACTCCCGGCTGGCGCGCCATCGCCTGCAAGAAACGTTCGTTCAGGGCGATCCGCGCCGCCCAGTCCGGATAATTCTTCCACGGCACCGGTATCTCTGCGGTCAGAACATGATCCGGACGGAACCCCGGCGCGACAGCCATGGCTCGCTCCAGACTTAACCCCAGCAACCCGGCTCCGGCCAGCAGCACCAGCGCCAGAGCGATCTGGGCCACGATAAAACTATGGCGAAGCCTCTGCGCGGCGCGGTTCGCGGTGCCGCCGCGCGTCTCTGATTGAATGGCATTCCTGCGATGCCCGCGCAAGTGGAACCAAGCGATGGGCACAGCCAGCGCCAATCCAAGCAAGACAGCTCCCGTCAAAGCTACTACCGCCAGGCGCCCATCGAAGGCGATCTGACTGCCCATAGGCAAGCGTTCTGCGCCCAGCGCGGCTAGCAATCGGATTCCTCCCGCACCCGCCGCCAAGCCTAATATTCCGCCCGCCAGCGTCAGCAACGTCGTCTCCACCGTTACTTCGCTCCAAACATGCCACCGCGATGCGCCCAGCGCCTGCCGCACGGCCATCTCCTTCTGCCGGCTACTGGCTCGAATGAGAAGCAGGTTCGTCAGGTTCACCGCACCAATCAATAGCAGCGCTAGCGCGCCTGCCTGCATCCATAACAGCGCTGGACGGATGCCCGCCACATGGTCAGCTCGCAGCGGTGCGACAACGGATCGAAATCCCGCCTCGGCCATCATCTTGGCCATCGGGCCGTCCCCTTCCAGGGCCGCATTCTGCGAGTCAATCTGCGCTTGTGCTTGGGCCACACTGGAGCCCGGTTTCAGCCGCGCAATCAGATGCTTCGCATTGCCACCCGAATGCCTCTGCTCTGGCGAGCGATCCCCCGGCCGCGACGTGAAAGGAAAATATAACCGTGCTTCCGAAGACAGAAATCGAAATCCCGCCGGCAGAACGCCAACCACGCTGTACACGAATCCGTCCACGCGGATTTGCCTCCCCGTCACCTGCGGATCCGCAGCGAAATGCTGCCGCCAGTAAGCGTCGGTGAGGATGACCACCTTATTCGTTTGATCCGACATCTCCTCTTCGGTGAAGCTTCGCCCAATTACCGGGCCCGACCCCAACGTCGCAAAGAAGTCCGCTGAAACCCGCGCCACCGACGCCCGTTCTGTTGATCCCGCCTCGCCCAGCACCGCGGTTCCATAGCGGTAAATCGACAGCCCCTCGAATGCGGCAATCCGTCCACGCCGTTCATAGTAGTTAGTAACTGAAGAACCATCCCGATCGACGCCCGCCTTAGGATAGCTATTGAAGATAGTAACCAGCCGGTCCGGATCGGGGAAGGGAAGAGGCCGCAGCAGGATGGAATCGATCACACCAAAGATCGTCAGATTCGCGCCCAGGCAAATCGCCAGTGTCGCCAGTGCTGTCAGTGTGAATCGTGGCGTCTTCCACAGCAAGCGAGCCGCATGCCGCAACTGCCGCGCCACCTCGTCGAAGGGACGCAACCCACGAGCCTCGCGGCACTCTTCCTCCACGCTGTTCCGCTCGCCAAACTCCAGCCGCGCCCGCCTCATCGCCTCTTCCCGCGGCACGCCAGCCCGCACCAACTCGTTTGTGTACTCCTCTAGATGGAACCGCAGTTCCTCACTCATCCCCTCTTCGAAATCGCGTCGCGCCGTCAACACCCGAAACAGGGAACGGAATCGTTTCACCACGTCACACCTCCTCCGGAGTCGTGTTCAAGGCCGCCGCCATTGCGGTCGCCAGCCGGTTCCATCCCGCCGTCTCCTCGCGCAAGCGATCGCGCCCCGAATCGGTCAACGTGTAGTACTTCGCCCGCCGGTTGTTCTCGCTCACACCCCATTCGGCCGCAATCAAAGCCTGGTGCTCCAACCGGCACAGGGCCGGATACAACGACCCTTGCGGAATCTCCAGGGCATCCCCAGAGATCTGCCGGATCCTCACCAGCACCCCATACCCGTGCAGCGGAGCCAGCGACACCGCTTTCAAAATCAACATATCCAATGTGCCCGGCAATAACTCCGCGCTCTTGTCCACGTCCATTTTCCTCCCTAGTCTATCTAGGAGTATAAAATGCTTCTCCTAGTTTGACAAGGGGTAAAAGAAAAAAGGCGGGCGCCGAACCGCGCGCCCGCCAAGAGGGAAAGACCTGCTGCCTTAGTTACATCTGCATATACGGAGCCAACGCGCATTTGGATCTCAATCATTCGTGCCGCAGGGCTCGCAGCGGATCCGCACACGCGGCACGAAAAGCCGGCGGAAGAACCGCGCCGGCGGCAACCACCAGCACACAAACAACAGGCGCCGTGAGGCTCCAGAAATCGGTAGCCTTCACCCCGAACGGCTGCGACGCCAGATAGCGGCCCATCCCAATGCCACCGGCGATTCCCACACCAAGGCCGATCATCACAATCAGCAAGGTATCGGAAACCATCAGGCCCACTACCGCGCCGCGCCGCGCACCCAGCGCCAGACGAATCCCAATCTCGCGCGTGCGGCGCACCGCGGAGTAATTGATGACGCCATAGAGCCCGACGCCCGCCAGCAGCGACGCAATCACGGAAAAGAACCCCGACAACAGCGCCAGCAGGCGTTCGCGGATCAGCGTGTCGTCGATTTGCGTTTGCAAAAGAATACTCGCCCGCGCCGGAGCCAGTAAACGCAATTGCATGATGATCGCCATCGACGAAGAACGCGCCTTCTTCGACCGCAAATTCAAGAACGCTCACCACTCCGTCCGCATCACCTGGGCCCAACAGGAGGAACTCAAGCCCGGCCGCTCCGACGATATCCTGGAACGCCACATCGCCCGCCTAGAACGCAGCTTCAACCGTAAGCTCAAGCAGTTAATTGACGTCCGTAAGAGCTTCCCCTTACCCGACCTCGAACCCCAAACACAAAACGAGCCGAACGAACCCAAGCTCGCAGAACCACCTGTAGAATCAAACGCTCAGGCCGATGTCACACCCGCTGATGCTGCACCGGCCGCACAGAACGGCCCCCGTCGCATCTACAAACCCCCTTCGGCTCGTCTCTCTATGGCTTGAACGTGGAAGATACTGTCGAAGAGACCCCCGACGTCCCCGAAACCCTCGAAAATACCCTCGAAGACCCTCCGAAAATGAGGTCCGCCGCCGCGTGAATCCCTCGCACACCCCGCCGCCCAACCCCGCCCACACCCTCAGTGTCTGCCCTGAGAATCTCGTGCCCTCTACCCCACTCCCTTACGTGCTGAGCCCTACACCCGCCTGGCTCGCAGGGGTCATTGGGGTCCTTCGCATGGCATGCGATGGTATCGACCACTGGGCTCTGCGCACCGTTGTCCCGCTCGCCATCTATATGGTCGCCAGCGGTCTCGATGACCTCTTCGTCACCCTCACCGTCGCTGTCCAATGGCTTCGCCGCCGCACACATTCAATCGCCCCTGACCTCCACGCCAAGCCCGAAAAACTGATCGCCATCGTCCTCCCCCTCTGGCAGGAATCCAAGGTAATCGCCGGCATGGTTCAGCACAACCTCGCCGCTATCGATTACTCCAACTATCACGTCTTCGCCGGCGCCTACCCCAATGACCGCCCTACGATCAACGCCTTAGCCGGCCTCGAAGCCCGTTTCGACAACGTCCACGTCGCCGTCTGTCCTCACCCCGGACCCACTTCCAAAGCCGATTGCCTCAACTGGATCTATCAGCGCCTACTTCTCTTCGAAGAGCAGCATAACGTCCGCTTCGAGAACCTCATCACCCACGACGCCGAGGATCTCATTCATCCTCTTAGTCTCCGCGCCATCAACCATTACGCCGACGACTACGACATGGTGCAGGTCCCCGTCCTCCCTCTCCCCACACCTCTTCGCGAACTCACCCACGGAGTCTACTGCGACGAGTTCGCCGAATTCCAGATCAAGGACATGTGCGCCCGCCAAGCTCTCGGCTCCTTTATTCCTTCTAACGGCGTCGGGACCGGATATCGCCGCCGTGCTCTCGAACGCCTTGCCGAAACACGCAGCAACCGCATCTTTGAACCCGCCTGCCTCACTGAGGACTACGAAAACGGACTAGCCCTGGCCGAGCTCGGCTGCCGCCAACTCTTCCTCCCCGTGACCCTCCGCAATGGAATCCCCATCGCCCGCCCGTAGTCACTCGTGACGGTCGAAACG
>JBDTMC010000461.1:0-6303 GCA_039934475.1 Bryobacteraceae bacterium | reverse complement strand
GGGTGCATCGGCTGCTTCGCCAGAACCTCGCGGATGATCAATTCGGTTCCATACCGGTTGCCGCCCATCATCGCCAGCGCCAGGTAAGACCGAGCCTCCATATCGTCCGGATACTTCAAGCACAACGTCTCCAGCTTTTTGATCTGCTCTCGCCGTTGATCGACACTGGCGCCCGCACTCTGCCGCCGGAACGACCCGGGCCTCGGCAGCATGCCCGCCTCAAGAGCCTCTATGTACAGCCTCTCGCGCTCGGTTACCTTGCCTTTTCGCTTCACAGCCTCCGCCACAAAATCCTTCGCGCGTTCGCCATCCGTTGCGTTGGCGAGTCCCCAGTACGCCATCGCGTTGTCCGGTTCCAACTTCAGACACCACCGGAACGCCCGCTCCGCCTCATAAAAGAAAAAGGAATGCACCATGGCGTTCCCCTGGTTGAACCATTTCTGGACCTCGGGATTCTTCGTGGTGATCGGAAACTCCGCGACCCCGATCCCATCCCACGCTCGCGGTTTCTGCCGTGGGCCTGCGTCAAACGCCTTGCCATGCGAGGAGTGGCCGAGTGTGGAAGCGTCGGAGGCCGCTGTCTGCGCGGACACCGCGCCACCTAGCAGCAGCGTGGCAAGGACCAGTTTCACTGAGGACATGAGCCCAAGTATAAGCCAGCAGCCCTATTGCCGATTCGCCAACTGTTCCCAGCCGCGCCTTGCCGCTCTGCCTCAGCCTAGAACTCGAACTGGATTCCGCCCGTCGCCGTAGCGCCCGGCGTGCGGAATCCACTTTCGGTGTAATTCTGGGTGAACAGGTTATCGACTTTGCCGCCAATGCGAATCGCCTTGAATTCACCCATAGGCAAGCGATAGCTGGCGCCTGCCTGCGCGCGCCGGATTCCCGCGAAGCTGAAAGAGCGGCTGCTGAAACTATTCGGATCATACACCGGAGCCAAATAATCGCTGGATCCCACAAAGCTGAAGAACGCGGTGAGTCGCGGTCCGAAGCGCTGCGTGACCGTCACGGACGCCTGATGCAGAGGCACGATAAAAGTGCGTAGAACATTTTCCACCAGCGGTGTTCTTTCGATGGCGTTGGTGTAAGTGTAGGCGGTGTTCACCGTGAGTGACCGCGTGACGGAGAAACTGCCGCTTAATTCCATGCCACGCGCCAGGCCACCGTTGGTATTGCGATAGCCGCCAAAGCGTCCATAGGGATCGACAGTGGGATTAATCGCGCCTGAGAAATCGAACACAATCACTTGCTGCAGCCACGTGTAGAAGTAACTGGCTGAGACTCGCGCGCGCCTACCGAACACCTGGTCCACCCCCGCATCGAAAGCCAGCGAGCGGTCTGGCCGCAGCCGTGGGTCGCCATACGTGGAGTAGCCGAATGCCCCGTAGTACGTGCCGAAACGCTCATAGAGCGAAGGTGCGCGATAGCCGCGTCCCACATGGCCGCGGAACTTAGTACCGCTGCGTCGCAGAGTGTACGCAGCCGATCCATCGCCCGTTTGCGCGCTTGGCGGCGCGGCAAAGGTCAAGCCGTTGTACGGTGCATCGGTATTCGGAAACAGGGTCGGCTGGCGTAGCGTGAACCACTGCCCGCGCCAGGAGGCGGCAAACTGCAAACGTCCATCCAGCAGGCTCACCTGGTCTTGCAGATAAACGTTGTGGCTGCGCTGCGTCACATCCACTGAGGCGACGCCTGTGAAATCCGGACCTGTGGAACGATTGTTGAAGTTCTCGCTCTCAAATTCATAGCCGGCGTTGACGCTCTGATGACGGCCAATGCGCCAATCGCCGCGCGCCCCCACCGTATGCACCTCGCCGTCGTACCAGGAGTTGGTGCTGCCAGTGGGCTGATAGCCGCTGCCTGCGGGACCGTCGCCGAACCGACGCTCCGTGCGCAGGCCTTGATAGGAAAACGTGAGCCCTTTCAGAGACAACGCCATCGCCCCCGAAATCACGCGCGCGGCACGCGTATTGTCGGGATTGTCGGCCGACAGCACCACGGTATTTCCGTCGGCATACGGGCTGCTCTTCAACTTGCCGAAGGCATCGGTAACAAACAGGCGTCCATACAGCCGGGCCGTTGGGGAAAACCGGTAGTCCACGCGACCCTGCACCCCCGTTGTCCGCGACGGATCGTCGCCGTCGATCCCGTCCAGAACGTTGATATGCGTCACGCCCGCTGTGTAGCCTAACTTTTCGCCGATGCCGCCGGCCATCGTGGCCCGGCCGCGAAACTGCGCCAGCGAACCGCCTTCCATCAATAGCGATCCGCGTGTGCGCCCCCCGCCTTCCGCGGTCACCACATTGATCACGCCCGCCATCGCGTTGGTTCCGTATTGCGACGAACCCGCGCCGCGCAGCACTTCCACGTGGTCGGTATCGGTCATCGTCATGTCGCTCAGAAAGCCGGAGGCGTCACCTTGCGGCGCCGCGGCATCGCGCACGCGAAAGCCGTCCACCAGCACCGACGTGTCCTGGATTCGCATGCCGCGAACGCGTATCGACGTCAGCGCGCCCGGCCCGCCTTGCCGTTCAATCCGCAGCCCGGGGACGTCGCGCAACGCATCCGTCAGCGCAAACTCACCGCGCAGATTGGTATCGCTGGCGTCTACCACCGTCAGGGCTTTACTCACTTCATCGGTGGTTTGCGCCGTGCCGCTGGCGGTCACCACCATTTGTGTTTGCAGTGCCGCCACGGGCAGCACGATGTCGCGCTCGGTATCGCGGATCAGTTCCAGCGCCACGGCTTCAATGCCGAATCCCGCGGCTTGTGTTTCCAGGATGTATGCGCCGGGAGTGACGTGTTCGAAGACATAGCGGCCGGTATCATCTGCCGTGGTGGAGAAACGCGCCGAGCCGTTACGTGATTGCAGGGAAATGGCGGCAGCCGGAATGCCCGCCCGCTGCGGATCCAGTGCCTTGCCGTGAAGAGAAACGAAGGGCTGCGCAAACGCGCCCGCCGTGAAAAATGTAAAAGACAAAAACGTCAATTGTTGTTTTGTCACTGAGGAATCCACGCCTCGAGTTTTGAACTCGCGCGCGCCCCAATGTGGGCTAAGGGAAGGGAACTGCAACCTCCACCCCGCTTTTCACCGAAGCGCGGCTGTACCGCTCCAAGGCAGGTCTCCTGACTTACAGGTCATCGCGAACCGGCTGCCTTCCCATCTCCTATCGGAAACAGTGGCCTCTTTGCCGGACCGCTCGCTGCATACAGTGGCGGGACCGTGCGGGAGTTACACCCGCTTCCCTTTTCACTCGCCCCTTATGACGAGCACCCTGGAACACATTCAGGAGTAACACGTCCGATGGCGATTGGTCAATCAGAATAGCGTCCAACCCGAGCGATAGGGTGGGTTCACCAGTGCGTTCGCCTGCGGAACATTCGTGATGCGGCGGGCCGCGCTGTCCCACAACAGCAGCTTCTCAGTCCGTACCGCCAGTGCGCCCAGCAGCGCCACTTCCGTCATCCGGCTGCCGAACGCGAAGTTGCAACTGGGTTGCGTACCCGCTTTGCAGGCGGTCGTCCACTCCTTGTAGTGATCCGGGACTGGGGTCAGCACCTTGGGCGCCGTGAAACCGGCAAAGCGATCTTCTGGCAGAAGCCAGTTGCGCCCTCCGCTATAGTCGGCCATCAATTTGCCTTTGTCGCCCACAAATAGCACGCCCGCCGCCGGCATCGCCTTGTCCACACCCAATTCCAGCGGACGCGGCGGACGCATACCGCCGTCATGCCAATGCAACCGCAGCGGCGCCAGATCGCCGCGCGAAGGGTAGTCCCACGTGATCTGGCAGGAGTAACTTTCCGATTCCGGCGTCGGCACGCGCAGCGGTAGGGTCTCCTTGCCATCGGAGCGCATCTCGAAATAGCCGCCGTGCATGGTTGTGCGGCTGGCGTGCACCATCGGCGGGTTCTCCAGTTGCAACGGCTTGAAGAACATGTGCAGGGCGTGGTTCATCATGTCGCCGATGGTACCGTTGGCGAAATCCCAATACGCGCGCCAGATCCACGGGTGGTATGCCGGATGATACGGCCGGTAGGGCGCCGGGCCGATCCACAGATCCCAATCCAGACCCTTCGGAACCGGCGGAGTGTCGGTGGGCCTCACGCGCCCCGCGGGATAGATGGGGTGCGGTGTCCAGATGTGCACTTCTCGAATCGGCCCCAGCACGCCGCTCATCAGAATCTCCGTGGTGGCGCACGCCTCCGGCGACATACAACTCTGCACGCTCATCTGTGTGGAGACTTTGGCCGCCGCCGCCGTTTCACGCACCATCTGGGCTTCGTATAAGTTGTGTGTCAGCGGCTTGGCGCAATAGACGTGCTTACCCAGCTTCAATGCGCGCATCGTAACCGCGGCATGGGAATGATCGGGCGTACCAATGATCACCGCGTCGATGTTATTAGCTTCTTTATCGAACATCACGCGATAGTCGCGGTAGATCTTTGCCCCGTCGTACTTGCGGAATACCGGCGCGGCGAAGTCGTGGTCCACATCGCAAAGCACCGTGATGCGTTCGGCAGCGCACCCGGCCAGGTAACGCCGCCCCATGCCGCCGATGCCCACGCCCGCGATGCGCAGCGTGTCGCTCGGCGCCTGGTAGCCCGGCCCGCCCAAAACGTGCCGCGCCACGATCATAGCGGCTGAGGCCGCGCCAACCACTTCGCGTCTGGTCATGCTGCAGATTCTATCGAACTTACCAATTAGTCACCGAGCCGTCCGGCCGGCGGTAGATCACGTTGGGCCGGTACGCCTCAGACACTTCCGTGAGCAGCGGCAACTGCTTCACATCGAAAGTCACGCCAAGACCCGGCCTCTGATTTGGCCACAGCTTGCCGTTCTTGAAATCGAAGCATTCGGGCAGATAGGGGATTCCTTTCGTTACCCGAGGCAGCATCTCCATCAGAGCCGGGCCGGGGAAAGCGGCGCAACAATGCACCAGAGCAGCCTCCGCGATCGGTCCGCTGAAATGCGGGATCAGCCCTACATAATGTGTTTCGCACATCGCCATAATCTTGCGGTACTCGGTAATGCCGCCCGTATTGGGCAGCGTCACGCGGGCGTAGTCGATGAGGTGCTGCTCCACCAGTTCGTTCACATCCCACTTGGCGCCGAACTGCTCACCCACCGCGATGGGCACCTTCACTTGCTGGCGCAATGTTTTGTAGATCGACGGATTCTCGCTCCGCACCAGGTCCTCGGCGAAATACGGCCGCAGCGGCTCAATCAATAAGCTCAACTGCACCGCATCCGCGTAGTCGAACCGCGTGTGATAATCCACCGCCCAGGCGCCGTCTTTGCCCACACCTTCGCGAATCTCCTTGCAGAGTTCGTACGTCTTTTGAGTCATCTCAAACCGATCCCACGGATTGCCGTCGGCCGGACCGGTGCGAAACGCGCGATATCCGTCTTCGACGCACGCGCGCGCCGTCTCGCGAATGCTGCCCTTCGATGGATAGCCGGTGGAATAGCACTCCACATGATCGCGAGTAAGGCCGCCCAGCAGCTCATACACAGGCACGCCCAGCGCCTTGGCCTTGATGTCCCACAGGGCGAGGTCAATCGCGCCCATCGCGTGCAGCTTCTCGCGTCCGGCGGGATAGAAATGACCGCGGAACATGATCTGCCACAACTCATCGATACGCGAAGCGTCTTGTCCAATGATCGACGCCGCGCATTGCTCGATGGTGTCCTTCGATCCGCCTTCGCCAATGCCCGTAATGCCCTGATCCGTCTCCACCATCACCACATTCGCGCTCTGGTTGAAGATGCCCGGCACCTTACCCTTGCGCGCCGCGGCATCGCCCGGCGCCTCGTAGTAGCGCACACGAGTGATCTTCAATTTCGGCAGCGCAGCCTCAGCACGTCTCGTCACCGCGGCCATCCCGGCGCACCCTAGCGCGGTCTGCAAAAATGCTCTCCGTTTCATATCCTGAAAGCATACATGGATCCGCGATACCCCATCGGTAGATTTCATCGGCCAGAGTCCATCGCCATGGCCGATCGTGAGCACTACATCTCTGAGATCGCCGCCCTGCCCGAGCAGTTGAAAACCGCGGTGGCGGCTCTCGACGACGAACAACTCGACACACCCTATCGTCCTGGTGGTTGGACCGTCCGCCAGGTTGTCCATCATCTGGCCGACAGCCACATGAACAGCTACATCCGCTTTAAGCTCGCTCTCACCGAGGATGAGCCGGTCATCAAGCCCTACGCTGAGGACCAGTGGGCGGAGATTGAAGAAGCCCGTCGCGGCGCCGTCAGCGTCTCTCTGACGCTGCTAACCGCGTTACATACACGTTGGG
>JBDTMC010000460.1:0-6312 GCA_039934475.1 Bryobacteraceae bacterium | reverse complement strand
CCAGGAAATCGAAGGCGCCGAGTTTGGTGGCGCGAACTGCAGTCTCAATGTTGCCGTGGCCGGAGATCATCACCACCACCGGTTGGTCCGCCGCTGGCATCTCCTGAATGCGAGACAGCGTCTCCAGACCATCAATGCCGGGCAGCCAGATGTCGAGCAGAACCACTTCGAACGTGCGCCGCTTCAATATGTCCAGGCACTGTTCGCCCGTTTCGACTGATGCCGCTTCCAATCCCTCGTCCTCCAGGACGCCGGAGAGCGACTGGCGAATTCCCGGCTCGTCGTCGACAATCAACACACGCGACGCCTTCATGCGCTGGCCTCCGCCGGCTTCCAGGCCGGTTCCGCCGGTGCTCCCACTGCGATCTCCACTGTGAATCGTGCGCCGGCGGGCTGATTCGTTTCAATCCGGATCTGCGCTTTGTGTTCCGACAGGATGTGGCTGACGATCGCCAGGCCGAGCCCGGTACCCCGGTTCTTTGTGGAGAAGTAGGGTAGAAACAACCGCTCCCGGTCGTCCGGCGAAACGCCGTGTCCGGTGTCGGCCACAATCAGTTCGACTACCTCGGGCGAAGCGAGGGCGGTCCCCACATAGAGCTTTTTCACGAGCGATTGCTGCATAGCCTCGGCGGCGTTATCCACTAGATTCACAACCACCATTTTGAACTGCTCGCGATCGACAAAGACGGGCGGAAGATCCCGATCGAGGGCCTTGATGATTTCAATGCCTTCCAGTCGCCCGTCGAATACAACCAGAGCCGACTCAACAATATCATTCAATTGGGCTAACGCGGGTTGGGCCGCGGGGAATCGGGCAAAGCGCGAGAATTCGTCCACCAGCGTCTTCAGGCTCTCCACCTCGCGTTCAATAGTGGCTGAGCATTCGCGGATCACGCGAGCTACGTCTTCGGGACTGGCTTTACGGTCCAACTGGCGCGCGATACGCTCACTGGATAGCGCGATCGGTGTCAGCGGGTTCTTGATCTCGTGGGCGATGCGCCGGGCGACTTCCCGCCACGCAGTGGCCTTCTGGGCGTGCAGCAGATCCGTAGTGTCTTCCATTACCAGCACGAATCCCGACGCAGGCTTCGCTTCAAGGGCGCTTACCGTCACCGAGAGCTGCAGAGTGCGGTCGTTCCGGCGGTGTTCGAACTGGCGGCTGGCGACGCCGGTGCGGCGGGCGCGCTTCATCATGTATTCGATTTCGGCCGTGTCGTCGGCGGAGAAAAGGTCCGAGAGGCGCCGCGCGCGGACCACCTGTTCCTCGGGGAAGATCTGCCGCAAGGCGCGGTTGACCCGGCGAATGGTGCCGTCGAAGTCGAGGCTGATGACGCCCGACGGAATGCTTTCCAGGATGGCTTCCGTGAAGCGGCGCCGGCGCTCCAATTCCTGGCTGTTCGCGTTCAGCTCCTGCGTCATTTCATTGAAGGCTCGCACTAGCAGCGCAAGTTCGTCGATCGCGCGCACCTGAATGCGGTGCGAGAGATTGCCGCGGCGCACCTCTCGGGCGGCGTCTAGCAAAGCGGAGATGGGCACGCTGATCTGCCGGGCCAGGAAGAGCGCCATCCACGTGGCGACAAAGAGGATGAAGAGCGTGATTAACAACAGCAGCTGGAGGTAGAAGCGCCGCGTGGAGCGCTTGTCGAAAGCCAGTTGCTTGTATTCGTTCACTTCCAGGTCTATCTGCTGCTTCAACAGGGCGAGGTCAGCCGAGGGTTTGAGATAGACATGGAGTTCACCCTGCATGGGCGGAGAAAGCGGTACGCCGCTTTGGACATCCGCAGCACTGTGCGAATCTTCGCATAGCGGCAGTACGGTTCCATCCACTTTGATTAGCCGGGCGCCGCTAATGCGATTCGCTTGGCACAACTTCTGCAGCGTCGTCGTATCGCGGCCTCCGGTATCGTAATACGTCTGTGTTTCCGGGACCAGGGAGAGCCAGCGTGCCAAGGCCGCGGCATGGTCTGTCTCGTCCTGCTTGAGAGCGCCGGCGACCTCGGTGAGCCTTCCGTTCACGCGCTCGGCCGGTTGTGTGAACCACTTGTCTAAATTGAAGTTAAGTACTTCCACACTCCACAGCACAAGGAAGAACATGGGCAGGAAGCTGAGGGCGAGTGCGCCAATCACCAGTTTGCTGCGGATATGCGAACCCTCGCGTTTGCTCTGCCGTTCGATATACAGCTTCACGAACGTGCGGAAGAGCATGAAGCCGAGCGTGACCGTGAGCAGGAAGACGAGCGTGGAGATGGCCCAAAAGAGGTACCGCTGCTCAGGCGTGGTGGGGCCATAGTCGCCGAGACTGAAGGAGCCTTGCCAGACGACGAGTGTCAACAGGACGACGAAGCCCGCGACGCCTGACCCGAAAATCAACCGTTTCCGCATCGAACCGAACCTTTAATTAGGATAGGGCAAACAGGAAGTGCGCTCCACTGAGCTGCTTTCGCCCTGCTGTTGGGAATGGCGCGGAAAAGTTTACAAACAGCGTAGGTGGCGGGGTCCCCAGAGTGCGGGGGGGTAGATTAATGCCGGTTTGGGGAAACACCTCCAGAACAGGCAGGAGGGAGTCGGACTCGGGCTTCCATTTTTCATAGTTTGGGTGCCTCTTCCGAGACTAATTGGACCTATTTTGGAAGTTAGTTCTAGGACGCCTATGTTGATCAGAATAAGGGAGATTTGAAGCCGAGCCGTAGCAGAGCCGCTGTTGTCTGAATCGGACAAGAAGATACCGGAACCTCCTTGATCTGATCCGCAACATTCGTGTTACACTCGTCACATTGTTTTTTTAATGTTGTATCCCTCTTGGCAGGGGTGCTTCGGAGTCTTCGATGAGAATATCGAAGATAGGAGTGTAGCGGGCCTACCCAACCCGTGGCGCTCCGGCAAAAACTCCGACATGGCCGACGCGGACCCGTCCTCCGCAGAAAAGCTGGCCTCCCAGGCTGGCGGTCAGGCGAATCACCGCCCTTCCCGGCGCGGTAGTCGCCCTCCTGAGTGAGAAAAGGGTCCAGCGGCCGATGCTGTCAACCAGCGAAAGGTCCGCAGACTCGACCGTTAGCATCCTCAGCAAAATCTACTCAACTCTTCTTTGGGAGGCATCAGTGGTTAGCAAAATCATCGTGAGCACCAGAAGCACCGCGCGGCTGATCCTGTCGTGCGTAGTGGTTCTGGGACTGGTTGCCAGTATTGTCATGGGCCAGGAAACGACGGGCGGTATCTCCGGCACCGTCATTGACGCATCTGGGGCGGCCATTCCGGGCGCCAAAGTTGATCTCGCGGGCGGCACCCCGGTTCGCGTCGTCTCGACCACCTCAAACGCCAACGGTGTCTTTAACGTTGGCAATCTTTCAGTAGGTGTCTATACCGTAACGGCTTCCGCCGGTGGTTTCGCCACCATGAAACGGACGAGTGTCACGGTCGAGCTGGGCAAAGTGGCCCGTGTCGACTTTAATATGGAAGTGGGCCAAGTGACCGAGAGCGTGGTAATTGCCGCCGATGCGGTGATGGTGGATACCGCCTCTAGCGCTTCCCAAATCAACGTAGACAAGTCCTTCTTCGACTTGATGCCCAAAGGGCGGTCCTTCTACGACTTGGTGAACTTGGCTCCAGGGGCCCGCAACGAGGCCAAGTCGGGCGGCTATCAGGTGGACGGCGCGTCGGGTTCCGAGAACACGTTCTACCTCGACGGAATGGAAGTCACCAACGTCCAGACCGGCGTTCTGAGCGATCAGAACAAGGTGCCGGTGGAAATGGTGCAGCAGGTTCAGGTTAAGAATGGCGTAATGGACGCCCAGTACGGCGGCGCCATGGGCGGTGTAGTGAACGCTGTTGTTCGCAGCGGCTCCAACCAGTTTCACGGACAAGTGGGTTTCTACTTCAACAATGACAGCTTGCAGGCACGGCCTCGCCCAACTCTACAGTTCGATCCGACGGACGGGGATCAAGTCCGGGTCCGCAACTTCCAGAACCCGCAGGATAGCTTCCGCACTTGGAATCCGATCGTGAGCATCGGTGGCCCCATCATTAAGAACAAACTGTTCTTCTTCAGCGGCTTTATGCCCTCGGTAACGAACACAACGCGAACCGTCAACTTCTTGCAGGACGATTCGACGGGAACATTCAAGAACAAAAAGGTCCAGCAGTACATGGCCCACAAGCTGGACTTCATCCCGTTTTCCAGAGTGCGCGTGAACATGAACTGGATCTGGAACCCAGGCTATAACCGAGGTGTGCTGCCTCTTCGCGATGGAACCGATTCGCCAACCAACAATTGGAACGATTTGGGCGACTACACCTCGGGCAACATTCTCTCGGGCCAGATCGATTATCTCGCGACCAACAAGCTGATTTTCACCTTCCGTGGCGGTTACAACTACAACAACAATTCCAACCGCTACGCTATCCCTGATGCCACGGCGATTTACTATTCGAACGACAACACGAGTTCTCCGCTGAACATTCCAGACGACCTCCGGGGGTCGGCCGGTTTCGTAGTGGCGGCCGTAGCGCGAACCGATTACAACATCTACAAGCGCGTGAACCTGAACGCCGACGGCTCCTACATTCTGAACTTGGGTGGGCAGCACAGCTTGAAGTTCGGCTGGCAAACCAATCGTCTGTCGAATTCGGTGAAGAGCCTGAGCTATCCGAATGGCTACTACCGCTATTACTGGGGTCAGAGCTGGACGTGTATCACGGACCAGTGCTCAGGTCGCCAGACAGGTCCCTTCGGCTACTATCGGTACCGCGTCTTCGGCACTTTCGGCGACGCGTCAAGCGACAACCAGGGCATCTTCCTACAGGACTCCTGGAAGGTGAGCAAGCGCTTGACACTGAACCTCGGCATTCGCAGTGAGCGTGAGTTCCTTCCTAGCTTCTCTGTGGCCGGCGGCGTAGCTGCACCGCCCATCGAGTTTCCTTGGAGCTCCAAGGTTTCCCCTCGACTGGGCTTCGCTTACGATCCCAAAGGCGATGGCAAGATTCGCATCTACGGATCATGGGGCTGGTTCTACGACACGATGAAGTATGAGATGCCGCGCGGCAGTTTCGGCGGCGACATCTGGGTGGATTACTACTACTCGCTGAACGACCCAAACTGGGTGCGAACCAATCAGGGCGTGCCGGCCAACCCCCTCGGGTTGCAGGGGACGTTCTTTGAAGCCGTCAACAATCGTATTCCGTCGAACGACCCTAACAACAATACGGTGGATCCGAACTTAAAGCCGATGAAGCAGCAGATGTTCGATTTCGGCTTCGATTACTCAATCAACCCGACGATGGTGGGTTCGGTTCGCTACACGAATCGGCGCCTTATCCGGACGATCGAGGACGTGGGAACGCTGAGCTCCGCCGGCGAGGTGTATTACATCGCCAACCCGGGCTTCGGTCTAGTTGCCGATCCCGCGACCTGGGATCCGGGGTTCCCAACCACGCCTAAGGCCAAACGCAACTATGACGCCGTCGAGTTCCGCGTCGATAAGCGCTTCAGCCGTAGCTATCAGTTCGTCGCCAGCTACACTTGGAGCCGCTCCTTTGGTAACTACAGCGGGCTCGCCAGCTCCGACGAAAACGGTCGTACCAGCCCTAACGTCAACCGCTACTTCGATCTTCCCTGGATCAGCTACAACGAACAGGGCCATATCGCTGAAGGCCGGTTGGGGACAGACCGCCCGCACACCTTCAAGTTCTTTGGGGGATACACACTACGGAGCAAGTTGGGCAGCACCACCTTTGCTCCCTCAATCGCTCTCTATTCGGGTACACCGTTAACCACCAACGTGAACGTGATTTCCACCACTCCCGCCTACCCTTACGGTCGTGGCGATCTTGGCCGTACACCGTTCTTCCACAACTTCGATTTCAATATCATGCACGACTTCACACCGTTCAAGCAGTGGGAGGCGACGCGCATTCGATTCGAGTTCACGGTGTTCAACCTCTTCAATAGCGGCACCGTCACAGACAAGGCCGTCAACCTGGTTCATCCAGCCGACGGGCAGCTCCAGTTTGATAACGAGGCTGACTTCTTTAAGGGCTGGAACGCCAAGCAGATGATTGCCGATCAGTTTGGCCGGACCGACCCAACCTTCGGGTTGGCCAACGCTTGGCAGGCTCCCCGATCGGCTCGCTTGCAACTATCCTTCATCTTCTAGATCGAAGGGACATTCAAATGCTGAAAAACGGCGCCCTTTTACCGGGGCGCCGCTTTTCATTTCAAACTCATTTCTAAGTCTATAAAATTCAAAAGCCGCTTCGCCACGGTGAACCGTGAAGGAAGCGGCCTTCAGCCATCCAAATTGTCGAACGCCCCGTGAT
>JBDTMC010000459.1:0-6313 GCA_039934475.1 Bryobacteraceae bacterium | reverse complement strand
GGGTGAGCACTAGATTTTTCAACTTTCAGGCTCATCGTTGGATTGGAATATGCTGAGCCGCGATCACCCATTCCGACCGTATCACGCGCTATTCGGGGGAGGTTGGACGTTTGACTGGCGATTGCATCGCAAAGTCTCCATATACCCATAGATGGGCAGAGTCGTAGAGGCCCGTAAGCGGATGCTTCGCTCTGCCGTTCTTGTCCCAAGGCTGCAGATCGCCGTCAAGTTCGCAAAACACTACGTCATCTGCGCCTAGATCGCGCAACTGTTCGGCTCTTACAAGCACAGCCGCAAGGATGGCTTGATCGAATGGCTTCAGGTCTAGATTTATCGTGGACAATTCGACAGCCCTCGCCAGCATCGCTTCCGATAGTGCGAAAACCTCGATTCCGGAATGACGCGCGATTGTTGCCAAGCGCTCGTCTACTTCATCCAGTTCGGCAGAAACCGAAGCCTCATACTGATCCAACACCGCACGAACGATTCCGGCGGAATCATCGTTTACTCTTCCTTCGCGCGTCGCCCAGCCCAGGTAGCGGCGAAGTGAGTCGGCTGTAGTCCGGGGCTGATATTTCGTCCGAAGAGGATGGCGCGCTTCAGTCAGGCACGGCGCCGGCAAATACAATTTAAGTTGTCCATCCGTGGCATCGGCGATCAGTTTCGCCGCAGCGGGCACCTGCTGGTGTGCCGGTGCCGAATACGCCACTACCCAGTTGGTCTCTACGAATACGTGACGCATTCTAAGAGGAAATCGCTGAACGCGGATGTCCTGAGCGGACGGAGCCCTGCGCGAGCGCGGGGACAATATACCTTTCCACCGCGCGTTTGATTTCAGGCGACAATTCCCTGACACCCGCTTCCGTCGACAACGCCTCCAGCCAGGACTGAACATGGCGTTCGAAGGCCAGGGCATCGGCAGTGGCGTTTCCCGTAGTGTCAAAGTGCAGGATATCCTTGACGTCAAACTCCCCGACCTTGGCGATCGAATCTTCCAAGGACGGAAGGTACCGATCTCGATAAATTCGCAGCCGTTCCGGCGTTACCAAGAGTCCCACAGGAGAGCGTACGGCCGCCATGTAGCTCTTCAGCCGGCCTGCCGAATCGTCGACGGTGCGAGAAGACATCTTCACCTCGACAACCAACGCGATCTCCGACGGTTCAGGACCAGTCACGACGATGTCAGGTTCGAACGCCATGATTTCACATTACCACTCAGTCTGCCGTAGCTCCGCCAATTCATCCACAGCCCCTTTTGTCACGTCTAGGCCTTGCCGCTTTTCTAGACCTTCTCGCGCAATGGCACTGGCATTGCCGCGGCGGCCTTTTCGGGCCTCGATCAAAATCGGGACAATGCTGATAAGAACGATTCCCAGGATACTTTTTCGAGGTTGCGCCGGAACGGGCGCGGTAATGCCGCCGAGTGCCAGGACCCAGCCAACGCCGCACCGCATTTCTTGTGCATACTTCTCCCTGTTCAGAAAGCTAGCTTGTACTTGTGTTTGATTCAGCCGAGGGGGTCGTTCCATGTGGTGCCATAAGGTTGCTGCCGGGTAACGGCAGGCGGAGCGATTCGCCCGTAATCCGGAGTAACATGAGGTCTAGCCAATCGCCTGGGGCGGCAGACCGGCGGACGTTGATGAAGATCATGGGCAGGAGGCGGGTTTGAGAGCCATCCTATCGTCAAATGGAATCAGATGGGCTTTTCTGGCATGCCTGCTATGCCCGTGTTGGCTTGTGGCCCAAGGAGCAGCCGTGCCTCTCGTGCGAATTGCGGAAATCGAGATTGATCCTGTACAACTGGAAGCCTATAAGGCTGCGCTAAGAGAAGAAATAGAGACTTCGATTCGCCTCGAGCCAGGGGTTGTCACTTTGTATGCAGTGTCGTTAAAGGAAAATCCCTCCCAGATCAGGATTTTCGAGACATATGCCGATCGGAGTGCCTACGAGTCGCATCTCAAGACACCTCACTTCCTGAAATACAAGACGACTACCGGACACATGATCAAATCGCTCAAGCTCGTTGAGACCGACCCTGTTTATCTGGGCGTTAAACCGAAATGAACGCCGGATGACGAATCTGACCACCGTGATTTTGTTGTTGACGACGTGCCTTGCGGCAATCGCGCAGAAACTGCCGACGGTGGCTGTACTTTCTACGGGAGGTACGATCGCCAGTAAACAAGATCCGGCCAAAGGGGGCTATTTGCCGGCTCTCTCTGGAGAAGACTTGGTATCGGCGGTGCCGGCGATCAAGAGGATCGCCCAGATTCAGGTGGAGCAGATCTCCAATATTCCGAGTCCTGACATAACTCCGGAGATTTGGGTGCGCCTGGCGGGACGTGTGAATGAGCTGATGGCCAAACCCCAGATCACAGGAATCGTCGTCACGCATGGCACCGATACGTTGGAAGAAACTGCCTATTTTCTCGACCTCACTACGATCAGCGCAAAGCCGGTGATCCTGGTTGGTGCGCAACGGCCCGCCTCCGATCCAGACTCAGACGGCCCGCGAAACCTGATTAGCGCCATTCGTGTGGCTATCGCTTCGGACGCCGCCGGTAAGGGAGCCATGGTAGTGATGAACGGCCAGATCAATGCCGCCAGGGACGTCACCAAAACGAACACAAGCCAAGTGGAGACCTTCCGCGGGCTGGAGTTCGGCGCTCTGGGAGTCGTTGACGAAGAAAAGGTCCGTTTTTATCGGGCTCCGCTGCGGCGTCAGACTTTCGCCTTAAAGCCAGGAACGCAACTCGCACGTGTCGATATCGTGTCGAGTTATGCCGGTTCAGACGGGCTGTTGATCCGGTCTTTGCTCCGTGACGGCACTGTCCAAGGATTAGTGATTGCGGGCCTCGGTCTTGGTGGCGTTTCCAGCGCAATGTTTGACGCCATTCAAGAGGTACGTTCACGGGGCATACCGGTTGTCATCAGTACTCGTGTTCCTACCGGCCGGATATTCCCTTTGAGCGCGTCGAAGGGATCGGCATTGAGTTTGAGGCAAATTGGCTGCGTGTTAGCTGACAATCTTAGCCCTCAAAAGGCTCGCATTCTCCTAATGCTTGCGCTCACCGTGACCCATGACGCGGGAGCTCTACAGCAATACTTCGATCGTTAGGCAGCGCTGGCTTTGCCGCGGCGGGCTTTCCAGGCTTCGATCAAAATCGGGACTACGCTGACGAAGACGATTCCGAGGATTACTTTTTCGAAGTTGCGCCGGACCAACGGGACGCCGCCGAGGGTGTAACCGAGAGTGGTCATCAAAGCGACCCAGCCGATCCCGCCGAATATGTTGAAAGACAGGAAGCGGGTGTAGCTCATCTGTCCGACGCCGGCTACAAATGGAGCAAACGTGCGGATGATGGGAATGAAGCGGGCGTAGATGATGGTCTTGCCGCCGTGCTTTTCATAGAAGGCGTGTGTCTTCTCAATGTGCTCGCGCTTGAACAGCAGGGAATCGGGACGGTTGAAGATCTTGGGTCCGGTTTGACGGCCGAGGAAGTAGCCGACACCATCGCCTAGAATCGCTGCCGCCATCAAAAGCAGGTTGATGGTGACGATGTCCAACTGGCCCGCTCCGGCGACGACGCCTACGGTAAAGAGCAGGGAGTCGCCGGGCAGGAAGAAACCGACCAGGAGGCCGGTCTCTGAAAATACGATGGCGAAGAGAAGGGCGTACCCCATCCATCCGCTCATGGCCGTACTTAGCAGCGCGATGAGCTGCTCGGGATTTGTCAGGGCGTGAAAATACTCGAGCAGCTTGTGGGTCATGAAGGACTAGCTACGCTTGTAATTGGCGACGAAGCGAGCTAAGGCTTCCTTGTTGATTTTTACTTTTCCGTCTTTGGTCAACTGGGCAACGACGCTATCTTCGAGCATCTCCTGACGCTCGCGCGCCTTGTCGCTCTTCAAGCGCTGGACGATCGAATCGCGCTGCGCGGCGAGGCCAGCGGCGTCGGCCGGGATCTTCTCGACGACCTTGAAGAACACCGTCTTATCCGGATACATCGTCGGCCCGAGAATCGTGCCGACCGGCGCATCGAAGGCATTGTTGACGTAGGACGCGGCGCCGAGATCGGTAACCGTGGCGGCGCGGGTAAAGGCGTCCGGCTTCTTCACTTCCGTGCCGAGTTCCTTGGCGAGAGTGGCCATATCGCCATTCACGGCCCGCGACCGCGCTGACGCCTGAGCCACCTTGTCTGAGAACAGCTTCTGTGTCTTCTGGCCGATCAGGGCATCCTTCACGCGGCCTTCGACTTCCGCCAACTGTGCCGGCCGGGAGGGAGTGATGTCGGTGACGACGGCGAAGGCGAGCTTGTTGCCTACAGCCTGCACCACCGGAGTGACGGTCCCCTTGGCGCCGGCAAAGACCGCCTCCGCCATTTCCTGATTGACGCCAACGCCGGGCATCGGATCCACGCGGTCCAGTTTCTCCGCCGCATCCACTTTCAACCCGAACTTCTGCGCAATCTCGTCTGCCTGCTGGGGCGCTTTCAACACCGCCTGCTGCGCCTGATCGACGGTGCTTTGGAGCTTGTCGAAGACGACCTGTTTTTGCGCTTCGGCGGCGAGGCTGGTCTTCACTTCATCGAACGGCTTGAGGCGCGCATCTTCACGTTCCAGCAACTGAATGATGTGATATCCAAACTCAGTATCAACAACGCCACTGATTTCCTTCGGCTTCAGCGCAAAGGCCGTCTTTTCAAAGTTCCCCACCATTTGCCCGTGCGTAAACCAATCCATGGCACCGCCATTGACTGCCGACGACGGATCATCCGAGTTCTTCTTGGCCAACTCCGCGAAGTCAGCCCCCGCTTTGATCTGCTTCAGCAGATCTTCGGCCTTCGCCTTCAGCTTGGGAGCGTCTTCCTTCGGCTTGCCCTGGGTCATGACCAGGATGTGACGAACCTTGACGCGCTCGGTCGTGCGGAAGCGATCCTTATTCGATTCGTACAACTGCCGCAGTTCCGGTTCGCCAATGGTGAGCTTACCGGCCACGGTCGCCTCGTCGAGTGACAGCACTTTCACGCTGCGCTTCTCGTTGATGGTGTACATGCTCTTGGTCTGGTCGAAGTACTTCTTGATCTCATCGGGAGTGACGGACACCTGCGCCTTGAGCTTGTCCTGCGTCAGCGCTACAAACTCGATACGCACCTTGTCGCTCAGCTTGTGATAATCCTTCTGGACTTCCGCGTCGGTCACCACGGCGCCCTGCGTCACCAGTTCCTGGAGCTTAGTGAGCAGCAGTTGTTTGCGCATGGTTTCTTCGAAGCCGCCGATGGTCATGCCCTGCTGGCCGAGCATCTGGGCGTAGAGATCGCGGTTCACCTTACCATCCTGGAACAACTGGGGCGCCATCTGCCGGATCGTTTCCGCCAACTCTTCATCGGTAACCACCAGACCCATCCGCTTTGCCTGATACGCCAGGGCGCGCTCGCCGATCATGCGGTTGACATACATCGGCACATACATCTCCGCCAGTTCCGGTGGGATGCTACGATCCTTCATCGCGCTCTGCATGGTGGTAGCCGCTTCCTGCGCCGTGAGGCTATCGCCGCCGATCTGCGCAATGACTTGATCGTTGCGGCTGCCGCCCCCGGAACCGTAGCCCGGAACGAGGGTGATCACCATGGACAACGCCACCACCGTGAGCAGCCCGCCCATCAAATATTTAACGTATTTTTGTCGGCTGCGGAACAGATCAAACATATCGATTCTCCTGAGGCGGCTTTTGGCGGTCGGGCATGACTAACCACCAACACCACTAGGACAAGTTGTGGCAAGGGGGTACCGCGGCGTGCCAGTAAAGCTCGTTCCCTTTTAGTATAACAACTTGGCGCGGGTGTACCGGCTGAAAGCGGCAAGCGGCGTCGGACGCTCCGCAACCTCCTCGTTGGCCGACCCAAATTCGCACTGAGACAGGTTACCGAACTGAAGCAGGCAAACGCTTTGATCCTGAGAGTGTAAAATTAGAGAGAGAGGAAGCGTCATGGACGTCACGTTGCCTGTGGATTTGCGGACGCAGGTGGAGCAGGAGCTTGCTTGTGGCCGATACACGAGCTCCGATGAACTGATCGCGGAGGCAGTCCGCTACTTCCTCGAAGACCGAATGCGTGGTCAGCAGCGGTTAAGTGCGCTCCGAAGAATCGGCCAGGCAGTCGATCAAGCGGGCGTGTACGAGCGAGTGCTGGTTCCCGGTCAGGAATGACTGGCAATGCACCGCTCGTCGTGCTCGATGCGTGTGTACTCGCGAACTACATTATCGTTCTGTTGATATCTATACAATGGAAACATTTCCGTGCGAGAATGGTTT
>JBDTMC010000458.1:0-6319 GCA_039934475.1 Bryobacteraceae bacterium | reverse complement strand
CTGGTAGCGAGTTCCACCTGATCGGGGAAAGTCTGGAAGAGGCGTTCGGCGGACTCACGGAGCTGCAGGGTGCGGCGAATGGCTTCAGAGCCGGGATAGAACGTCGGCACCCATAAGGCGAAGAACGGGGCGCGCATGCCACCCTCGCGCAGGCGCGGCAAGTCCACATGTCCGTTGGCGAGCTGGGCGGCGATGCTGAGCTTCTCGTTCAACACGCGCTGCATAACGTCGATGTGGGTGTCGATGCCGATGAGGCCGGCCTGTAGCTTTTCGGCTGCGCGCGCGACGGGGTCGGCGGCCGAGGCCACGGCATTGAGAAGACAAAGCAGGCAGAGGGCGCGTCGCAGCATGCTGCGATTCTAACGTACCGGATCAACGCCGATTACGAGGGAAGACCGCTACGATTTGATCTGCATGGCGATGGGATCCCATTCCACCATGCGATGTTCAAAGTACGAGATGTTGGAGAGCAGCGCGGGACCGGCCGCGCGGAGGCCGAAGACGGCATCTTCCACGACGGGCTTGCGGGTGCGGACCGCGTCCAGGAATGTTTCGTGGTGGGCCGTTTGCTCATTGTAGCCACGGGGCATCATGAAACGTTCTTCGGTGGCGGGACGCATGTCGTCTACGCTTGGCTCGCGGCGGGGGAACTTGGCGCGGTAGTTTTCCAGCACCTGTTGCTCAATGGCGCGGGAGAACGTTTCGGCGGTGGTGCCTGGCTCGGAGGGCGCGACGCGTTTGGAGACAGAGAGCGCGTTGCCTACCGAGAGGTTCAGAATTCCCTCAGTGCCGACAAAGCGGAAGCCCTGCCCATCGGCTCCGCCGGTGCTGCCGGCCTCGAAGTTGACGCGCAGGTTGATCTGGAAGCCGGGGTGTTTTTCGCTGGCGCCGTAGTCGAAGAGGCCCATCATTAAATCGGGCACATCGCGGCCGTCCTTCCAGAAGTAGGTGCCGCCGGTGGCGCACACGCGCTGCGGTCCAAGGGAGTCCATCACATAGTGAATGCCGGTGAACTGATGAACAAACAAGTCGCCGGCGATGCCCGTGCCGTAGTCGCGATAGTTGCGCCAGCGGAACAGGCGAATAGGATCGAAGGCATGTTTCGGAGCGTTGCCGATGAATGTTTCCCAGTCAATCGTCTGCGGGCTGGCGTCCGGCGGAATTGTATATTGCCACGCGCCGAGAGACGAGTTGCGGTCCCAAAACGCTTCGATCATGTGAACTTGGCCGATGACGCCGGAGCGGATGATTTCGCGCGCCTTGGCATAGAGGACGGAACTGACGCGCTGGCTGCCCACCTGGAGAATTTTGCCTGACTTCTTCTGCGCGTCGATCACGACGTGGCCGTCGGCCACCTTCTGCACCATCGGTTTCTGGCAATAGACGTCTTTACCGGCGAGCAAGGCGGCCGAAGCGATGCGGGCGTGCCAGTGATCCGGTGTGGCGACAATCACGGCGTCGACGTCTTTCCGCGCCAGGACTTCGCGGTAGTCGCGGGACGTGAACACGTCGCTGCCGTAGCGTTCCTTGGCGCGGGTGAGACGGCCTTCGTAGACATCGCCCACGGCAACCAGCTTGACGCCGGGCAGGCCGGTGGCGGTTTCCACATCGCCCTGGCCCATGATGCCGTAGCCGATGCAGGCGAGTTGAATCTTGTCGTTGGCAGAGGCGGGGCGCTGCGGGGCGGCTTCCAAGGCTGAAGCGGCGCCGAGTCCGGCGGCGGAAGCATTGAGGAAATGACGGCGGGTGATTGGCATGGCTCTAGCGTAAATGGTAGCGCGAGAGAGGCCGCGGTTCCAGCAGGGTGAGGTTAGAGTTGCGGATTGCCGCGGATCCGTGCGAGTTCACCGATCATGCGTTCGCGCACCTTTTCGCGAAGCTCGCCGCATCGCTTCACCTCATAACCGTCCACCGGCTCGGGCTCCAGCACTCGCAGATGGATGTGCGGGGAGCCGCTAAAGATCCACGAAGACCGGGAGAGCGCGGCGCCGGTACCTTCCACAACCAGCGGCAGCACGGGCACGTGTTCGCGGATGGCAAGTTGGAACGGGCCGTCGTTGAAGGGGAGGATTTCGCCCGTTCTGGAGCGAGTCCCTTCGGGAAAGAACACAAGAGAACAGTGACGGCGAAGGCAGCGGGCGGCCTGCAAGAGCGACTGCGCCGCCTTTCGCTTGTTGGCGCGTTCGACGGGAATGTCGCCGGCAAGGCTAAGCATCCAACCGATGACCGGCACCTTGAACAGTTCGGCCTTGCCGAGCCATTTAGCATCCAGGCGGATGTGGGAGACGAGCGGGATATCAGCCAGGGACTGATGGTTGCTGACAACCACGTAGGTCTGGCCGCGTTCAATTCGATCCATACCGGTAATGTGCAATTGCCATGGATTGACGCGAGAGACGAGGTGTCCCAGAATGCGGAACAAGCGTGCCGTGCGGAGGTGAAGAGGGTTGCGGTCGAAGAGGCGGCAGAGGGCCAGCAAAGGCAGCCAGCCAAGCAAGAGGGCGCTAATCGCAAACCAGATCCAGAGCGAACGCAAAACGTCGAACATGAAGGTATAGAGAGTTCCAGGATAACGCGATAGAATGCCTGGACGATGAGGAAGATCCTTTGGATGGGCCTGGTGCTGGCAATGCCAGCGGCGGGCCAGTGGCTGGAAACGTACCTGAACCGCCCCGTGCTTGGGCCGCGCCAGACCTTGCTGGAGACGCAGCTCAACCTGGCAGCAAGGGTAAAGCCCATGCCGGCCATTGGAGACCGGGCGGCCTGGGAGACATACGCCGCCACCCTTCGCGAGCAATTGTTGAGCCAGGTGGTTTTCCGCGGTGAAGCCGCCGCGTGGCGCACGATGCCGACGCGCGAAGTCTGGGTGGATACCCTTCCCGGCAACGGCTATAAGCTGCGGCGGTTCCGCTACGAAGTGGTTCCGGGACTATGGTTGCCCGGTTACTTGTATGAGCCGGAGAAGCTGGAAGGGCGCGTGCCGGTAGTGATCAACCTGAATGGACATGAGGGCGAAGGCGCCGGCCGATCGTACATTCAAGAACGCTGCATCAACCTGGCGCGGAAGGGCATGCTGGCCTATAACTTCGAATGGTTCATGAAGGGGCAGATGTCAGGCGACGGGTACGCGCATGGACGATTGAACCAACTGGACCTGACAGGCACAAGCGGCATTGCACCGTTCATTCTGGCACAGACACGGCTGGTGGACATCGCGCTGAAACACCCTAACGCCGATGCGGAGCGCGTGGCGGCGACGGGACTTTCGGGCGGCGGGTGTCAAACCATATGGCTCTCCGCCTTAGATACGCGCATCAAAGTGGTGATGCCGGTGGCTGGCTATTCCAGCTACGTGACGCGGGCCCAATTTCCGGAACCGGACCTGGGCGATTCCGAACAGACCCCGGCCGACAGCGGCGTCTTTGCCGACTACACACACTTGACCGCGCTGCTGGCGCCCCGTCCCTCGCTTCTCACCCACAATGCGTACGACGACTGTTGCTTTCGGGCTGAGTACGCTGCCGCGCCCCTGCTGGTAGCGGCACGTCCGTTCTTCTCGCTTTACGGTAAGGAAGAGAACCTTCGCTATCACGAGAATTTCGACCGCGGTCATAACTACGGCCTGGACAACAGGGAAGCGCTATACGGCCTGCTGAAGGAGTTCTTTTACGCCGGGAAGGAGTTCTCAGCCGAGGAGATCCCGGTGGCAGCCGAGTTACGCCCGCTGACAGACTATCGCGTGCCACTTCCTGAAAATAATGAGAGCCTGCACTCCTTGGCTGTGAAGTTGGCGGCCGACCTGCCTCATCCCGGCGGGGCCAGCCGCTCCAAGTTGCGGGAGGTGTTGCGCTGGCCCGAATACCGGGTGACGTCGAAACTGGCCTGGAGCGGCAAGCAGGATGGGGTTGACGTACGTGGCTGGCGATTGCTGATGAACGGCATTTGGACGGTTCCGGTAGTTGAATTCGATCCGCCGGGCGCAAGCGGCACGACTATGGTGCTGGCCGACGGCGGCCGAGCCTCACTGGCGACCGAAATCGGGGAGTTGATTGCCCGCAAGCAGAGGGTGGTGGCGATTGACCCGTGGTATTTTGGCGAGTCACGGCTGGCGTCGCGGGACTACCTGTTCGCCCTGTTGGCTTCGGCTGTTGGAGAACGCCCGTTGGGAATTGAGGCGGCGCAGGTGGCCGCCGCTTGCCGAGCGTTGGTTCGGCGGGACGAGCCGATCACGGTGGCGGCCTATGGACCGCGCACGAGCATCATCGCCCTGGTAGCAGCGGCGGAGGAGGAAACGGCCATCGCCGGGCTGAAATTGACGCGGCCAATGAGTTCGCTGAAGGAAGTTCTGGAGCGCGACCTGCTGGTGGAAGATGCTCCGGAACTGTTTACCTTTGGACTGTTAGAACGGTTCGATGTGCCCCAATTGAGGGCGCTCGTAAAGCCAAGGCCGATAGAGTGATGAGAAGTACCGACAGTTGTCGTAGAGGGCTTAGAGATGTAACCTTAAAGGTCCGTCTAACGTGTATCTATATACAGATACCCTCCAGTTCCGCTGGCTTTGTGGCTCAGCAGGGTAGGATTGTAACCGCGGGCAGTGAAACGGATAGCCCGCGCAGTTGCTGATATCGCGTATCCCGGGGAGCTTTAGATTGTGATTCGTTTCAACTACATGCCTGAGCGGCGCCAGTCCGCGGCATACTTCATGGTTTTGACGGTTGGGATGCTGGCATTCACCGCCTGTACGAGCAAGACAAGTGCCGACACGAAAGGCGGGGCGGCGAAGGGTGGCGGGCGCGATGCTCCAGTACCGGTAACCATCGCCACCGCGGTACAGAAGGACGTGCCAGTACAGGCACAGGTGATTGGCGCCGTGGAGGCTTATTCCACCGTCACGCTGAAGGCGCAGGTAGGCGGCCAGCTACTGGAAGCGAATTTTCGCGAGGGCGAATTCGTTAAAAAGGGACAGTTATTGTTCACCATCGACCCGCGATCGACGGAAGCGGCGGTGAAGCAGACGGAGGCCAACATCCTGCGGGACACGGCCGGCCTCAGCCAAAGTGAAGCGAATCTGAATCGGGACCGGGCTCAGGATGCCAACGCAAAGAAGCAGCGGGAACGCGCGGCGGCGTTGTTCAAAGACGGCATCATATCGAAAGAACAGATAGACACCTTCGACGCGACGGCAAACTCGTCGGAAGCTGTCTTGAAGGCCGATTTGGCGGCGATCGATAACTCCAAGGCTTTGATCGCGGCAACCCGGGCCTCACTGGATAGCCAGAAGGTGATGCTGGGCTTTACGAAGATCTACGCTCCGATCACTGGACGTACGGGCGCGATTCTGATCAAGCCGGGCAACATTGTCACGGCCAACACCACTGAACTGGCGACCATCAATCAAGTGGAGCCGGTGTTCGTGTCCTTCTCTCTCCCGGAAAACTACCTTGGGCAATTGCGCAAGAACGCCGGCGCGAAGATGCCCGTGAAGGTGGTGGCGGAAGAGGGTGGCGACATAGAGACCGGCGCCCTGGCGTTCATGGACAACGCCGTGGATACTTCCACGGGCACCATCCGCCTGAAGGCGACTTTCACGAATTCGGATCACAAGCTGTGGCCGGGGCAGTTTGTGCGCGTGACGCTGAAGCTGGACGAGCGCCGGGGCGTTGTAGTGGTGCCGAGCCAGGCGATTCAGTCGGGTCAAGAGGGTCCGTTCGTTTACGTGGTGAAGGACTTGAAAGTGGATGTCCGTAAGGTGGTAGCGGGGCAACGCATGGATCAAGACACCGTGGTGGACGATGGGTTGCAGCCGGGTGAGCAGGTGATTACGGAAGGCACGTTGCGCCTCTTTCCGGGCGCCAAAGTTCAAGTTCGTGAACCTCGTGCGCCGAGCGGGGCTGGTGGCGCGCGCGGCGGCAAGAAAAGTTAAGTCCGACGGAGGGCGAACGTAATGAATCTCTCCGCTATCTTTATCCGGCGGCCCATCGCTACCAGTCTGTTGATGGTGGGGTTGGCGCTGTTCGGCGTAATGGCGTATCGGGCGCTGCCGGTGAGCGATCTGCCGAACGTCGATTTCCCGACGATCACGATTTCCGCGAGTCTGCCGGGTGCGGATCCGGCGACTATGGCGTCGGCTGTGGCGACACCACTGGAGCGCCAGTTCACATCGATTGCGGGTATCGACTCAATGACGTCGGTAAACTCGCTGGGGAGCACCCAAATCACGCTCCAGTTCGACCTGGACCGCAGAATCGATGGCGCTGCGGTGGACGTGCAGACCTCAATCGCGGCTGCGATGCCGCTATTGCCACCGGGGATGCCTTCT
>JBDTMC010000457.1:0-6335 GCA_039934475.1 Bryobacteraceae bacterium | reverse complement strand
GGTGAATGTACCGTCTCCGTTGTTGTGGTACAGATAAGGGCGGCCGTAGGCGGTGACAAAGAGATCGGTGTTCCCGTCGTTATCGTAGTCCCCGGCAGCCACGCCCATGCCGAAGGAACCGCCAGCGAGTCCCGCCTTTTCGGTAACGTCGGTAAAGGTGCCGTCGCGATTGTTTTTGTAGAGCGCGTTACGAATCGGCTTCTTCGGCGTATAGAAATCCGTGGGGCCGCTGTTCACCAGAAAAATGTCCATCCAGCCGTCGTTGTCGTAGTCGAAGAAAGCGCAGCCCGGTCCCATCGTCTCCGGCAGAAAGCGCATTTCCGACATGCCGTTGTCATGAACCCAATCGATGCCGGTCTTCGAAGACGGAAGCTCTTCAAAAAGGGGTGTTGCGGCGAACGATTTCAAACGAAAGGCGGGGCCAAGCGCGGCGGCCATCAACAAACTACGGCGTGTCATAGGCATGGACATCAAGGAGTTCGATAGCTCTATTATCCACGGTTCCAGGCCGCATGATATGCTGGCGGTCCATGAGCATTCGACAAATAATTCTGTTGGCTACGACCGGTCTGGTGGGGGTCGCGGCATTCGCGCAGCCAAAGATGAACCTCGCAGATCTGGTGAAGCCGCTGCCGGAAACCGGGTTCAAATCGATCTTCGACGGCAAGACTCTGACGGGCTGGGAAGGCGACTCCAACTTCTGGCGAGTTGAGGGTGGCGTCATCGTAGGGCAGACCCAAACCGACAAGCAGCCGAAGCAAAATACGTTCCTCATCTGGCGCGGCGGCAAACCGGCGAATTTCGAATTGAAGCTCGACTATAAGCTGACCGGCTTCAACAGCGGCATCCAATATCGCAGCGAAGAACTCTCTGACCTGAAATACGCTATGAAGGGCTACCAGGCGGATATAGACGGCGTGCAACAGTGGACCGGGCAGTTATACGAAGAGCGCGGACGCGGGTTCCTGGCTCTGCGCGGACAGATTTCCTACATCCCCGACGGCGGCAAAGCCGGCTTGATCGGTTCCCTCGGCTCCTCTGACGAACTGAAGAAGCTGATCAACGCCGACGGCTGGAATCAACTGCACATCATCGCCCGCGGCAACACCCTGATCCATATTTTGAACGGGCATGTGATGGCGGTGGTTCTCGACGATGACAAAGCGAACCGTAAGGCCGACGGTCTGATCGGAATCCAGTGCCATCTCGGGCCGCCGATGAAGATCGAAGCAAAGAACATCCGGATCAAAATTAACTAAGACGTAGTATTTTTCGATTATTGTGTTTAGCTAGACGCCCAGTTAGGATTGCCTCATTGCCTTTCTGGGCGGTCTAGCATGAATCATAAGTTTTTTCTAACCACGTCCGTAGTGTGTCTACTCGCGGCTCTGCCTGCGTTTGGACAAGATCCCACGGGTTCCCTCGAAGGATTTGTCACCGACAAGACGGCGAAAGCCATCGCCGGAGCCCGTGTGCAAGCTCGTAATGCCGCAACCAAGGCGACGCAAGAGGTATTGACCTCGTCCAGTGGCTTGTTCCGCATTTCGCTCCTCCCCGTCGGGGAGTACACACTCACCGTAGACGCCCCCAGCTTCGCCAAATTTGTTCGTGAACCAATCGCCCTCAGCATTAGCCAAACACTGCGGTTTGAAATTGAAATGGAACTTGCCTCCGTGCGGGAGATTGTCACTGTGGTGGGTGACGCTCCCGTGGTGGATACGTCCACCAACACGCTGGGCAAGGTGGTGAGCGGCCGGGAAGTGGTAGACCTACCGCTGAACGGCCGCAACTTCACGCAGCTCGGCTTGCTGCAGACAGGGGTGGCTCCTTTGACAGCCGGCGTTATTACCGCCGGCGGGTCACTGCGGCAAGGCCAGGCGTATGCGGTGAACGGAATGCGCCCCGAATCGAATCTATATCTGCTGGACGGTGCACAGAACATCAATCGCATGGACGGCGGCTACGCGTTGAGAATCCCCGTGGACGCGATCGCCGAATTCCGCATTCTCACCCAGAGCGCGCCGCCCGAGTACGGCGGCACCAACGGCGGCATCACCAGTGTGGTGACGAGGTCGGGAGGCAATGATATCCACGGAACGCTCTATGAGTTTCTGCGCAACGACAGGTTGGACGCACGGAACTTCTTCTCAGAGAAGGTAGAACCACTGAAGCAGAATCAGTTCGGCGGCACGGTGGGCGGACCGATCCGCAAGGACCGCCTCTTTGGATTTGGCTACTACGAGGGGTACCGCAACAAGCAGGGCATCACCAATCTGGCCACCGTTCCAACCGCCCAGGAGCGCGCCGGAGACTTCTCCGGATTGAGTGGTCCGCTGATCAATTTCGCCGCCGGCGGCACTGTGTTTGCGGGCAATCAGATTCCGGCGCCCGCCATCAACGCGGTGTCGAAGAACGTGTTGAACTTGTATCCGCTCGGCAACGTGTCGCCGTCCATCTATCGCGCCACGCTGGTGCGCACCGACTTCTTCGACCAGGCCGGAGGTCGCGTCGACTTCAACGCCTCGACCAGAGACCAGTTCTTTGCGCGCTACTCATTTTCAGGCGGCTATGCGCTGAATCCGATTTCGGTGCGCGGCTCTGAAGTGCCCGGTTTCCCCACGCGCGACGACATCACGACGCATTCGGCAGCACTGGCTAATACCCACGTCTTCTCACCCAACCTCACCAATTCGCTGCGCGCGACGTTCTTCCGTTATGATTTCGATTTCGATAAGAGGCTAAACCAGACGCCGCCTTCGGATCTTGGGTTCGGCTACACCTCGGCGAGCGCCGTCGGCCAGGGGCCGCCGTTTTTCAACATCAGCGGCTATTCGCCCATCGGTGGCGCCATCACTGGACCGCGCCTCTCCCGGCAGACCAGCTATGAGATTCAGGAAGGGCTCTCGTGGTTTCGCGGCGCGCATTCCTTGAAGATGGGCGTCGGTTTTTCCCGAACGCAGTTGAACATGTTCCAGGCCATCGCGCCTAATGCGTTCTTCGTGTTCGCTTCCACGTTCCCCACGAACAACGCGATTGCGAACCTCCTGCTCGGCGCGCCAGTGACTTTCTACCAAGGCCTCGGCGATTTCAACCGCGGCCTGCGCATGTGGAACGCAAGCTTCCATGTACAGGACGAATGGCGCATCAGCAAGCGCCTCACGCTGAACTACGGGCTGCGCTATGAACGCTTGAATCCCATTCGCGAATTGCGCCAGAGGTTGAACGGATTCGTGCCGGGCGTTCAATCGAAGGTGCGGCCAGACGCGCCAGTGGGACTCCTCTTCCCGGGCGATCCGGGAATTGGCGAGGGCATCGCGCAGAGCATGAACGGCTGGATGCCGCGCGTGGGCCTCGCCTGGGATCCTTCGGGCGAAGGCAAGTGGTCTATCAGAGCGAGCTACGGCATCTTCGACGACCAGTTCCAGAACGGCGCCGGCGTCGCATCGCAGGGACCCGTGAGTTCGCTGCCCTGGGCTCAGTTCAACCAGTACAGCGGCGCGGGTTTGAACTTCACGAACCCTTACTTGAACCGTACGATTCCAGCGCCGGACACGTTTGTGCGGCCTTCCACGGTGTTCGCGATTGACGCCACGGCGCGCGCTCCCTACGCGCAGAATTGGAACTTCGGAATACAGCGGCAACTGTTATCGCGGTATTTGGTTGAGGTTCGCTACGTTGGTTCAAAGGGCACGCATCTGCCGCGCAATGTGGAGGCGAATCCGGCGGTGTTCGGACCAGGCGCGAATGCGCAGAACGCAGACCGGAGGCGCCTCTACGCGAACTGCCCGTCGAATGGCGGAACATGCGATTTCTCTACGATCGCGGAACTCTCGAATATCACCAACTCCACGTACCACGCCGCGCAGGCGAGTGTTTCGCGCCGCTACAACAGTGGAGTCGGCTTCAATGTGTCGTACTGGTTCTCAAAGACGCTGGACTATCTGTCGGCGATGAATCTCTCCGGTTCGGCGGCCAAGCCGCTCTCTGGCGAGAACGACCTGGCGCAGAATCCGTTCAATCTGGCCGCCGAGCACGGGCCGTCTCTGTTCGACGCGCGGCACCGCTTTGTGGCCAGCGGCAGTTGGGAACCTCGTCTGGCCAAAAGCGCCGCAAGGCCTTTGAAAGCGGTGTTCGACGGCTGGCAGTTGAACGCCATTGCGACTCACAACTCGCCAACGCCGTTCACGATCTCCGATTCCACCAACGTTTCCCTGCAAGCCAATAGTCCGCCCATATCGGGGTTTGCGGCCAGCCGTCCGGATGTGATTAGCGACCCGAATTCGGGGCCGCACACCGTGGAAGCGTGGGTGAGCCGTTCGGCGTTCCGGCGCTTGAATCCGCAAACTGAGGCTGGCAACTTCGGCAATGCGGGAAGGAACATCGCGCGCGGACCGGCGTTAACCAACCTCGATCTCTCGTTGACCAGGGCCTTCCGCCTGACTGAGAGGGTGCACCTGCAGTTCCGCGCTGAATCCTTCAATGTGCTGAACCACGCGAACTTTGGAATACCCGTTTCGGATTTGAATTCTGCGAACTTTGGACGGATCTTCTCAGCTGCGCCCCCACGGCTGATGCAGTTTGCGCTTAAAGTGATCTTTTAGGGAGTCTCATATGGAACCAATGTTTCTGCCGGATGTGGAGAACCACCAGGAACCGAGCGCGTGGCTGGATGCTATTAAGACGATGCAGGCGGCGGGCGCCGTTGAGTATCCGCAGATCTGGCACATGTTCGCCTTCAAACCTGAGGCGACGATCCATCTGGCGCGGTTCACGCAGGAGATCATGCGTGAGAAAGCGCCACTGACTCCCGGAATCCGCGAACTGATAGCGGCTTATACGTCGGCGCGAAATCATTGTCCGTTCTGACTGAACTCGCACGCCGCGGTCGCGGCAGTGCTGTTGGAGCAGGAGCGGGGCGGTAATGGTGAGGAACTGGTGGCGGCGGTGATGAAAGACGTCGAGACCTCGCCGCTGACTGAGAGCGAGAAGGAACTGATGCGATTTGTGGACAAAGTGAATCACGATTCGCCGCGGATGTCGCCGGCGGATATGCAGCCTTTATACGCAGCCGGCTGGACCGACGAGCAGATCTACTACGCGATTACGGTGTGCGCGTTGTTCAATTATTACAACCGCTGGATTGACGCGAGCGGCGTTCATCCACTCTCCGAAGAGACGCACCGGATGGGCGGTAAGAGGTCGGCATCGATGGGTTATGTCAGAAAATAAGTTGGTGGGGTTCGCGGAGGAAGACGCGCGCGGCTATGCCGGTTGGCGAGTGGCCATGGCTTCCGCGCTCGGCGTGTTTGTCAGCTTTGCTTCGCTGCTGGTCTACACGTTTGGGATCTTCCTGAAGCCGGTGGCCTTGGAGTTCCATTGGGGACGTGAAGCCATCTCACTAGCGTTTGGAATCGCGGCCCTTTCGGTGGCCGCATGTTCGCCGTTCATTGGACATCTGCTGGACAAGTACGGCGCGCGGCGTGTGATTCTGCCGTGCCTGACTGTGTTCGGCTGCGCGTTTGCCTCCCTCAGCTTTCTGACACCGCACTTATGGCATTTGTACGCCGTGTTCCTGGTGCTGGGAATTGTGGGAAACGGAACGGCGATGTTGGCGTATTCGCGCGCCGTTACGACGTGGTTCGTGAAGCGGCGCGGAATGGCGCTAGCGGTCTTGATGTCAGGCGGCGCAGTTGGCTCAATGGTGTTGCCGCCGCTGGCGCAGACGCTAATCGATCATCTGGGCTGGCGCGGCGCCGTCTTCTCGCTGGGCGCGATGGTGCTGGTGTTAGGGCTTCCGGTGAGCGCTTGGTTTGTGAAGGAACGACCTTTGGCGCCAGGACGGGAACGCAGCGAGACGGCCGGTACCACGGTAGGAGAGGGTTTGCGGTCGCGGGCGTTTTGGATCCTGGTCGTAGTGCTGTTTCTGGCGTCCATCAGCCAGAACGGGGCGATCACGCACTTATCGGCGATGCTGACAGACCGCGGCATACCTGCCAGCGGAGCCGCGATAGCGCTGTCGGCGATGGGAGCGGCAAGCCTGGTGGGACGGCTGGTAACGGGATGGTTGATTGACCGGTTCTTCGCCGCACGGGTGTCGTTTTGCCTGTTGGCCGGTGCGGCGTTGGGTGTGTATCTGCTGTCTACGGCGCACACACTGGCGGTGGGAGTAGTGGGCTCAGCCTTGATTGGTTTG
The DNA here is from genome assembly GCA_039934475.1 of Bryobacteraceae bacterium. Classification (GTDB taxonomy): domain Bacteria; phylum Acidobacteriota; class Terriglobia; order Bryobacterales; family Bryobacteraceae; genus JBDTMC01. The sequence goes on along the minus strand of JBDTMC010000457.1, from coordinate 142 downwards.
GGGATGGGCGGCGAGGCCGACGTGACGCCGTATCTATTGTCGAGGTACTTCGGTCTGCGGTCGTTCTCAACCCTGTACGGACTCACCTGGACTGCCTACGCGCTGGCGGGCGCCATCGGCCCGGTACTGATGGGCAGGGCCT
>JBDTMC010000456.1:0-6404 GCA_039934475.1 Bryobacteraceae bacterium | reverse complement strand
TCCCTTCATGACGCCCTATGTTGTGGCCGGCCTTCTGGAAGGCCGCACGGCCGGCTCCAGCGTGAGGCAAGACGTCATTGACCGCGGCGCAGCGTGGCTACGCGCAGAACTACAGAAGGGGAATGCCAACCCCGATCAGCGCGCCTATATGGTGTACGCCCTCTCCCTCGGCGGACCCGTTGATAAAGCATTCCTCGATGGCCTGTGGAACGACCAAGCGAAGATGACCAACTACGGTTTGGCACTCTACGGTCTGGCGCTCCATCTGTCGAAGGACGCGCGCGCGCCGCAAGTGGCGGCCTCTCTCGAATCGGCAGTGAAGGATTCCGCGCTGGAAGCCTGGTGGCCCGCCAATCGTGACAACCTGCTCGACTTCACGGCTGACGCCACTCCCGAGGCAACGGCCTTCGCGATGAAACTCCTCACCGCAATCCATCCCGACAGCCCACTGCTCCCTAAGGCGGCCGCCTGGCTGGTGAACAATCGCAACGGTGGTTACTACTGGAACACGACAAAGCAAACGGCGATGGTGATTTTCGGTATTACCGATTACCTCAAGATCAGCCGCGAACTAAGTCCAAGCTTCAATTACACTGTCACAGTGAACGGCCAGCAAGTTGCAGCGAAGCGCTTTACACAAGCGGATGCACTGGCGCCGGCTCCCGCTTCCGTACGCATCCCCTCCGAGCAACTCAAAGATGGCAAGATGGACATCCGCGTAACCAAAACCGGGCAAGGCCGCTTGTACTGGTCCGCGCGCGCCGAATACTTCTCCACCGAGGACCGTATCTCGCGCACCGGAGACACCTCGTTTAGCCTGGAGCGCGAGTACTTCCGCGTTACTCCCGTGCGGCAGGGCGAAAAGATCGTTCATCGCCTGGATTCCTTCAATGGCAACGCGGTACCCGGCGAGGTGCTGGCCGTTCATCTCAAATTGCAAAGCGCTGGTTTGCGCTACCTTATCATTGAAGATCCGATTCCAGCCGGCGCCGAGTTCATCGAGCGGGACGACCTTTACGATCTTTCCGAAAAACCCAAGTGGTGGGGCTATTGGTATACGCGCCGGGAATTCCACGACGACCGCGCGGCGCTCTTCCAAACTTACCCATCCACGGGCGTGAGCGAATTCACTTACCTCATCAAAATCGTTAACCCGGGCCGCTTCCGAGTGAGTCCGGCTACGGCACAACCGATGTACCAACCGGAACTGATTACTACGACCGAGAGTCGCACGATGGAGGTACGCTAGCCATGGCCCTAGTAGGCGCCCTCCTCAATCGCAGGACACTGTGGGCGATTCAGCTGGCGACTAACGCCCTGCTTGCTGCTGCTGTCTGGCTGTGGTTGTCGGTGCCGGAGGCTACTGTTTGGCAGTTGGCCGGATCTGCCTGGCTAGCCCTTCTCATCATTTCCGGAGAGTTGTGGTTGCAAGGCGTGACCTTGGCCTCTTTTCGCGATCCGGGAGGTGCGCCTCCCTTTGTCGCCACGTTGCGGCGGATCCCGGCGCTGTTTCTTTGGTTTCTGACCACGGCCGCACTGGCCGCGGTTGCGCTCCGATACGCTCCCTCATCGAAGGTCCCATGGCTGCCCGAGGCCGTGGCAGGCACTGTGGTGCTGTTACTGTTACCGCTGGCCAGTCAGGTTGCCGGGCACGGATTCCGAGGTTTCGTCCAGCCGGCGGCATGGCGTCCTCTCGGGCAAACCTACTTCTACGCCGGAGCGATCTTCTTAGTCGCCCTCGGTATCTATGTCCCCTACAAGCTGATCTGGTGGATTCCCACGCTGGAAGGCATAGCCGCCCAAACAATCAGCCTTGGCGTCCGTTTCTTCGCCGCGTATCTGATCGCCACTACGGCGTGGTTCACCCTTACGGCGTTGGTCAGCAGGTTGTCAGCGCGCCACGGCGGGTAGCCCTTTGCTCAACCACCCCATCACAGTCTCGCGTCCATAGCGGTCAATCAAGGGACGGACGCGCGACGACCGTTGCCCGGCCAGTGCCGCTGCCAGCCCTTCGCGAAACCATACCGGCACATCGGGCCGTGTCCTTGTCTCCAAAACTACGTGCAACATCTCATGGAGAAGCGTGGATTCCACGACTCCGCGGCTCCGTAATCCGGCAGCCGGCTGCAACCGGACCGTTCCGGCAACCGTGCTTCCCGCCACCGTTCCGGGCTCCCCGGTAGCATCACGGAAGGCGGCCACCGTTGGATAGAGTTTCAGCCGCACCCGCTGTGGCCCACGCCAACCGGACGCCGCCTCAGCCCGCAGCAACTGGCGATCAGCCAAGGCCACCAAGGGCCCGTCGGAATCGCCCGCCGTGGTCCACAGATCCACCCTCTCGCCGCCCAGCACGCGCCAGCCAAACCCTTGCGCGTTGACGCCAACCTTAGTCTCCGGGAAGTAATAAGCCAGTATCTCGCGATAACTTAGTCCTTGCTCGCCCATCACTGCGGCGCCGGCCTGGCAGAGCCCCACGCCGTGCCCGGAACCGCGGCCCTCAAACGCCGACCCATCGCCTGCGGGATACACCGTGAACCAGGAGCTCCGCAGGCGGTTCCAACCCAGGTTCTCCCCAATCGCGCCCAGCAGAGCGTCCACGGGAAGCCGCCGTCCTCCTGCCCGCACCGCAGTGACGCGGCCCGTGCGGCTGCGCTCCGCTATCTCCACCGGCAACCCTAATCCGGCTTTCTTCAATTCCGCTGCGCTCAGTTGTGTACGCCATTCCCCTGCGCCCTTCGTGACGCAATACCGATCGGGATGACTTGGCAAGTAAGGAGCTTCGCCTGCTTCCGTAGTCCCTCCACAGTGCCGCGAATAATAGGCGGCGGCAGGATTCCCCTGGTACCACAAGGCTTCGCTTTCGGTTGATTCCACGGCCGCCCGCAGTCGCGCCGAACGAGCCGCAACCCGCGCATCCTGGCAGTGAGTGGTGTCGCAGAAATCGAACCCTTCCATGCGATGCCTTCCCGCAAAATGCAGCGCGTAAGACCGCGCCGTCACTGCCATCGCCTGCAATGCCTGCGGCGCCTTGAACACGCTGCTCTCACCGGCCAGCACCGCCTCCACATACTCCTCGCGCGGCATTGCCAGGGTGAACAGGAGACGCCCGTCATGAACCGTCACATCCAATGGCGACGCCAGGCGCGCCGTCTCCGCGCCCGGCACAGCCAAGGTATACGACCCATCGAAATGCATCGGCCGCGACTGCACCGTCAACCGCACGGGAGCCCGCCCATCCACCATCACCACCGCGGACGTCACACGGCTCAGCCAAAACAGACGGACCTTCCAGTCAGCCGCTTGTCCGTTGGCTGCCATCAGAACCAGCAATGCTATCGCAAGCCGCGTTGCCATGCGGCAAACACCTCATGCGCTACCGGCGCCGCGTCTGCACCGCCCTGCCCGGACTCTACGTACACAACAACAACCACCCGCGGCGCGCGCGCTGGAGCGAAACCGGCGAACCAGGCGTGCTTATGCGAGCCGTCACTGGTGGCCGTTCCCGTTTTGCCCGCCACCTCCAACCCGGGCACGGCCGCCAGCCGCGCCGTGCCATAAGTGGTGGCCTCCACTAACCCTTGCCGCACCAACTGTGAAACGGAAGACGCCAACTTCCGGTACGCCTCGGCCAGTGCGAGAGGCGTTACCCGAACATCTCCTTCCCCGAGAGCCAACAACTGCAAGGCTTCCACCGAAGCGGGCCGGCTTCTGACGCCGAACCCTGCCGCTCGCAGCGGCAGCACCAGGTCGTCCGGCTGTAGCCTCGCTGCCATCGATGCAAACCATGAGTTACACGAATAGGACAACGCCTCGCTGGCGCTGAGAGGACCAGGGGCTTCCGGGTGGGAGCACGAGAGGTTCCGCGACCCGATCATCAAACGCCGCGCGCAGACGGCATGGCCCGCCAGTCCCGCCTTGACCAAAGCCTCGAGGGTAAACGGCTTGATTGTCGATCCCGGTCTGGCCACTAGCGACTTCGCCACCTGCGGGCGTACGACTGCCAGCGGCTTTCCGTTGACCACGTCCAGCACGACCACTGCCCCTTGCCGCGCGCCCATCGCCTCTGCCGCCACGCGTTCCAGCGATCCGGCACTCAATACGGGAGCCAATACGACTAGGGCAACCAACCTCATGCCAGTCCGAATAGCGTATGGTACTTCGCCGGCAGCTTGGCCGGTTTCAAGTCGCGGCTCAAAAAGACGTGCGTTGTGTGCCCATGCGCGAGCATGCGCTCTTCCGACGCTTGAAGGATCTCATACCGGAACTGCACCAGCCTGCGGTGCGCCCGCTCAATCCACGTCCTGACAATCACCTCATCGTCGTACCGGGCCGGCGACAAGAACCGGCAGTTGACTTCCACAACAGCGAGCAGAATGCCGTCCTGCTCTTCCATATCGCGATAGCGAATCCCCTTCGCCCGGCAATACTCCACCCGTCCCATTTCCATCCAAACTAGGTAATTCGCGTGGTAGACCACGCCCATCTGGTCGGTCTCCGCGTACCGGACGCGCAACTGCGTCTCATTGCATTCCATTGGTAGAAGTTTAGCGTGCCGGCCGGCCGCGACATTATTCGCCCGCCTGTTTGAGGACGGCCGCGTGAGCTTTCGGCGACAGCCGAAATCCCAAATGATCGAGATGCCCCAGTAGAGGCTCGATTCGGGGAATCAGGCCTTCGATCTTCGCGCGCAAGAGGATTCCCAGAGTGCCCGTGTAGTTCAATTTCAACGCCTCAGCGTGCAATCGCCCAAGCCGTTCATCGAGGATCACCACGGCGGAAGCAATTTGCATTCCCAGCGCCAGCACTTCCTTCTCGCCGGCGCCCAGATCCGCCACCAGAGACACCTTGTCCAGCCCTTCCGGCGCCTGAATCTTCATCCAGGGTAGGGCGTGGACATCCGGCAGATCAACGCCCATCGCTTTGCCACGATCTAACTCACCCACGACAGCGGGAGGAACCAGGGTTTGGGTGTAAACGTCGGCCAATAAATGCAGCAAACCAATTTGGTGCAAATACTGGATCGGCGAGGTATCGCAGATCGCCTCATGCACTCTTGAGATCGTGGATCAGTTCCTCTTCGGTGAGGTCGAACGTATTCACACCATAGTCTGCCAGGTGGCTGAGGAAATACGGCTTTGGCACGCCAGCCAGTTGAGCGGCAGCTCCCGATGAAAGTTGGCCTATCTCGTACAACTTGACGGCCGCAGCGTTACGAATCCTGGCCGCGAGCACTTCGGGGGTCGCCTTCAAGGCAAGCAATATCTCGTCCGGTATCGAAAACGTGACTTGACTCATTAATAACCGACAGTCCTGTTCTAGTGTAACCTGATCGAGTTGCTCTCGGCTGTGTCCGCCTGCGGAAAGTGGAGCGGCCTTTTGAACCGCTCGAGAGTTAACGATTTTTGTCGAATCGGCGTCGAGGCCAACGACTTGGCGGATTGGAAGATGCTTTCGCGCAGCAGACTCATGCCGCAAGGCGAAGGCGGTCAATGGACAGACTGCGTTATCTCTGTGAGAATCTTTCCAAATCCCACAATCTTCGGCCCCTCGCGAACGGTGAAAGTTACGCCGGGAAACAGTTCATTGTTTTTCTCATCCGGCCAGTACATCAAGGAAAGGGTAATCTCAGCAGTTGCACCCGCAGCCATCTCGTCGGGAGCGTTTGCTACACGAACCACAAGGTAGTGTTCTGTGATCGTGTTGCCGGACGTCTTTGACTTGCGCTGGCTTGGATCGCCAACAACGATATGGGGCATATAGAGTCCTCGATTGGGCCATCGAGGACTCTCTCGTCATACCGGAACTGCACCAACCTCCGGTGCGCCCGCTCAATCCACGTCCGGACAATCACCTCATCGTCGTACCGGGCCGGCGACAAGAACCGGCAGTTGACTTCCACAACAGCGAGCAGAATGCCGTCCTGCTCTTCCATATCGCGATAGCGAATCCCCTTCGCCCGGCAATACTCCACCCGTCCCATTTCCATCCAAACTAGGTAATTCGCGTGGTAGACCACGCCCATCTGGTCGGTCTCCGCGTACCGGACGCGCAACTGCGTCTCATTGCATTCCATTGGTAGAAGTTTAGCGTGCCGGCCGGCCGCGACATTCGCGGAAAGTGTCGAACTCTGTCGAATGTTGTCGGCTGGACTGAGCCCTTTTTTGAGACAAAACCGAAATTCAACACTCGCCATAGACTGCAAAATACTGGACCCATGATAGCGGTCCGTGAGAGGCTGCGAGATGCCGGGAGAAGCGGAGCCAAGCCTAGTGCCGACCAACGCAAGGTGGTACTGCGACCCGCCTTTACGCAAGCCCAAGAGATCGGACGATAAGCACGGCCGCGCCGACCGGCTCATACTCATGCTGGCCTCGATGTTTTCCAGTTTCTTGACATAGTCTGAG
>JBDTMC010000455.1:0-6404 GCA_039934475.1 Bryobacteraceae bacterium | reverse complement strand
CTACCGACGTCTGCGCCGACGCCACACCCCGATGAGGTGGCCGTTGTCCTAAGGCATCTCGCGCACGAACTTCGCCAGCCGCTGAGTACGATTGAATCCATCGCCTTCTATCTGGAAATGGTGCTTCCAGCAACCGAGCATAAAGCGCTCGCGCAGATCTCAAAGCTACAAGACCTGGTGGAACAGGCCAACAGCACTTTGACCGACGCCATCCACTACATGCAGGCAGTGCAGCCGCGCCCCGTGGCCGTGGACCTGACGAATCTGGTGGACCGCTGCTTTGCTGAAGACTTCTTCCCACGCTCGCGCGATTATCGCCTGGAACTGAGCGCAGGCCTGCCAGCGGTACGCCTGGATCTTTTGCAATGTGAGCATCTGCTGCGCACGCTGTTCAGCGCCGTTTCCATGGTTTCCCAATGCGGTGAACCAGTGGTGGTGCGTACCTGTGGAGATGAGCATGAAGTGCAATTAGAGGTATGTTGCGCTGCAGGTCCACAGGCATGCCTAAAGTTGCAGTTCGATCCGTGCCTGTCGTCAAACTCAGGGCTGGCCGTGAGTTGCGCCCGCCGCATCGCTGAGGTGCATGGCGGACGCTTACACGTTCAGTGCGACGAGTCTTTTGTTTCGCTGCGCGTCACTCTTCCACCGGCCTGAAGACTGAAATGCGCGGCAATCCACACAGCTAGCTCTTTCGATTCAAAATCCGGGCGTGTCACTACGAAAGACGGAACGCTTGCCGGCGCCGGCTGGCTGCCAGGCTCAACCAAAATGAACGCTGAGACCCGCGACCAGTGGCGTTGTGCCGACTCCTTTACGTCGCTTGTGCCGTGATCAAGCACCAGCAGGTAAAGGTCGGGTTGCAGGTAGTCCATCACGCTATTCGATTCCACGATCACATTGCCTGATTTTTCGATCAAGTCCCGCAGCGCGGGCATGGCCGTTTCCAACTGGTCCGGTGCGCAAGGCAAGTACCACGATTCGCGAGCCCCGGCTTTCAGATAGCGGCCGCTATCGCCTGATTCCGCCGATTCCTGCTGCAGTTCCCACCCAGCAAGAGAGTGGTGGTGTGTGACCTTGATCGCTGTCCATTCCGCCTCTCGAAAACTACGGATGATACCGGCGATAACGGAAGTCTTGCCGACTTTCCGGCTTTGCCCTCCTACCACCAACAGCATGCGCCTACTCGCCCTCTTCCAACTCGCGTACGCGGTCTCGAAGTTGATGTAGCTCTTTGCGCAACTCGGGCAATCGCGCCAGATTCGCAAGTTGCTCCAGGTGCTCTTTCAGAGGCCGTGCCGGAGTGCCCCACAGCACCTGCCCGCCGCGCACAATCTTGGAACTCAACACTCCCGATCCCGACCCAAGCACGGCGCGCGACTCAATCCGAGCCTTGTCGCCCACGCCCACCTGGCCGCCGATCACGGCATAGTCCTCAACAATCACACCGCCGCTGAAACCCGTTTGAGCCGCCACCACAACATGCTTGCCGATGCGGCAATTGTGGCCTACGTGAACCATGTTGTCGATCTTCGTACCATCGCCCACCCAAGTGACCCCTAGCGCTGCGCGGTCAACCGTGGCGTTGGCGCCAATTTCCACGTCGTCACCGAGTGACACTCTACCCACTTGCGGAAATTTCTCATATCGCTCACCGGTCATAACAAAGCCAAAGCCATCGGCGCCAATGACGCAGCCCGCGTGCAGCATTACGCGGTTGCCAATGTCGATGTCATCGTACACCGTGACGTTCGCATGCAAGCGGCACTTTTCGCCAATCGTGACGCGGTCGCCTATCGCGCAGCCCGCTCCGATGATGGTGTCGCTTCCGATACGAGTACCTTCGCCGACACTGGCATGGGCGCCGATGGAGACGTTATTACCAATCTCCGCCGTTTCATGAACAGCAGCCGTGGCGTGAACACCTGGAGCAGGCACGGGGCGGGGATGAAGCCGGCACACTGCGCGGGCAAAGGCGGTGCGCGGATCGACGGCGTGGATCACCGTGCGCCCGTCGTCCGCCCAGTTGGGCGAAACGATAAGGCAACCGGCGGCGGAAGAGGAGGCCGACTGAGCGGCTTTGCGGTTGCCAACAAAACTGAGATCTTCGGCGCCGGCGGTTTCCAGGGGCGCCGCGCGCACAATTTCTTTCTCGCCATCGCCGACGAAAGTTGCCCCCAGCCAGTCCGCTAATTCTCTCACCCGCATCGGCTCCGCCTTTCCCAGTCTGTATCATACAAAGTTATGGCAGTCGATCCCTCTGCAACCGTTGCGCCGACGGCGCGCCTTCATCCTGACGCTGTGATTGGACCGCAGTGTGTCATAGGGGAGTACTGTGTAATCGAATCGGATGTTGTGATGGGGGCGTTCTGCCGGCTGGAGCCTCATGTCTACGTGAAGCGCTGGACAACGATGGGCGAGCGTAATGAAATCTCCGCCGGAACCGTTTTAGGAACCGATCCCCTAGACAAGAATTTTACAGGCGAACGTAGCTATCTGGTGATCGGCAATGGCAACCGCATCCGTGAGCACTTCACCATTTCGCGTGGCACCAAGGCAGAGTCGAGCACGGTGATCGGGAATGACAATTATGTGATGACCTCCGGCCACATCGCCCACAACTGTGTCATCGGAAACGGCACCGTGATCGCGAGTTGTACTCTGGTGGCCGGTTATGTGGAAGTGGAGGATCAGGCGTTTATATCCGGTGGCGTGGGTGTTCACCAATTCTCGCGCATCGGGCGGCTGGCAATGATCGCCGGCAGCACGCGCGTGAATCGAGACGCGCCGCCGTATTTCCTCTACGCTGGGCTATACGTGTCCGCACTCGGCCTGAATACGGTTGGCCTCAAGCGCGCCGGGTTCACTGCTCCGCAAATGGCCGCCTTGAAGGCTGCCTATAAGCTGCTCTATCGCGACAAGCTAAAGTTGGAAGAGGCATTGGTGCGTATCGAGAACGAGGTTCCCACGGAGCACACGCTGCATCTTGTTCAATTCATTCGCGCCAGCAAACGCGGTATCTGCCGTGAATAGACTAGTGCTACAGTGGACTAATCTCTGCATGCGATTGTTCGCCTTCGTTCTGTTCTTCTTGCAAGCGGTTTGTCTCCTCGCACAACAGCCTCCGTTAACCTTACGGCAGGCAGTGGAGCTAGCGGCGAAGAGCTACCCCTCGGTGCGCATCTCCGAAGAGCAATTGGGCGCGGCGACAGCCGGCATTCGCTTGGCACGCACCGGCTATTTGCCGCGCGCCGATGTGATTGGCCAGTGGAATCGCGCCACACGCAACAACGTCTTCGGCATGACGCTGCCGCAAGCGGTGCTGCCGGGTATCTCAGGACCTGTGTTGCCCGATACCAGCCTCACCAGCGTGTGGGGCAGCGCCGTAGGCGTGCTGGTTTCGTGGGAGCCGTTTGATTTTGGCCTGCGCCGCGCGAATGTAGATTCGGCGGAGGCTTCCAAGCGCCGCGCACAAGCAGCGGTAGAGCGAACTCGCTTCGAAGTATCCGCAGCGGCAGCGGACGCCTTTCTTACTGAGCTGGCCGCGGAGCAAACTGTCCGTGGCGCGCAGGCCGCCGTCGATCGTTCGAAGGTGCTGTTGACCGTAGTGGATGCTTTGGTAAAAGCGGAATTACGGCCGGGCGTCGATGGGTCGCGCAGCAGGTCCGAACTGGCAGTGGCCGAAACGCAGCTCATCCAGGCGCAGCAAGCCGTGCAAGTGGCCAAGGCGACACTGTCGCAATTATTGGGAACACCGGCCTCCGGCATCGCGCCCGACGCAGGGCCTTTGCTGACGCTGCCACAGCAGACAGCAACCGATGGCGGCGTAGACAATCATCCGGCGGCGCGCGAGCAACTGCTGGCGGTGGAGGAAGTGAAGGCGCGCGAGAAGACGCTCGATAAAACCTGGTATCCGAAATTTATGGTGCAGGGCGCCAACTATGCGCGCGGCACGGGCGCGAACCCCAACGGCGCTACGGAAGGCGGCGTAAACGGCCTTGGGCCGAATATCTTCAACTATGGCCTTGGGATGACTGTGATGTTCCCACTATTCGATCTGCCATCACTGCGCGCGAAACGCGAGGCGGAAACGTATCGCGAGCGCGCCGAATCAGCCAGGTTGGATCTGGTAAAACGCGACCTTTCCGCACAACACGAAAGGGCATTGGCTTATCTGGAGGGTGCTCGCAAAGTGGCTGCGAACACGCCGCGCCAGTTGGAGTTCGCAGCAGCCGCCGAACAGCAAGCCTTGGCCCGCTATCGCGCTGGACTCGGCACGCTAGTGGAAGTGGCCGATACGCAGCGTCTCCGCACACAGTCTGAGATCGACGATTCCATCGCCCGTCTCAATGTCTGGCACGCCATGCTCAGTGTCGCCGTTGCCGAAGGCGACATCGAGCCGTTTCTGCGCCAGGGGAGCCGCTAGCATGTGGCTGGTTCGTCTCGCGCTGCGCCGTCCCGTCACCATACTGGTTGCCGTGATTGCTCTCGCCTTGGCCGCGGGTCTTGCGGTGACGCGAATGCCAGTGGATATTTTCCCGAATCTGGGCGCGCCGGCCATCTTCGTGGCCCAGCCCTACGGCGGCATGGACCCGGCCCAGATGGAAGGCTACCTCACTTACTACTACGAGTATCACTTCCTCTACATCACCGGCATCGAACACGTCGAATCGAAGAGTATTCAAGGCGCGGCACTGATGAAGCTGGTCTTCCATCCGGATACCGACATGAACCAGGCGATGGCGCAGACAGTGGGTTATGTAAATCGCGCCCGTGCCTTCATGCCTCCCGGCGCCGTGCCGCCGTTCATCGTTCGCTATGACGCGGGCAGTGTTCCCGTTGGACAGTTAGTCTTTTCCAGTCCCATTCGCAGTCCGGGCGAGATGCAGGACATTGCTTTGAACCGCGTGCGGCCGTTGTTCGCCACACTCCCCGGTGTTTCAGCGCCGCCGCCCTTTGGAGGCAACCAGCGCACCATTGTCGTACGCCTTGACCCCGACAAGATGCGCTCCTATCGCGTGTCTCCTGAGGAGGCCATCACGGCGGTCAACCGCGCCTCAGTGGTGATGCCTTCCGGTGTCGTGCGGACGGGCGATCTGGCGCGCATCGCGTCCAGTAACTCAGTGGTGGGCGGCAATCTACAGGAGCTTGCCGATGCGCCGGTGCGTGTGGGCTCCAGTACGGCCATCTTTCTGCGCGACATCGGAGTGGTTGAGAATGGCACAGACGTGGTCACCGGTTACGCCCACGTCAACGGGCGCCGTACGGTCTACATTCCGGTCACCAAGCGTTCCGATGCTTCCACCCTGGCCGTGATCAATCGCGTGCGGGCGGCGCTGCCCGACATGCGCAAGGTGGTACCGGAAGATGTCAGCATCAGTTTGGAGTTCGATCAATCGCGCTTCGTATCCAGCGCCATTCGCGGTCTTGTCAACGAAGGGTTGCTTGGCGCCCTGCTCACTGGCCTGATGGTGCTGTTGTTCCTGCGCGACTGGCGTAGCGGCTTGATCGTCGTCGTCACCATTCCGTTCTCCCTGTTAGCCGCAGTCATCGGCTTATGGGCGCTGGGACAGACCGTCAACATCATGACGTTAGGCGGACTGGCGCTCGCCGTCGGCGTTCTTGTGGATGAGGCAACCGTGGAAATTGAGAACATCCACACGCACATGGCCAGTGGGTTGAGCCGCGCTCGCGCCATCGTTGAAGCCTGTTCGAAAACCGCCGGACCGCGATTGCTGGCCATGCTCTGCATCCTCAGCGTCTTCGTTCCCTCGTTCTTCATGACGGGCGTGGGACGGCAGCTCTTTGTACCACTCGCGCTGGCCGTCGGTCTCGCCATGATCTCGTCGTATGTGTTATCCAGTACTCTTGTTCCGGTGCTCTCCGCCTGGCTGATGCGAACCGGTGAAGGAGAGGAGAAACGTGGCCTGCTACGACGCGCTTATGAGGCTTACCTGAAGCCGGTCCTGCGCCTGCGCTGGCTCACCGTCGCCGTCTACCTCGCCGGCGCCGCCCTGCTGCTTTGGCTGTTGCTGCCCCAACTCGGCACTGAAGTCTTTCCCACTGTCGATGCGGGCCAGTTCCAATTGCGGCTCCGTGCGCCCACTGGCACTCGCATCGAGCGCACGGAACTGGTAGCGCTCAAGGCTCTCGACATTATCAAGCGGGAAGTGGGTGCGGATAACGTTGCGATCACAACCGGGTTCATCGGAGTGCAGCCCGCCAGTTATCCCATCAATACGATCTACCTCTGGACCAGCGGTCCCCATGAAGCCGTGTTACTAGTCGCGTTGAAACCATCGGCCACCTTGCGCGGGGAGCCTCTGCGCGAACGCCTGCGCCAGAAGTTCGGCGAAGAGATGCCTGGTGTCGCCATGTCGTTCGAGGCCGGCGACATTGTCAGCCAG
>JBDTMC010000454.1:0-6408 GCA_039934475.1 Bryobacteraceae bacterium | reverse complement strand
GACCAACCGGCTGGCCAACGGGTATCAGGTGGAGATAGACGAACGGTTTAAAGCGCCGAAATAGTCGGCGAGACGGCGGCGGCCGTAGGGCGGTGCGATGCAATCGTGAGCGCCGACGGCGAGATAGAACTCGGTGAGGTCGCGCTTGCGAGGGTTGAAGAGGCCCATAGCCGCACCTGCCACCTTCACGACGACTGCGGGAATGCGTTGATAGCGCGGTTCCCTGCCGATGGCGTGGAAGACGAGGTCGAGGATCTCTTTGCGGGTGAGGATATCCGGACCTCCGAGGGCCAGCTCGCGGATCTCCGATTGAATGGCTTCGACGCACGCGGTGGCGACCTCTTCGTCGTCAATTGGGTTCGTTTTTGCGGTTCCCTCACCGATCAAGGGGAGCGAACGTTCGCGGGCCATGCCAGCGAGAAAAGCGAAAGCCGAGAAGAAGCCGGTAGGCCGGAGGATCTGGTAGTCGAGACCGGATTTCATGACCAAAGCGGCGAAGTCTTCCTTGGCGCGCAGGTAGGCGGTGTGCGCCGTTTCGGTTGACGTGAGGGCGGAAACGTAGACGAATTTGCGGATTTGACCGCGGATGGCTTCTTCGAGCAGGTTGCGGTTGCCTTCGAAATCGATCTCCCTGAAGGTTTGGCGGGAGGATGTGTTGATGTCGACGCTCGCGCCGGCGGCGGAGATGACCGTGTCGATGTCGTGGCAACACGCGGAAAGAGTGTCAGCTTGGGTAAGGTCGGCGAACACGATTTCCTGAGCGAAACCGCGGAGATCGGCGGCCTGGGTCTCTCGTCGCACGAGTGCGCGGACGTAGTGGCCATGGACACCCAGTTGACGAAGCACATGCCGGCCCAAATTCCCGGTCGCTCCGGCGAGTAGGACTTTAGCCATAGACTAACGGCGAACGGCGGCGAAGTAGAACAGAATCAACGCGAACGGAATGACGAGCAGGAAGAGGAGCCAGATGCGTCGAAAGACGCGATTGGGCAAAGCGTCGAGTTCGTCAATCTCAGAGATGAGCTTGCGAACGGCTTCGTCGTCGGTTTGCGGAGCCTTCTTTCCCAGTAAAGGCATGGCACTCCATTAGATCAGACGTAAGGGGGACGGATTCGGGTTTCGAGCCGCGTTACAATCGAGAGCATACCCGATGGGAGTGCTGATTTCCATTCGCCGGCAAAAGGCGATCCTGCGGCGTGGCGAGTGGATGTGTGCCAATGCCGAAATCGAAGACCTGCTGAAGCAGGCGACGGCCGACTGGTTTCGCGCCGCAGTGCCCGGCACCGGCGCGCCTCAAGATGAAGAAACGGCGCTGGCTGCGGAGATGGCACGGCGGTTTGGGGGAAGAGTTCTACTCAAGATTCCTTCCAATTCGCGGGTAAACGGAAAGATCTACTTTGCCAAACGGCAGTTGAAGTTCGACTTCGGCTCGGGAGACCTATGACCAAACTGATTCGTTTCACCCTGAACCGGCGGCTGCCCTCGACGGCGGCGGATTCTCCGGAGACGTTTTACGGGATTCTGGAGGGCGAGACGGTTTTTGAGACCGCCGGCCTGAATGGCGCGCGCAACGGCAGAGAGCATTCTATCGAAGGGATTCGCCTGCTACCGCCATGCGCTCCTACCAAAATTGTGTGCGTGGGCCGGAATTACGTGGAGCATGCGAAGGAACTGGGCAATGAAGTTCCGTCGGAGCCTCTAATTTTCCTGAAGCCTCCTTCGTCGATGCTGGCTGCGGGAGAAGAAGTCGTCTATCCAAGGCTGTCGCAGAGAGTGGATTTTGAGGGCGAATTGGGAGTTGTGATCGGGACGCGCGCGCGACGGGTGCGCCGTCAAGAGGCGATGTCGCACGTGCTTGGGTACACAGTGGTGAATGACGTTACGGCGCGCGACTTGCAGAAGAAGGACGGCCAATGGACGCGCGGCAAAGGGTTCGACACCTTCTGTCCGCTGGGCCCGTGGGTAGTGCCGGCCGCCGAAGTGGATCTTGGGATCCTGCGAGTCACAACGCGTTTGAACGGCGAAGTGAAGCAGGATGGCCCTGTCACCGATATGATTTTTTCGGTGGCTGATATAATTGAGTACGTTACGCAATTCCTAACGCTGGAACCCGGCGACTTGATTGCGACGGGGACTCCTCCTGGGGTAGGTCCGATGCAGCCTGGCGCCGTGGTGGAAGTGGAAATCAATGGCATCGGCCTATTGAGGAATACCGTAGTCGCAGAGAACGAATCCAACTGGACAGCATAAGAGAGGGGCAGAGACGTGAAGATCTTCCTAGATACTGCTAATCTCGACGAACTCAAGCGGGGAGCCGACTGGGGCATTGTCGATGGCGTTACTACTAACCCGACCCTGATCGCTAAAGAAGGGCGGCCGATTGAGGAACAGATCGCCCGCATTTGCGAAATCATAGACGGAGATATCAGCGCGGAGGTTGTGGCGACAACTTCGGATCAGATGGTGAGCGAAGGCCGGAAGCTTGCCAAGATTCATAAGAACGTGGTGGTGAAGGTGCCGTTGACCCGCGATGGGATCAGGGCCTGTTCCACGTTGAGCAAGGAAGGCATCCGGCTGAACGTTACCCTTTGCTTCACGGCGGCACAGGCGCTGCTGGCGGCCAAGGCCGGGGCGTACATCATCAGCCCGTTTGTCGGCCGGCTGGATGACATCGGCCAAGTGGGTATGGACCTGGTGGACGATATCGTGACCATTTACCGGACACACGATTTCCGGACACAGGTTCTGGCGGCATCGCTGCGCTCTCCACTGCACGTGGTGGAAGCAGCCAAGGCGGGCGCCGACATCGGGACGCTGCCGTTCAAGGTGCTGGACATGTTGTTCAACCATCCGCTGACGGACAAAGGGTTGGAGCAGTTTTTGAAAGATTGGGGCAAGGTTTTCCACGAAGAGCCTGCAAGCCACTAAACCGGCGGCTGGCCGTCTATGGTCGATTCCTTCTATCTGGCAATTGTGGCAATACCGGTCGTACTTGTTGCGGCCGGTATTGTCATTTATAGACGGCGGCAGGTTTCGCCCGACGAACTGGAGCGCCGCAGGCGAACCATTATCAACGCCGGCGGACGGATGGTGGATGCGACGGTGGTGGATGTCCACGATTCGGTGGTGCAGTTCACGTATGAAGTGCGGGGCGTCACCTACACCGCTTCACAAGACCTATCCGGTTTGACTGGTGCGCCTGCGGATCCTGAACTACTGCTGGGAGGCGCGACGGTTAAGTTCCTGCCACGCGATCCGGCGAACTCGATTGTCGTGTCGGAGACGTGGTCTGGAATGAGGCGCAATGTGCATTCCGCAGTGACAGCGGAACAGACCGACAAAGGCTAGCCGATTAGTCCGTGATTACCGGGCCGCGTATTGCTGTGGTGGGCGGAAGAGTTGCTCCCCTTCAACCGATAGAAGTACCCAGAAGCCGTAGATCCCTAGGGCCGTCCCGAAGGGGATGTGAAAGAGATCGAAGGCGGAAAGGGCGATGGTGACGACACGCGCCCAGGGCCGGAAGTTTAGTAAACCCCAACCGGCGATAATGCCGGGTAGTCCAAGCGCCATGAGGACAAGAAACGCAATGCCGCCGAGTCCGGCCAGGATGGGCATAGCGATAAATGCGCTGTCGGAATCGGCGGCGGCGCCGACGATGCCAGCGAGTCCGCCCATTACCGCCAGGACAATCAGACCGCCACAGACGCTCAACGCGCCGAGTGCGATGTGGAGTATACCGAGGATCTTCACGTGTTGGGCCATATAGCCTCCTCTCTCAGTTACGAACGAGATCGCTCAGCGGTTCACGAATTCGGATTGGCAATTGAGTGGCGGCGCAGCAGGTCCACGGCGGATGCATCGCCGGACTGTTCGGCGACATGAGCGTGAATCCACGCCTTGGCGTAGTCGTTGCGAATGGCGTAGACCTCGGCAAGGGCGTTGTTGGCGCCAGCATGGCGAGGATCTAAGCGCACGGCCTCGAGCAAGAGTCCCAAGGCTTCGTCCTGCTTCCATTGCATGCGGTAGAGCTGGGCGAGGTTGTAGTAAGGCTCGGCGTTGGCGGGTTCCCGCAGAATCCAGGCGCGCTGTTCGGCGATGTGTTTGATCGTTTCGTGATCAAGAGCGGGATCGATCACTTCTTTGCGCCAGAAACTCATTGATTGTCACCGACGAGGACGAAGCGAATATCCATGACGTTCGTGTTGGTGGGACCGGTCTTGATGAGATCGTGGAGGGGCTCGAAGAAGTGATAGGAGTCGTTGTTGTCGAGGTACGCAGTGGGATCGAGGCCGAGCGCACTGGCGCGTGCCACTGTGTCTCCGGCGGCTATGGCCCCTGCGGCATCGGTGGGCCCATCGCTGCCATCGGTGCCGAAGCTAACGACGACGGTGTTCGGTTTGCCATCGATGGCGATGGCAGCGGCGAGTGCGAATTCCTGGTTACGCCCTCCGAGCCCGGAGCCGCGGATGGTGACCGTGGTTTCGCCGCCGGAGAGAAGACAGGCCGGGGGCTGCATCCTGGTGGCGACGCTGGCATGAAAACGGGCCGAATCGCGGGCTTCTCCGTCCGCGCCTTGGGTGAGCACCTGGCAACGGTAGCCGAGTGAGGTAGCCTTTTCCGCAGCGGCTTCGACGGCGAGTTTGTTGCTTCCTACGACAAGATTTTGAACACGGTCGAAGATAGGGTCGCCGGGCTTCGGTGTCTCCTCGATTCTACCGGCCGCTCCGGCTTCGAGGCGATCGAGGACCGGAGCGGGCACGGCGTTTCGCAGGCCGTATTTGTCGAGGATGGCGAGAGCCAGGACGAAGGTGGAGGAATCGGGCGCGGTGGGGCCAGAGCCGATGACGTCGATATTGTCGCCGACGACATCGGAAAGGAGCAGCGAGATCACAGTGGCGGGGGCGGCGAGGGCAGCCAGGCGTCCCCCTTTGAAGAGCGAGATGTGCTTTCGAATGGCGTTGATCTCGTGGATGTCGGCACCGGACTGGAGAAGCAACGTGGTGACGGTTTGCTTCTGTTCGAGAGTGATGGGCGGTGCGGGATAGGGTGTGAGGGCCGAAGCGCCGCCGGAGATGAGACAGATGACGAGGTCTTCACGGCCGGCGCCGCGAGCGAGCTGCGAGATGCGGTGAGCACCTTCGACGCCACGAGCGTCAGGCACGGGGTGACTCGATTCATTGATCTGGATGCGAGAGAGTGGCGCAAGATGCCCATCCTTTACATTGATGAGCCCGGAAGTAATGCGATCGCCGAGGAGTTGTTCGATCGTCTGGGCCATGGGAGCCGAGGCCTTTCCCGCCCCGATGACGTAGATGTCGCGAAACGAAGCCACGGGGTAGGATCGCTCTCCTACTTGTAGGAGTCCATCCTGAAGCCGCACGAACCGGGACACGGCCTGACTGGGGTCGGCGGCAGCAAGGGCAGCGGTGTAGATGGCTTCGGCGTGGTGGCGGAGGTTGCTATCCATAGGTTTAGAAGATAGGCAGCCGGAGGATGGAAGCGACAGCGGACGAAGAGTCGGCCTCGCGAATGTGATAGCCCGCTCGCTCATAAAAGGACCGCCGCGAATGGTAGAGTTCCTCGAGTTTCTGAGGATCGCGCGCGAGGGGCCGGTGGCTGGCACCCTCGACGCGGCGGCGGATGACCCCATAGGGCGGATCGAGCCAGATGGAGACGCCGTTGTTTTCGAGCAGCTCAAAGTTGTTTTCCTGGACGAAGGCGCCGCCGCCGAGAGCCACAACGAGGGGCCTGCCGCGCTCGACCAGTCGAACACGGCGAGCGAGGGCTTGAGACTCGATGCGCCGGAATTCGGCTTCACCACGGGTCTCAAAGATGGCGGCGATGGAACACTTCTGGTCAACTTCGATGTCCTCATCGAGATCGCAGAAGCTCCACCCGAGTTCCTTGCCAAGGAGGCGGCCGACGGTGGTTTTGCCCGATCCCATAAAGCCGACCAGGTAGATGCCAGGAGTTCTTTTTAGCTTCAACAACATACAACGTTACTTGGGAGCGGCCAGCCCATGGTAAATCTTCGCCAATCGGCGCTCCAGAAAGCCGCCAAAGAGCCGCGATGCGAGTATAAACCATCGGCCGCCTGGCGGTGTGATCACCGTACGCCTGTTCTTTTCGACGCCGTCGGCGATATCTTCGGCGCAGCGTTGCGGTGTGATGAGAAAGATCTTGGAATTGCGGATGGCAGGAGGGGGTGCGCCGGTAAGTGCATTGTCCTGGAAGTTGGTGGACACATAGCCGGGACAGACCAGCATGGTGCGAACGCCGTCGGGCATCAACTCCATGCGAAGACCCTCAGTCATTGAGCCGATAGCGAATTTGGTGGCCGAATACAACGAGAGCCACGGCAGGGTGACTTTGCCGCCGATGGAACCGACATTGACGATCATACCGCTG
>JBDTMC010000453.1:0-6431 GCA_039934475.1 Bryobacteraceae bacterium | reverse complement strand
CGTCCCAGTGCTTGCGTTCTTCAAAATCGGCTAATGAGACCTTCCAGTTGCGATTGGGATCGTCCAGACGCTGCTGCAGGCGCTGTTTCTGTTCGTCCTTGCTGATGTGCAGAAAGAATTTCACGATAACGACATTGTTGGCGCGCAGCATACCCTCAAAATCATTGATCTGGTTGTAGCGCGCGCGCCAGACGGACTTGGGGACGAGGCGGTGGACGCGAGCGACGAGGACATCCTCATAGTGCGAGCGATTGAAGATGCCGACGTCCCCATGGCGCGGCACCTCCTTGTGAACGCGCCACAGGAAGTCGTGTTCCATCTCCTCTTCCGTAGGTTTCTTGAAACTCGCCACCCGGCACCCTTGTGGATTGAGGCCAGTCATCACGTGGCGAATGGCTCCGTCTTTGCCGGCTGTGTCCATAGCCTGAAAGACTACCAACAAGGCCCGCTTCTTCTCGGCATAGAGACGGTACTGCAGGTCAAAGAGACGCTTGCGATCGCCGTCGAGGTCAGAGAGGGCTTGCTCTTTGTCCAAGTCGAACGTAGCGGCAGGGTCGCGAGCGTCGAGTTTCACCTTGGCGCCGGGCTTCACCAGACAAGCTTTCCGCAGATCCATAGGGTTTCTCTCCGTTCGGAGGATAGCATGGGCTGGGCCTATAAGGGCTCCACCGGGACGAAGGGGGCCGGACCAGCTTCCGCGTGAAGAAAGTTGCGCAGAGGGCGGCCAAAGCCCTCGAAATGAACTTGCATCACGTCGGCCGGACGGAGTTGGATGCCTTCGCCGAAGCTAAACGCGCTGGCGCCGTAGAAGTGGACGTGGAGGTCTCCGGGGCAGCGATGCGGCTCGAATTTGAAGTGATGGTGCTCCATGTTGGCGAGGCTGTGGCACATGTGGGCTTCGCCTGTGCGGATCTGTTTGGTCCATATGGTGGCGCTGTCACGCTCTATGGTTACGGTGCCCGATACATCGGAGAAGTCGGGATCGAGGACGAGTTCAGGGCCGATGGAGCAGGTCCGCAGTTTGGAGCCGGCGAGGTTGAGATAGTTCTTCTTCTCGAAGGCGTGGTCTGAGAACTCGTTGCCTTGCGTCATACCGAGCCGGCGCGGGACACCGCTGGGATCGATGAGATAGACGCCGGCGATCTCGGGTTCTTCTCCTCCGTCTTCGGCATAGGCGGGGACATCAAGAGGCTGATTATGGGCGCGCAACACCGTGCCACAGCCTTTATAGAACCATTCCGGAGCCGAGCCGATGACGCCCGCCGCGGGACGCCCACCTTCCACGCCCCATTGGTACATGCGCATGCTATCGGTAATGGTGACGGCGCCGGCGTGCATGGCATCGCGATTGGCAGCGCTCGCAAGATGCGTGAGGCCGGTGCCTGACACCAGAGTACGGGAGGGTTCCGAAGGATGGCCGACTGGCGGCAGCAGAGTCCAGGCGTGGTCGCCGGCGTAAACCGAGTCGTAGTCGAAAAGTCCGCCGGTGGCGCAAGCGGCGGCGAACTTTTGCATCGACATGCCGGCGGCGAGCGCGGCGTGGGCGAGGGCATAAACGGAATCGACGTCCGTGAGCGGAACCAGATCCCTGCCGTCGACGATGGCTACGGCGCGGCGGCCGGCAGAGTGAATCAATTGGACGAGTCGCATTGGTTGTTTACCAGGTTAGTTGAACGAGTGAAACTGCTTGCCGCGGCAGCAGGAACTCCAGCGCCGCCTTGCCTGCTTGGGTCGATACCGGCTGGGACGGCTGCAGCAATTGCAATTGACCGGCGGCTTCGAGTTGCTTGTACTGCTCTTCATTCGGGCTTTGCGGCGAGCCCATGTTCTTCCATACCGTGTAGGCGTTGCTGTGAGTGGCATCAATGCGATAGTGGCGCACCTGCACCTGCTTCGGCAGCCCGGCAATAGTGAGTTTTACGGATGCATCCGGCGCGGGCATATCGTCATCGTGGTAGTTCCATAACATCACCGTCACATCATGTGGACCGCGACTGGCGAAGGCGTCGACGTCCGGCTTGGCGGTGACGCCGTCTTTGAGAATCGCATCCAGGCCGGCGGCGCCCGTGCTCTCAGTCCTGACGCGGTTACCGGACATCATGGCAGCCATACGGAAGACGTTGAGGACCGGTTTATCGATGCCGTTGGTGGCCAGCGTGCGGAAGCCGTCGAAGTAAGGCTGGTCCTCGAATTCAAAGGCCCAGGTGAGTAACCCCGCGATGTTGGAGCGGTGACGATCAGCCAGCTTCAGTGTGTTGTTTATGGCCGCGGCCGTGTAGGTAGGGTACAGTGTACCGTTGCGATAGGCGTTCTGAGGGTAGACGCGGGCTGAGCAGGCGGCGCAGCCTTCAGGGTCCGATTCGCTGAGGATGATGGGGAGCTTGCGGAATTTCGGAAAGGCGTTCAGAATCTCCATGCCGCTTGCAACGTCCTGCAGATTCTTCGAAAGACCCATGCGCACGTGGTCGTCAACAACAGTAGGACGGCCCTTGGCGTGGTAAGTGACAAAGTCGAGTGGCGACCCCGCCTTCCCGGTAGCTTCGTTCTTGCCGTTCAGGCAGTGTTGGAGGAACTGTTGGAGGAAAGCCGCGGCCTTTGGGTTAGCGGGTCCGGTAGTGGCCGGACCTCCGACTCTGGCCGTGGGCAGTGCGCGTTTCACTCCATCGACGGCGAAGTCGTAGAGCTTGTTGTATTCCTCAGGCGTACCGCGCCAGTACAGGATGTCGGGTTCGTTCCACACCTCCCAATACCAGGTTTCCACTTCGGCCTTGCCGTAGCGCTCCACACAATGCTTCGTCCATTGATAGATGAGCTCGCGCCATCGGTCATAGTCCTTGGGAGGAAACGCCCAACCCGTGGAGATACTGCCATCCGGCCACTTGTGCCGATACGGCTGAGGCTGACTGGAGAGTGCTTCCGGCATGAAACCTATTTCGACGAACGGCTTGCCTCGCGCTTCCCGATAGGTGTCGAAGATGCGATCGACGATGGTCCAGTCATAGACAGAGTTTCCGGCGGCGCCCTCCGTGTAGGCATTGGTGGAACCCCACTTCAGAGCGGGCTTGCCATCGCCCGAGACCAGCAGGCTATGGGCGCGGAAGAAGACCGGGCCGGGACCGGTGGCAGTCAATTCGGCAACCAGCTTTTTGCCGTTCTTCATGTAGGTGTAATTGGGTTCGTCGTAGCCGAAGTAGTTCCAAATCGGTTTTACGGGGCCGAGCTTGGTGGTGGAATCGACGGTGACGATGACGGGCTCCTGAGCGGCTAAGGCAGGTGAGAGCAGTAAGAAGATGAAGGCGTGGAGCGTTCGCATGGCCATGCCCTGTTATACGCCAATCGCACGCGTGGCCGTAGGACGTTATCATGAGTGATTCTATGCGCCGCCTCGCCCTCTTGCTGCTCGCCCTGACGCCTCCACTTGCGGCCCAGGGTGTGGACTACATTCGCGAACACTACACGAAGTACGAATGCCTGATTCCTATGCGCGACGGCGCCCGCCTGTTCACCAGTGTGTATGTGCCCAAAGACGATTCAAAGACGTATCCGATCATGCTGAATCGGACTCCGTACAGTGTGGGGCCATATGGAGCCGATCAGTATCGCGCATCGCTAGGACCGTCTGAGAAGTTCGCCCGTGATGGGTTTATCTTCGCGATGCAGGACGTGAGGGGCCGCTATCAGTCCGAGGGGAAGTGGGTGGAGGTGCGCCCGCAGAATGAGGCCAAGAAGTCTGCCCAGGATATCGATGAGAGCACCGACACGTGGGACACCATTGAGTGGCTGGTGAAACACGTGAAGGCCAATAACGGCAAGGTGGGGATGTGGGGAATCTCCTATCCGGGGTTTTACGTTGCGGCGGGGATGATCGATTCTCATCCTGCTTTGAAGGCCGCCTCGCCGCAGGCGCCCATTGGAGACTACTTCCTGGGCGACGATTCCTTCCACAATGGCGCGTTCATGCTGGCGGCGAATTTCGGGTTTTATGCTTTCTTCGTGGAGCGGAAGGGCGATCCTGCGCCACCGAGGCAAAGTTCGTCCTTTGAGTTCGGGACACCCGACGGCTACGACTACTACCTGAGGATGGGCGCGCTGGCACAGGCGGAGAAGCTTTACAAGGAGCCGAACGCCTATTGGAGCATGAACCTGGAGCACACCACGTACGACGACTTCTGGAAGGCGCGTGCGATTGTGCGCCATTTACAAAAGGTGACTCCGGCCGTGATGACCGTCGGCGGATGGTTTGACGCCGAGGACCTGTCGGGACCGTTGAAGGTGTTTCGCAAGGTGGAGTCTCTCGGCACGGCAGCAGCCAATATGCTGGTCATGGGGCCGTGGTCTCATGGCGGCTGGTCACGCGGCGAAGGACAGAAATTGGGAAACCTCGACTTCGCCTCGAAGACCGGAGAGTATTACCGCAATGAGATCGAGTTCCCCTTCTTCCAGGCGCAGTTAAAAGGGACGAGCGAAGCGAAGCTGCCGAAGGCGTGGGTGTTTCAGACAGGGACCAACGAGTGGCGAAAATTCGATGCGTGGCCTCCGAAGGACGCGATCAGGAAGACGATGTACCTGGGACCGGGGGGCACGCTGACGGGCACAGCGCCGCCGGAGGGTTTCGATGAATACGTCAGCGATCCGGCTCGTCCGGTTCCGTATGTTGGTTTCATCACGTTGGGCATGCGCGGGGACTACATGACGGAGGATCAACGGTTCGCCGGGCAACGTGCCGATGTGCTGGTTTATCAGACGGAGCCCCTAGCGGAGGACATGGAAATCGCAGGGCCGGTGCATGTACGGCTATCGGTATCCACCACTGGGACTGATTCCGATTTCGTGGTGAAGGTTGTCGATGTCTATCCCACCGACTATCCGGAACCGGCTCGGGCGGCGGGCAGCCCTCCTCTGCCGGGCAACGCGGTGAAGATGGGCGGCTATCAGCAACTGGTGCGCGGCGAGCCATTCCGCGGAAAGTTCCGCAACAGCTTTGAGAAGCCCGAGGCGTTCGTGCCCGGGCAACGCGCGAAGCTCGAATTCGACATGCCCGACGTGTGCCATGTGTTCCGGCGTGGGCATCGTGTGATGGTGCAGGTGCAGAGTTCGTGGTTTCCGCTGGTGGACCGCAATCCGCAGAAGTTCCTGGAGATTCCGTTTGCCAAAGCGACGGATTTCGTCAAGGTGACGGAGCGGGTATGGCGAGGCAGCAGTGGATCCAGCGTGTCGTTCTAAGACTTTTCCGTGTAAGAGTTTTCCGTCATTCCTCACACTCCCGCTTAGCAAAAATTCATCCACGGATTCACCGGTTCGGCGAGAGGAAACAGTGGTAGGCGGGTTGTAACTGACTTAACGTTTCTCAAACTTGTGTCCAGGGCGGCAGCACTGTTTCACGCCGTGCGTCTGCGGAGCCTTGCGTACCGGAGGATTCTTGTGATTCAGTACCATGCCATACGTGTGCTCGTAGTGTGTGTTGCCGTCTGGGACGTTGTTTGTGTTGGAACGCTGGAGGGCCAGACGGTGGCGCCAGTGCCATCCGCATATCAAGACCTCTACACGGCATTGCAAGGTTCCATCGATTCATTAAATGCCACAACCTTGGCCTCGTGGAACGGAAAGAAGAGCCCTGTCGTATTCAGCGGCCACCTGCAAACGATCAATTCCAATCAGGGTGTGGACATCCTCGCTCCATCCAACTACCAGTCGTTTCTCGTGGAATTGAACGGATTGAAGGCTCTCGGCGTGACCGGCGCCGTCTTGAACATCGACTATCCGATGTTGGATCCAGACTTCGATTCCTGGGGAGGACAATCAGCGAACTTCCTGGAGTTGTACACCAACGCCGCGAACGATATCCGGGCACGCGGGATGAAGGTCATCGTGGAAACCGGAGGGATCTTCTCGGATCCCCTGTTTTCCGCAGTGAACGTCTCACCATACTATGCCAGCCTCTCGACAACCGATTACATGAACGGACGCGCCCAACAAGCATTGTTGATCGCGCAACAAGTACAGCCCGACTACCTGAACGTTGTCGGGGAACCGGACACCGAGGCGGAGCAATCGTCGAAGCCCGAGTTGTATACCTATTCGGGAAGTATGCGGCTGCTGAACACGATTCTTGGTGTGCTGCGTCCGGCAAACGTCACGCCGAAAATCGGCGCCGGAATCGGGACCTGGTTGGCCACCGACAGCGAGGGAAAGACATACACGGACTACGTAAACGGCTATGCTAGCACCTCGGTCGATTCCATCGACATGCATGTCTATCCGGTAATCCGCGACTTTCTGGCACGGATGCCGTCCATCGCAACCATCGCTCAGAACGCCAACAAGCGACTGACTATAACCGAAGCGTGGTCTTTTAAGGAACGGGATTCGGAAGCCGGAGTTCTGTCTGCCGGTGAGATCTATTCACGCGATGTCTACAGTTTCTGGGGTCC
>JBDTMC010000452.1:0-6433 GCA_039934475.1 Bryobacteraceae bacterium | reverse complement strand
CTCCTCCGGTGAACGCGGCCCACCGGGCGGCGGTGGCTACGCGCAGGCCGAGTAGGTCGGCCGCGACGGGTGAGGGGATGTCGCTGGCCCACGCGGAGCGAGCGGTGTTGCGTGTGGGTTCGAGCCGGATTCCGTATCGCACTAGGGATCATTCCAACCGCTGCCCGCCAAGCCGTGTGTACCGTCAGGCCTGATCTAGCAGGCGCTCTTCAGTAGCAACGCCACCACGCCCTTCTTGCCACGGGTCAAGCGCGCCTGGCAGTTGCAGACATCGCCGGCGTAGAGCGTCTCGCGTTTGCCCGGGGACTGCTTGGGTTGATCCCAGGCGATGCCGCAACCCTTTGCTCCGTACGTCCCGATCTCCGCTTGCTTTAATAGTGCCAGGGCCGATTCGTCACTCATGGGTTTAAATGTTACATGCTGCTCGCTGTATTCGATGGCAGGGTCGGTAACGACGACTAAGCGGGCACTCTTCGCGAAGACATAAACCAGGCGCGTCTTGCCCCCTTGGGGTTGGAGGCTGCAGGAAGTAAGCGGACCGAACCGGGTCGTCAGCTCCTTGAAGAACGGACTCGCTTTCAAGCGCTCCGGCACCTCCCGGATTTCCGGTTTCAAACGGGAGTAGGATGGCGATCTGGAATCGCAGCGATACGTTGGCGCGCCGCCTTGGGCGAACGCTACTGCTGTCAGAAGCAGGCTAATCCCTAGAATTGTGCGTGCCACCTTACCAGTCCTCCTTCTTTCTCGAGGAACCTGGATAGGCCGGTCAAACTGTTGATGGTCGCCTTGATGGCGTCGGCATCCTGTTCCACCGGTTGGACGTCGAAGGCATCACCCGACAAGTGCTTGCTCAGTTTCGAGAGTTGAGCGTCGGTCAGTGAGTTCATCACCGCAAGCAGGCCCGCGGCGACATCGGTCTTCGCCTTCCTGGTTGGATTGTCGTCCACCCACTTTTGGCAGGCCTTGCTCGCGTCGTTGGCGACGTATGTCTCTTGAATCCACTTGCGGTTGAAGACGACGTTTGAGGCCATGGCCCTCGCCTGATCATCCTTGCCGCGGCGGCCGCTGGTGAACTTCACCGAGGGATGCGCGGTCTTCAATTCATAAGCTGCGGCTTTGGCGACCACGCCCAGATCTAGAGCTTCAATCTCCGGGTCCGGTACGAACGGATTCATCGCTATACCGCTTCTGGAACTACGAAGGGAGCCCGGTAATCGCGGCGGAACATGCGGTTGGCCTCCTCGTCTCCCGTGCAGGAATACGTCGTCTCGTCGAAATTCAAACTGCGACCCAGACGATACGAAATGTTGGCGAGGTGCACAAGAGTCGTCGAGATGGCGCCTTCTTCGATGGGCGCGTTAAGGTCGGAGTGTTTCCCGCTGCGGAGAGCGGCGATGAAGTTCGCCCAGTTGTCGCCAATCTCTGAGCCGGCCGGGCCCGGTTCCTGCTTACGGCCGAGGAAGGTCTGGTATTTGCCAAAGTCTTCGGCGTCAATAGCCATGTAGCCTTTGGAGCCGTAGAAGGTTGCGCCGACGCAGTTGGTATCGCCGGCTCCGAGTGCCGCTTCCTTGTTCGTGATCCAGTGGCGGACGGCGAACTCCATCATCACTTTCTTGCCGCCCTTGTTGAATTCGTAGGAGGCAATTAGGGTGTTGGGAGTTTCTTGATCGTCGTCGAACATAAAGTGGCCTCCGGTGGCACTTACTTTCGTTGGGTAAGTGACGCCGAGTCCCCAGCGGCAGACGTCAACCTGATGGATTCCCTGGTTGCCGAGATCACCGTTGCCATAGTCCCAATTCCAGTGCCAGTTGTAGTGGAAGCGATTGCGTGTGAACTCGCGTTGCGGAGCGGGGCCAAGCCAGAGGTCATAATGCACACCGGCGGGCACCGGTTCGGCGGGCTTGTGGCCGATGGTATCGCGCCACTTGAAGCAGAGGCCGCGTGCCATATAGACGTCGCCGATGAGACCTTCGCGGAGGTGACCGATGGCGGCACGGGCGCCCCCGGAGCGGCTGTTGGTTCCGTGTTGGACCAGCCGGTTGTATTTCTTCGCGGCGGCTACAATCTGACGGGCTTCGAACATGTCGTGCGAGCAAGGCTTCTCCACATAGACATGCTTGCCGGCCTGGCACGCCCAAATCGCTTGCATGGTGTGGTTGTGATTGGGCGTGGCGATGGAGATGGCGTCGATGGACTTGTCTTCCAGAAGCTTGCGCAGATCGGTGTAAGAGGCGGGCCGTTTGCGCCCCATCTTCTCGACTTCGGTAAGGCGGGCGTTGAGCACCGATTCGTCGATGTCGCAGATGGCGGCGATTTCGACGTTCGGCATCTTCCCGTAGCGGTGGAGGTGTTCGCGACCCTGGCCACGAACGCCGACGCAGGCGACTCGAACGCTGTCGTTCGGACTGGCGAGGGAACTGGCACTGGCAGCTGCGGCGGCCACCGAACCGGCGAGGAAGTATCTGCGATTCATGTATGGAAGTTACCACAAGTGGGACTGTCTCTATGGCCGTTCCCGGGCTTCACCAAACGCGCAGAGGCAAAAGAATCGAAAAAATAGATACCGAAGAAGGCTGTTGGCTGTATACTGACTCAAACCAAGGCTTGGCTGCGGCAAGGTGCCAGGGGAGTCGAAAGCCAAATACAATCTAAGACCAATATTCGGGTAACAGCGTCCGGAATCGATCTCGCGAGAGTTCGATGCCGGCCAACGCTTGCGACGCCGAGCCACCTTGGCGTGGGCTCTCTGGAAGTTGTAGCAGTTTTGCTCGAAAACGGTTTCACGATTTCTGTTCACAAGGAGAACGCGTAAATGGGGTATGGTCTTCGGCCTGACAAGTCCAATTTCTCAAGGTCTGTCCAAGAATTGCGGCGATGGCTGGCAGTTGCCGTCTTGATTGCAACAGTGGCGCTTCTGGCTCCGCAGCGCGCACCCGCGCAGGTGCTGTACGGATCCCTGGTAGGCAACGTGAAGGACTCGAGCGACGCCGCAGTCGCCAAGGCTACCGTAGTCGCCACCAATAAAGGAACCAACCAGAGCCGTGAAGTCGCCACCGATGAGAGTGGCGGCTACAGTTTTACCGATCTTCAGGGCGGGGTCTACAATCTGAAGATCGGCCAACAAGGTTTCAAGACATTCGAGGTGACCGACATTACCGTGTCGCCGAACAATGTAACCCGTGTCAATGCCTCCCTCCAACTCGGCGCCGTCAACGAAACCGTTCAGGTGACTGGTGAGGGGGCTATCCTTCAGACGGATACGTCAGAGGTCCACGCGGACCTGGTCGCGAATGAACTGGCGAACCTTCCCGTGCCGCTGGGCCGGAATTATCAGCAGATTTATCGGACCCTGCCCGGGTTCTCTCCGCCCAGCAATTCGCACTCCATTCCCAGCAATCCGTCAAAGGCGTTGGAGTTCCACGTGAACGGGACCAGCGACGATCAGAACAGCACGCGCGTGGACGGTGTCAGCACCTACAACATTTTGTTGCCGCACGTGGTGTCCTATATCCCGACTATCGAATCGCTGCAGGAGGTGAATATTGTCACCGACAGCTTTGACGCCGAACAGGGCCTGGCCGGCGGCGCGGCAATTAGTTTGCAGACCAAATCCGGAACGAACCAGATGCACGGGTCGGCGTTCGAATATCACACCAATAATCATTTAAAAGCCTGGCCGGATCGGATTGACGAGCCTCAACTCAATACGGGCAACAAACCGAAGCTCGTTTACAATCAGCTTGGCGGCACACTTGGCGGAGCGATCAAGAAGGACAAACTGTTCTATTTTGTGAGCTACGAGGCGACACTGGACCACCAGGCTGTACAAACACGCATCACTGTGCCTAGCGCAGCATTTAAGCGCGGCGATCTTTCGGGATCCGACACCCCGATCTACGATCCGCTGTCAGGAAACTCTGACGGTACTGGTCGAACGCAGTTCGTCGGGAACATCATTCCCTCCAGCCGCATAGATCCAATCGCCGCCAAACTGGCAGCCATGATCCCCGACCCCACGCTCACCGGGGCCAGAAACAATTACTTTGCAGCGGGACCTTTCGCCTTCAATCGGAATCAGGTTGACTCTAAGGTCAATTACAACGCCTCATCGAAGCTGAGTCTCTCCGGGACATTCGGGATCCAGCACTACACCACGGCTGTCCCTACCACCTTTGGTGACGAACTCGGCGGCGCACCGATTGGCGGCAGCAGTAACCCGGGGCACGGCCACGGGAACACCTTCCGCATGACAGCGATGGGTGTTTACACATTTTCGCCCACCGTCGTACTGGACGCGCACTATGGCTGGGCCCGACAGGGAACAGCTTCAGAGCAGCCTGGCCTGGGGAAGAATATAGGCTCAGATGTGCTTGGAATTCCGGGAACCAACGGGCCGCGAGCTTTTGAAAGCGGCTGGCCGCAATTCGACATCGGTGGCGGAGATTACGCCACCCTCGGCGTCCCCAACAACTTCATGCCCTATTACCGGCAGGATCCTCAATCGCAATATGTCGGCAACTTGAGCGTGATCAAGGGCAAACACAATTTGCGCTTCGGCGGCGACTACTACCGCATGGCGCTGAACCAGGCGCAGGCGGAGTTCCTTGGCGACGCCTACGGCGCCCAGGGAGGTTTTGACTTTGACCGGGGGCCCACGTTGCGTTGCGAGCAGGGAGCGCCCGGCGGCGGCTGCAACGAAGTCTCTGCCGATTCCAGGGCCAACAGCTTTGGAACATTCATCCTCGGTCTGCCAACGGTCGCGAGCAGAACGCTGCAAGTCCCGGATGTTTATCACATTAAAGTCAATCTCATGGGCTTCTTCGCCCGCGACCGCTGGAACATCACACCGAAATTGACGCTCGACTACGGCATACGGTGGGAATACTTCCCCACCGCCACGCGCCCTGATCGGGGGATTGAGTTCTACGATGCCCTCACCAATAAGGTCCAGCTCTGTGGTTTTGGATCGGTTCCCAAAAATTGCGGCGCCACCGTCAGTAAGAAACTCTTTGCCCCGCGTTTCGGTTTAGCTTACCGGCCGGCGAACACATGGGTGATACGCGCCGGCTACGGCATCACAAACGACCCCTATGAAGGTTTGGAATTCGTGCGGGCGAACCACCCGATCCTGATCGCTCTGACTTCCCGTACGGCAAACAGTCTGTTTCCCGTCTCCACTCTGGCCCAAGGTATCCCGGCTGTTACGGCGCCTGATCCCGGGAATGGCATCATCGATATTCCTGGTAGCGTCGGCTTCACGGGCTATCCCAAGAAGTTCGAGCGGGGCTATATCCAATCGTGGAACTTCACGATTCAAAAGCAGCTTCCGTGGGGCTTTGCTGGACAGGTGGGCTATGTGGCCACGCACTCCACCCGGCAACTCGCGAATCTGGACTTGAACGCCGGCCAGATCCCTGGCGCTGGCGCCGATGGCAAACCGTACTACGTGAAATGGGGCAGGGACGCCCAGACGACTGAGCTTCGTCCGATCGGGACCGGCCACTATGACTCTCTTCAGACGTCTCTTCAGCGTCGATTCGCCGCAGGACTGGCACTGACGGTGAATTATACGTTTGGGAAATCCCTTAACTACGTTGACAACAGTTCCTACCAGCCGGCGATTCAGGCTTTAAACTACCTGAATCTCAACCATTCTGTCGTCGGCTTTGACCGTACACACAATCTGGCGATGACCAGTGTTTGGGAATTGCCTTTTGGGAAGGGCAAGCGCTGGCTGAGCAACCGTGGTGTCGGGTCCGCCCTGCTGGGTGGCTGGCAAGCGAACACTATCCTCAGTTTGATCAGCGGTTCGCCGTTCACCGTGTACGCTGACGGCACCTCCTTGAACATGCCTGGGAATTCGCAACAGGCCGATCAGGTAGGGCCAGTGGTCCTGCTTGGAGGGATCGGCGCAGACCATCCCTTCTACTCGCAGTCCTCCTTCGCCGGTGTAAACGAGCCCCGTTTCGGCACCAGCGGTTTCAACATCCTCCGTGGGCCCGGCATCATCAACCTGGACCTCGGTATCTTTCGCGAATTTGCGCTCACGGAGCGCTTCAAACTGCAATTCCGGGCTGAGGCGTTTAATTTCACGAACACTCCCCACTTCGATCTTCCGGACAGTTCCGTCGGCGATGGAGCGGATTTCATGACCATCACCGGCGTTACGAATCTGGCGCGTGAAGGCATTGATGAACGGCAATTCCGCTTCGGATTGAAGTTCAGCTTCTAGCTTCTCGCGGCGTTTAATTGAGGGCTCGCGTTTCGGCGCGAGCCCTATATCTTCGACCCCCAATGCTCGCTCTACTCTTCGTTCTGTCGTTGGCCGCCTCGCCTCAGCCCGATTTGCCTCGCATTGATACTGCCAATTTCCTGCCCACGATTCGCACCCAGATTCAGCAAGCGGAGGACGCGGCGCGGGCTCATCCGCGCG
>JBDTMC010000451.1:0-6464 GCA_039934475.1 Bryobacteraceae bacterium | reverse complement strand
GGAGCGTGTTGACCGCCGCGTACGCGGTACGAGTGTCGAAGTGCGAAGCGTCCAATTGCGAAACCTTGCTCCATGGCGTCAGCGTAGAGGGTGTGACGTTGCTCCACGCTTTGCCTCCGTCGTGGGTAATGTGGATCAGGCCGTCGTCGGTTCCGGCCCAAATCGTGTTTACATCCTGGTGTGAAGGTGCAATCGAGTACACTACGCCACGCCGGTTGGCTTCGTTTTTCGCCTCACTGCTGAAGATGCCGATGCTGGCGGGAAGAGCATACGATTCGCGCGTCAGATCGGGACTGATCACATCCCAGCTCTTACCGCCATTCGCTGTCTGGAACACCACGTTGGCGCCGAGGTAGAGCAGATGCCGATCGACGGGCGAGAACAGCAGCGGCATCGTTCGGATCGACCGGTAGCGCGCATCGCGCAGCAGGTTGGGGCTGATGTCCTGCACCTGTCCCGTACGGGCATCGAAACGAGTCGCTTTGCCGCCGTAAATGATGTTCGCGTCCAGCGGATCGGGCGCCACGTAACCATACTCTTCCACACCCACGGTGCGCCAGTCGCGGAAGGTGATGGCGCCATTGTCACCGCGGCTCTTCACGCCTGCCGAGCCGCTCTCCTGCTGTCCGCCATACACCCAGTAGGGCCATTGATCGTCAGTAATGACGTGGTAGAACTGCGCCGTCGGCTGGTTGTACCAGGAACTCCAGGTGCGCCCGCCGTTCACCGTGATCGTCGCGCCCTGATCTGAGGCCAGCAGGATGGTCTCAGGGTTGTTCGGGTTGATCCAGATGGTGTGATAGTCGTCCCCTCCGGGAGCGCCCTTCCATGCCGTGAACGTCTTCCCGCCGTCGGTGGATTTATACGCGGACGTGTTGGCGACGAAGATGGTCTCCTTATCTTTTGGATGCACGCGCACCCAGGCGAAATCGCTGCCTCGTCCCCATACGCGCATCTCGCCGTTCATTTTGCGCCAGGTGGCGCCGGCGTCATCGGACCGGTAGACGCCGCCAAGCGTCGCGTCGGCATCCACCATCGCGTACAGCGTGGACGGGTTACTCGGTGAGGTTCCGAGGCCGATGCGTCCCAGACCTTGTGCCACCGTCGGCAGACCCTTCTCCAACTTGGTCCAGGTTTTTCCCGCGTCCGTCGATTTAAACAGCCCGCTGTTCTTGCCCTGCCAGGCACCGTTCTCCCACGGACCTTCGCGAGCCTCCCACAACGATGTGTAGATGATGTCGGGATTATCAGGGGCAAAGGCCAGTTCGATAGCACCCGTGTTTTCGTCCTTATACAGGATCTTGGTCCAAGTGGCGCCGCCGTTGTCGGAACGGTACACGCCGCGCTCCGCATTCGGACCATACGGATGGCCGAGTGCCGCGACGTACACGCGGTCCGCATTGCGCGGGTCAACCAGGATGGCTGGAATTTGCTGCGCGTCATCAAGGCCGAGGTGCTTCCAACTCTTACCGCCATCGATGGACTTGTACATCCCGTCGCCTACGGAAAGATCTGGTCGATGGAGTCCCTCGCCGCTGCCCACGTAAATTACCTTCGGATTAGAAGGGGCGATGGCCAGGGCGCCGATGGAACCGGTCGGCTGATTGTCGAAGAGCGGCGCCCACGTATGACCATAATCGTCGGTCTTCCACACACCGCCGTTATTCGCGGCGATATAAAACACGTTCGGTTCGGAGGCGATGCCGGAAGCAGCAACTGTGCGCCCTCCGCGGAACGGTCCGATATGCCGCCAGCTCATGTCGTTGTACTGTTCGGGGCGAACGCTTTGCGCGAGCAGGGAAAGGGAACAAAGGCCGAGTAGTAGCGGGCGCATCATTAGGCATCGTTGTAGCACACTTCTATTGCGCCGATGTATCGTACTCCATCGCGCCGGCTACGTTGCCATCAGGATCCTGAAAGAAGATCAGTCGTCCGATACCGGAGAGAGTGACTTTGGGCATCACAACGCGGCCGCCCGCCGCCTCCACTGCCGCCGCCGTCCGGTCCACCGAATCAACAGAGATCGTGCACTCGTATCCTTTAATCTCAAGTCCCGGTACAATTGCCCGCCGACCTTGCAGCGCGCCCCCAACGCCCCCATCGCCCGTCTCAATGCGGTAGAAGCCGGGTGGTCCCCAAGCCTGGAACTTCCAGCCAAAAACGGCTTCATAGAAGCGCCGCGACTGTTCGACGTCGCCGGCGTTGATGGCAAAGTGAGCGATGTTGTTGGGCATGAAAGAAGAATACGGCGAAATGCGGCTGTCAGTCTTGCGCTAGACTGACAAAAAATGTCGCAAATACGTCACGGCGACTCTGGTATCTGGGTGCGAACTTTCGGCGCCAGTTTCTCGGGCGGGTCGATCCTCTTGCCCCAGTCCTCCCACTGGCACCAGTTGATTTACGCCTCGCAGGGAGTCATGACCGTGCGTACGGCAGCAGGGTTGTGGGTGTTGCCATCCCATCGCGCCGTCTGGGTTCCCGGCAGCACGCAATACGCGATCGATCTTTGCGGACCCGTCTCACTACGTACTCTTTACTTGCGTACGGAACTGACGGGGAACCTTCCCGCCGGGTGCTGCACAATGAATGTGCCGCCGCTGTTGCGAGAGTTGATTCTGCACACCGTACGGTTGGGTGCTCTGGACGGAGAAATTCCTGAGCAGGCGCGAATGGCCAGCGTGCTGGTGGACCAATTGCGCGCCATGGCATCCATCCCTCTGCAGTTGCCGATGCCGTCAGACCCCCGCGCCGTACGTGTTGCCGCGATGTTGCAAAACGAACCCAACCGCACGCGCCCCTTTCCTGAACTCGCGCGCGCGGCCGGAGCTAGCGTTCGAACCTTGGAGCGCCTGTTCCTGGCAGAGACGCAAATGACATTGGGCAAATGGCGGCAGCGATTGCGTGTCCTGCAGGCCCTGCGGTTACTGGCCAAAGGAGAGCCCGTGACCGCTGCCGCGTTGGAAGCCGGCTACGACAGCACCAGCGCCTTCATCGCGATGTTTCGGGCGGAAACGGGAACCACCCCGGGCCGGTACTTTGAGAAAGCGGAATAGCTCGCCGAATCCTCTACAATCAAGGTTTGACCGCTAGAATCTTCTTCAAACTGATTACTGCCGTCCTGCTTGTCCTCGGCGTCGCACTGACGGCGATTGATTTTCTCGCCTCTCGTCTCGCGGAAAAGACCTACATCCAGGCGCTGACTCGGGAGATGGAGGACAAAGCGCGCCTGCTCAATTTGATGGAAGGTGGGTTTGAGGGAACTTCCGATATCCGTTTGAAAGAACTGGCGGCCGCCGCCAACGGTAGGCTGACCTTGATCGATTCCCGTGGCGTTGTGCTTCGCGACTCCGAAGCAGTTGCCGCGCACATGGAAAACCACGCGCATCGTCCGGAAGTCGCGCAGGCTCTAGCCGGCAAGACGGGCAGCAGTATCCGCCTCAGTCCAACCACTGGCAAAGACTTTTTGTACGTGGCCCTGCCGGTGCCCAGGGGTGCTTTGCGGCTGGCGTTACCCCTGAAAGACGTGAGCGCGGGCGTGCGTGAAATCCGCTGGGACCTGCTATGGTTTACCACTCTAGCGTTTATACCAGCCATCGCTCTGGCAGCTTTTTTTGCCCGCTATTTTTCGTCGCGGTTGGGCGAGATCATTGAGTACGCCGGCGCTTTGGCCACCGGAAATTTCCGATTGCGGTTGAAGCATGTCGGCAACGACGAACTGGGCACGCTGAGCCGGAAACTGAATGAGACGGGTGAAAAGCTGCAGGGCGCCTTCGAGGACTTGCAGCGGGAGCACATGGAACTGGAGAAACTGGAGCGGATCCGCAAAGACTTCGTGATCAACGTGTCGCACGAATTGCGAACCCCATTGGCCTCCATTCAAGGCTATACGGAGACTCTGTTGGACGGGGCGCTGCACGATCCCGATCACAACATGCGTTTTTTGACGATCATCCGCCAGAATGCCGAGCGCCTGGGCCGGCTGACCGCAGATCTGCTGACATTATCGCGCATCGAACTTAAGACGCAGAGATTCCAGTTCGCCTCCTACTATGTGAACGCCCTCGTCGTGGACAGCATCGATTCCATGCGGCCCATGGCGGACAAGAAGAACATCCGGATCGAATTTGCAGCCGCTCCGGACCACATTGAAGTCTTTTGCGACTCCGAGGCCGTACACCAAATTCTCAGCAACCTCCTCGATAACGCACTTAAGTACACTCCCGTGGGCGGGATCGTAAATGTGATCGCGGTCGGCATTCCGGCCCTGCATGGTGGCATCGATCTGGTGAAGGTCACCGTTCAGGACTCTGGCATCGGGATTCCCAAGGAAGAACTGCCCCGCCTATTCGAACGCTTCTATCGGGTGGATAAAGCGCGGTCGCGCGAACTGGGAGGAACAGGTCTAGGCCTGGCCATTGTCAAGCACCTCGTGCGGGCTCAGGGCGGGGACGTCTCAGTGGCAAGCGAACCGGGACAAGGCTCCGCTTTCTCGTTCACGCTCCCTGTCGAAGACCTGGGATTGGTAGAAGACGGCTCAGTTCAAAGAGAGTTAACCGTTTAGTAATCCAATTGTAATGAGCGGTGAGTTATGTTCAGGTTAGGTTTCAGGAAATGAAAAAAATCGTTCTGATCGAAGACGACTCCGACCTTTTCGCGCTACTCAAGTACAATCTTGAAAAAGAAGGCTTCGCCCTAGTCGGCTCGCAGACTGGCAAAGGTGCGGCAGAACTCTGCCGGCGCGAGCGCCCGGACCTGATCCTTCTGGACATCATGCTGCCCGATTCGGACGGCCTGGATATTTGCAAGAGTATCCGCAGCCATCCGGAACTGGCGCACATTCCGGTGATCTTCCTTACCGCCCGTGCTTCGGAGACCGACCGCATCGTCGGCCTGGAACTCGGCGCCAACGACTACATCGTCAAACCGTTCTTTATTCGCGAGTTAATCGCGCGTATCCGCATCCAGTTCCGTTCCCAGGCAGCCCCCCAGCGGCTGTTGAAGGTGCACGGCCTGGAACTGGACCGCAGCAGTTGCCGCGTGCGGTTAAACAATGATCTGCTCTCTCTTACGGCGACCGAGTTTCGCCTGTTGGAGTTCCTGATGAGCCGGCCGGGCGTGGTTTTCAGCCGCGAACAGCTTCTGGATGCCGTATGGGGTCACGACCGTGCCGTTACGGACCGTACCGTGGACGTCTACATCCTCCGATTGCGGCAAAAAGTGGAAACGGATCCGGCCAGCCCGGCGCTCATCCGGTCTGTCCGCGGATTCGGCTATAGCTTCAACGATGGCGGTCCCGAGGCTCGCGAAGTCGAACAAGTCTCCGTTGCCTCCTAGTCCGCCATTGCTTATCATTGGCTTGTCGCGGGCTTGACGAAACGAAAACAGGGTCTGCGCACGTCGATAGGAACAGACCCAACATTACGCCATGCCAAGAGCTTTCACCGCCTTCTTGTATCTGCTGGCCGCAACATCGCCGCTGGCTGCCCAATCTCAGGTGACGGTGACGAACGCCGCCACGTTTCTTGACCGCTTCGGCGTTGCTCCCGGCGGTCTAGCCTCTTTGTTTGGGGACTTTTCTGGGTTTTCGACGACCGTTGCCAGCGGTCTGCCCTGGCTGACCGAACTCGGCCGCCTGCAGGTGCTGGTAAATGGGGTTCCATCGCCGATCTATGCGGTGGTTCCGGCCTCGGCCTCCAATTCCGGGCAGATCAACTTCCAGGTCCCCGCGGGCGCCCCAGGCGGCATCGTGCAGGTGAAACTGAATGGACAGTTGGTGGGCCAGGGGACGATGACCGTGAATGCGGTATCTCCCGGTATCTTCCTGCTCGATTACAACACCTTGCAGGGCGCCATTCTCAACCAGGACTTCTCAGTAAACTCGATCTCTTCGCGGGCCAAGCGCGGAGACGTCATCCAGATCTACGGTACGGGTCAGGGTGCCCTGCAGACTTCGGTGGTGGATGGCGCTGCACCCTCTACCTATGCGCTGAGCGGAGTCACTCCCAAGGTGTATATCGGAGACGTCGAAACTACTGTGCAATTCAGCGGCGTCGTTGGGTATCCCGGCCTCTGGCAAATCAACGCCGTCGTTCCTGATCGTCTCTTTATCAACGGCCCAACGCCATTGGTGGTCGTAATGAACGGCGTCCAAAGCAACCAATCGACATTCTGGGTTGTTGAGTAGCGCTGGTACAGCGAGGGTTATCGCAGACCGAATGGTAAACTGGTGATAACCCCTTATGGATCAATCCCAGCTACGCCGTCAAGCACTTGAGGATTCTCTCAACTCGCGCATCCTGGTTCTCGATGGAGCCATGGGCACGATGTTGCAGCAAAAGAATCCCACGCTGGACGACTGGGGCGGTGCGCGTTTCGAGAACTGCAGCGAGAATCTGCTGTTCACTCGTCCCGAGTGGATCGCCGACGTGCACCGCGCCTACCTGAAGGCCGGATCGGACCTGATA
>JBDTMC010000450.1:0-6501 GCA_039934475.1 Bryobacteraceae bacterium | reverse complement strand
GCTGTTGGTTGGGTGGTGGAGCGTGGCGTTCTCACCGCGGACGGCGCACTCTGGCTGCGTCAGCGCCGTCTCATGCAACCCGCTTTCCATCGCGATCGCATCGCCGCTATGGGCGACACGATGGCTGGTTTCGCAGCCGACCTTGCGGACCGCTGGGAAACCCTCGCTCGTCAAGGCTCGCCGGTGGACCTTGTGCGTGAGATGACCGGCCTCACCATGCGCATCGTCGGCCAGGCACTCTTCAGCCTGGATATGGGTCCGGCGGTGGAAACCGTTGAGCGCACCTTCGACGCGGTCAATAAGATCCTCATCCGCCGCTTCCGTTCCGGCCAATTCTACCCCCCCGTGCTGCCCACGCGCGACGATCGCCTGTTCCGCAAGAACCGCCGTGAACTCGACGCCGTCGTGAACGGGATCATCGCGGAGCGGCACAAGAACGCAGGCGGCTTCAACGATCTACTCTCTATGCTCCTGTCCGCGCGCGACGAAGAGACCGGCGAATCGATGGACGACAACCAACTCCGTGCGGAAGTGAAGACTCTCCTTCTCGCCGGTCACGAAACCACATCCAACGCGCTCAGCTGGACGTTCTACTTGTTATCGCAAAACCCCGCGCAGGCCGCGACGCTGTATGAAGAACTTGACCGCGTGCTGGCCGGACGCACCGCCACGGTTGGCGACTTGCCACTCCTGCCCTACACCCGCATGGTTCTCGATGAATCCATGCGCCTCTATCCGCCCGCTTGGCTCATCGCCCGCCGCGCCATCAACGCCGATACGTTCGGGGGATACACCGTCCCCGCCGGCGGCGCCGTCGTCATTAGTTCTTATCTCACCCACCGCCATCCGGAGTTCTGGGACGAACCCGAACGCTTCGATCCCACTCGTTTCCAACCAGGCGCCGCCGAACGCCGCCATCGCTACGCCTACTTCCCCTTCGGAGGTGGCCCGCGCCAATGCATCGGCAATAACTTCGCGTTAATGGAAGCCCAGTTGATTCTCGCGACGCTGGCCGCGCGCTTTCACGTCCGTCTCGTCGAGGGCGCAAAAGTGGTGCCCGAAGCTTTGGTCACATTGCGGCCCAAGGGAGGCCTGCCAATGATTCTCGAACGGCGCCGTCCTACAGCTTCAACAGCGTCCGCAAACGCTTCGTCTGCACCCGGCTCACCGGAATCTCCGTCTGCTTCTTGTCGTCCATCTTCAGTTGATACGACGACTTGAACCACGGAATCACTTCGCGAATCCGGTTGATGTTCACCAGGAACGACCGGTGTACCCGCCAGAACGTATCCGGGTCGAGATTCGACTGCAGTTCCTCGATGGTCCTGTAGTTCGACTGCCCTTCCAGATGCGTGGTCACCACTGAGATTAAACCGTCTTCAATGGTCGCGTAGATCACGTCCTGCGCGTCCACAATGAAGTTGCGGCTATTCGACTTCACTAGCAGTTTTGTCCGCTGCAAGGACGGACGCGAATGGATCATCGAGACCGGCTCCGGAATGGCCTTCATCCGCTCGGCGATGTTGCGCTTCGCGCGGTCCATCGTCAGCGCCAGTCGCTCCTTCTCGATCGGCTTCAGCACATAATCCAGCGCATCCAGCTTAAACGCTTCAATGGCGTACTGATCGAAGGCGGTGGCGAGCACGAAGTACGGCAGCGCCGCACCGCGTTCTTTCAACTGGCGGATGACGCCCAAACCATCCAGCCCTGGCATCTGAACGTCAATAAAGGCGAGGTCGGGTTCCAACTCCTCAATCAGTTCAACGGCTTCAACGCCGTTGGCCGCAACCCCGGTGATTTCAATCTCCGGATAGTCGCGCAGGAGGTAGGACAACTCGTCCCGCGCCAGTTCTTCGTCATCCACCAGCACAGTGGCTATACTGCTGATCGCGCGGCCCTGCATGAAACTGGTAGTATAACAAACAGGTCCCAAAATGTAGTGGTTTTATGCCGCCGAGCCGGTTTGGCGGGACCCCTCACCGTGCTCGTCCAAGGAGACGTTAAGTGGCAGTTTCTGATCAAGTCCGTATCGCGCCCGCGGACGGAAAACTGGGCATTCTCATACCCGGAATCGGTGCCGTCAGCACCACCTTTATGGCTGGCGTTGAAGCCGTCAAAAGGGGTTTAGCTGAGCCCGTCGGCTCGCTCACCCAGATGGCGACGATTCGCCTCGGCAAGCGGACCGACAACCGCACGCCCAAGATCAAAGACTTTGTACCGCTCGCCGGATTGAACGACCTCGTCTTCGGTGGTTGGGATATTTTCGAGGACAACGCTTACCAAGCCGCTTCCAATGCGCGCGTACTCGATGCACCCATGCTGGAGAAGGTTAAGGAGCCCCTCTCGGCGATTAAGCCGATGAAGGCCGTTTTCGATTCCGATTACATTCGCCGCATCAACGGCCCCAACGTTAAGACCGAGGGCACGAAGATGGACAAGGCTCATGCCTTGATGGAAGACATCGAAACCTTCCGCAAAACCAACAACTGTGCCCGTCTCGTCATGATTTGGTGCGGCTCCACGGAAGTCTTCCATCGTCCCGCCGCCGTTCATCAAACGTTAGAATCCTTTGAAGCGGGCCTGATGAACAACGATGTCGATATCGCGCCCAGCCAGATTTATGCCTACGCCGCCATGATGTGTGGCGTGCCGTTTGCCAATGGAGCTCCCAACCTCACGACGGACGTACCCGCGCTGCTCGATTTGGCGCGCGAGCGGCAGATTCCGATTTGCGGTAAGGATTTCAAGACCGGTCAGACGTTCATGAAGACGTTGATCGCGCCCGGCCTTAAGGCGCGCATGCTGGGCATGTCCGGATGGTTTTCCACCAATATTCTCGGCAATCGCGACGGTGAAGTGCTTGAGGATCCCGGCTCCTTCAAGAGCAAGGAAGAGACCAAGCTCTCTGTTCTTGACCAGATCCTGCAGCCGCATCTCTACCCGTCTCTCTACAAAGACCTCTATCACGCTGTCCGCATTAACTACTATCCGCCCCGCGGTGACGCCAAAGAAGGCTGGGACAACATCGACATCTTCGGCTGGATGGGCTATCCCATGCAGATCAAGATCGATTTCCTCTGCCGCGATTCCATTCTGGCCGCCCCTCTCGTGCTTGACCTCGTGCTGTTCCTCGACCTCGCTCAGCGCGCCGGCATGAAGGGTATTCAGGAGTGGCTCAGCTTCTACTTCAAGGCCCCGATGACCGCCCCCGGGCTATATGCCGAACACGATATCTTCATCCAGTTAATGAAGATGAAAAACACCCTCCGCTGGATGCGCGGGGAGACTTTGATCACGCATCTTGGCCTCGAATACTACGATTAAACCGCCTGCGCGGAAAGTTCTCGTCATCGGCGGCACTCTTTTCATTGGCCGTCGATTGGTGTGCGAACTGGTGAAGGCTGGACACGACGTCACGGTCATGCATCGTCGCGCCGAACATGACCTCGGCAAAAAGGTCGGCAATCTCACGGCCGACCGCAATGACCCCAAGGCCATCCAATCGGCGTTGGCGGGTGCCGGCTTTGAGGTCGTCTTTGACAACGTCTACGATTGGGAACGCGGCACCACCGCCGCTCAGGTGGAAGCAACCGCCCGCGCCTGTGGCGACAAGTTGCACCGCTACATCTTCATGTCCAGCGTCGCCGCCTATGGCGATGGTCTCAACCATCACGAGGGCGACGCGCTGGCGGCGGACAATCATCCCGACACCTACGTCCGCAACAAAGCGATGAGTGAACGCGCCCAGTTTCGCCTCCACCAGCGCCATGGCCTGCCTGTCGTCACCATCCGCCCGCCTTACATTTACGGCCCTGAGAACCCGTTCTACCGCGAAGCCTTCTTCTGGGACCGCTTCAAGGATAACCGTCCCGTCATTCTGCCTGGCGACGGTCGTCGCCTCATGCAGTTCGTTTATGTGAAAGATCTGGTGTGGGCGGCAATGCGCTCAATGGAAGAGCCCAACGCCGTAGGTCATGCCTTTAACATCGCCAATCAGCGCCCCGTCACGCAGCAGGATGTTGTGGCAGCGCTTGGCGAAGCCGCCGGCAAGAAGCCTCAATTCGTCCGTATGGCGCGCGAATACATCCACCGCGCCGGAGGCAGTCCCTTGGGGCCGCATCTTTACTTCGGCTTCTATTACGACATGCCGCCCATCACTCAGGTCGTCACAAAGGCCCAGCGCATTCTCTCCCTCAAGCCCACCGCATTCGCCGATGGGTTGAAGGAAAGCTATCGCTGGTATCTGCGCCACCGTCCCTATCCGGCGCCCGACTACACCTTCGAAGATTCCTTGCTGTCGCGAGTTCAGTCCACCGTCTAAACGGCCGGCACGCCGTCGGCCCGCTGCCACCCAGCCACGTCGAGCGCTTCCATGGCAGCCACTACCGTGTTTGCGTGGATTGCCACCGTGTCCGCGATCGATACGGCATAACCGCCCGCCAACGTCACCGCCACTGGAGCCTTAAACCGTAAAGCCGTTTCCATCACCAGCCGGTCCCGCGCCTTCAGTCCTTCCAGTGTCAGGCACAGTCCGCCCAACTGATCCTCGCAATAAGGGTCTGCCCCCGCCACATACACCACAAGATCGGGCCT
Source organism: Bryobacteraceae bacterium (assembly GCA_039934475.1). Taxonomy (GTDB): domain Bacteria; phylum Acidobacteriota; class Terriglobia; order Bryobacterales; family Bryobacteraceae; genus JBDTMC01. The sequence continues at coordinate 1,908 of JBDTMC010000450.1, read as the reverse complement.
GAAGCCCGCTACGGCGGTCTCGTAAGGCCCGCGCAGCTTTTGCAGGTATTCCGCGTCGGCCACGCCGTCCCGCAAATTGATGTCCACCGTGGAAGGCGGCTTCTCCGCCGGATAGTTGGCGTACTGGTGGATGGAGATGGTAAACACGTTCGGGTCGCCGGCGAAGATTGCCGCTGTTCCATTGCCGTGGTGATTGTCGCAATCAATCACTAGCGCTTTATGAATAAGGCCATCTTTTTGCAATCGCCGGATCGCCACCGCGATATCGTTGATAGCGCAGAAACCTTCCCCCCAGCCGGCGAAAGCATGGTGGAATCCCCCACCGACGTTATACCCAATCCCGTCCTGTAGCGCGCATTGGGCAGCCAGCGTCGTACCGCCCGCCGCTAACCAGAACGCATTCACCATCTGCCGGGAATAGGGGATCTCCAACTTCAGGATTTCCTGGTACGACAATGTGCCGTTCTTCAGCCGCTCCACCCAGCCGGCGTCATGCACCAGCAGGATGTCTTCATCCGGCGCTGGCTCCGGTGTGAGGAAGTCTTCGGGCGTGGCAATTCGATCACGAATCAGCCGCTCTCGAATCAGTCTGTATTTCTGGGATGGGAAGACGTGCGATCCAAAGTTTAGATCGTAGCCTTCATGATAGATAAGGCGAAAGGGCAGCATAGCTTGCCGCCCGCAAGCTTACCACTATTTGTCGTCTTGCTGGTACTCGGAGGAGTCTGCTGGCCCTGGATCTGTTGTGACTCGCAAAGCCCGATTCTTCTCATCCGCACTTTCCACTTCGTCGTGCGCCCAAAACGGCCCGCCACCATCTGCCAGCGTCTGCACCGCAACCGCGAGTGCGTCGAGCATCGTGATGAACTGAGACATTCCATCCCTCCTTGGGGACTGCCCGGCGTGGGGCTTCAAAAAATAACCTGCAACCCTAGTACCAAAGCGCGTTTAGTGCCAAAAGTCCTATTAGGACTAGCGCCTGCTTGCGCTTTATCATACACCAAAAGGCAGTGTATGTTGCGAACACGTATGACAAATTTTTCCAGTTTTGTTTAATACGCTCTGGAAGTTACCCTGCTTCTCGCGGCCTCCGCCTGCAGCGCGGTAACTAGAGCTGTCCCATAGATATCATCGGGAGAGCAGCCGCGCGATAGATCGTTGAAAGGCTTCGCAAGACCCTGAAAGAACGGTCCAAACGTCACCCCGTCACCCAACCGCTCCACCAGTTTCAATCCGATGTTTCCCGCTTCCAAGTCCGGAAAAATCAATACGTTAGCGCGCCCAGCCACCTTCGATCCAGGCGCCTTGGATTGGCCCACGCTGGGTACGATCGCCGCATCTACCTGCAACTCGCCATCGCACTGCAAGTTAGGGTTTCTCGCCTGCACCACACGCAATGCTTCTATTACCTTTTCTACAAACGGATGTTTTGCGCTGCCCTTAGTCGAGAAGCTTAGTAGGGCGACAATTGGCTCCGCCCCGGTAAGTGCCCGGAAACTCTCCGCTGACGCCATCGCGATTTCCGCCAGTTCCACTGACGACGGGTTGACGATCAAAGCGCAATCTGAGAATCCCAGCATGCCGTGGTGCCCCCAGGAGGTATCGTGAACCGCCATCAAGTTGACGCTCGAAACCGTCTTCACCCCCGGAGCCACGCCGAGACACTGAATCCCCGCCCGAAACGTCTCGCCAGTGGTATTCACTGCTCCCCCCACCGCGCCGTCCGCATCTCCCGCCGCCACCATCAACGCCGCGAAGAAGAGCGGCTGCCGTACCACCTGCATGGCCTCAACGTGGGTGATACCCTTCGCCCGGCGCCGGTCGAAATAGACTTCGGCGTACTTGCCGCTCTCGCGTGACGAATCGTTTGGATCGATAAACACGACGCCATGCGAAGCCGGCTGCTTC
>JBDTMC010000449.1:0-6516 GCA_039934475.1 Bryobacteraceae bacterium | reverse complement strand
CGGCGGCTCCGGCGTGCCAGGTGAGCAGTCCGTTTGTGAGGGCGACGTGCTTTTTAACGACGGATCATTTGGGGAGCGTACGGATGGTGACCGACGCGGCCGGGACCGTGATCAGCCGGCACGATTATTTGCCGTTTGGGGAGGAGATACCGGCGTCGGTTGGGAACCGGAGTGCGGTGCCGGGGTATGGAGCGGGTGACGGGGTTCCGGAGCGGTTCACCGGCAAAGAACGGGATGGGGAGACGGGCCTCGATTATTTTGGCGCGCGGTACTTCAGCGGTGCGCAGGGGAGGTTTATGAGCCCGGACCCGTCAAACCTAGGTGTCGAGTTCATGAATCCTCAAAGCTGGAATCGGTACGCTTATGTAGGTAACAACCCATTGAGGCGTGTCGATCAAAATGGCTTATGGTGGACGGAAACACACATCCTGGCTATCAAAGAAGCGCTACCGGGTCTAAATTCTGCCGAACTCAGTCAAATCATGGCAGGCAGCTCTGATGCCGATATACAGGTTATCGGAGTGGATGCTCAGATCCCGGCGATGAGCGGGGTGCATCACATGGGAAATAGTCATGATCCCCTTGACGTAACAATGGACTTCGAGTCCCGCTATGTGAGTAGTAATCAAGCCGAAGCCCGTGTCGAACAAGCGAAGTGGATAGCAGAAGGACATGCTGGGTACTCGCCTAAGGCTCTTCTGGCGTTCGGTCGGGCACAGCACCCACCGGCCGACTCGACCTCTCCGTCCCACGAGAATTATCAGAATTGGGGCGGTTGCTCGCACCTTCCCTACGGTATCTCAATAGGCGGGATCAGTTGCGTTGGCTTCAAGCCGGGCTATCACGCTTTTCGCGAGAGGCCTTCCACCTTCACGGGAGATAGAAAGGCGCAGACGCTCGATATCATCCAGATGATGTTCTTGGATACCTTCGGCGCACAGGCACTGCGACAGGCGGCACCGAATTCGGAAGCAGACCGCCAGAGCAGTCACCACAACTGCCTACTGGATAGGGCCACCGGACAGTGCGTCAAGTAGGTGGCCTGTGATCCTCGCGGCTTTTCAATGAGGACCTTTCTTAAATCACTGTTGTTGGGCACCGTAATCGGTATGCTGCCGCTGTTGCCTTGGTATTGGTTCGGTGAAAACGTCCAACTTTACGTGGAGTGGGTCACATTCCCCGGAATCATGGTTGGAGCCTGGCTCAGCGGGCCGCACGATATTAACCATCCCACGATTACTATTGTCGATTGCTTGGTCTATTCGGCCCTCAGTTATTTGCTCCTGAGGCACTTGGAGAAAAGGAGAACACGTCGTGAACCGACTCGCCGTCGTGCATCGATAGCCGGCAACCGGAATTTCTTCCGCCGCGGCTAGCAGGCGGCACCTTAGCTCCAGCGCCCGAGGCCAACGAGTGGTTCCTGGGCGTTCAAGAAATGAAAATTGTTTTCGCGGAGGCCGAGCTGCCGCCGGACAGGCGCTTTGAGCCGAAGGCGAATGTCGCTGAACTCCACTCCGCTCAACTCTAACGGAGACAGGCCGAGGCGATCGCGTGAGGGCGAAACCTGCCGGCCTGTAGCGTTGAGGGTCCCGCACTTGCAATCCATCGTAATTATCGGAGAAAATCCATTCGTAGTTACTACGCGCTAAGTATGTTTATGGTGGCAATAATCCACTGAAGTATGTGGACGATGACGTAAAGATATAACCGTCTTTTATGAAGGATCTTCGCTGTTTCCTCCAAGCGCTGGACACATGCTCTTCACGGCGGAGAATCCGCAGACCGGGGCCGCGGCAGTAATGAGCTTCGGGCCGATCAGAGAGGGGTTGTCCGATACGGAACGAACGCTCGCAGGTTTCAGCGTAGTCAGCACAAGTGAGTTCGGTCTTGCTGGGGCAACCGCTGACTCACTGAGACAGCAGTATGCTTCGCTGACGATTCAGACAACACCAGAAGAATCACAGCAGGTAATCGACTGGATCAGTCAACACGGAGGGGTGGAGGCTCTGGCGGGTGGCCACATGCTCTTTGACAAAAACTGCACGATTGTCTGCCGTGACGCCTTGAAGATGATCAACAAGATCGCTCAGGGGAATAAGGACTGGTCGCCTAGTGGCTTGTGGAAAACCCTTTTCTCAAACTATGCACATCCCTGGTGGCAGAATAACTTCGGATGGTCAGCAAGCCAACCGGGAGTGACTACGGGCATCCGCGTGGGGGATACGATGCCTTCCGGCTTTTGGAGGTTCTCTCAAAGCAATGCACCGAGAGTTGGAATGGCAAGACAAACACTTTGACTAGCACGTGCCACTAAGCGAATGCCGGGACGGGAGCAACAGGAGCGTACGAACATGCGGTCTGAGGAGATCAGTGAAGCGCGAACAACGCGAGTGCGTTCTTGGACGTACTGGATTTCGGGGGTAGTTTCGACGCTTCTCTTTCTCCTCTTCGTGGCCTCTATGCTTATGGTGCCCGGTGTCCTGCCCTCCACAAAGATGTGGATGCTGTCAGTTGCGGGCATCGGCGTGGCTATTTCGTTGGGGGTGGGAGCGTGGCGGCCCAGTAGCACGGCGGCCCCCGCCATGCTCTGGCCTGTTGGCACTATGCTGGGGGTGGTGTTGCTGTTGGAACTGGCATACTGTGCGATCAATGTCTTCTTGCTAGCGACTGGAGCCCATCTTTAGTGTGCTGGGCAGCCTGTGGTACGTTTGGCGGGCCTCTGCTTCGATTGGGCCGGCCGGGTGACGGGGCAAAATCAAGTAGTTTCCTGAAACTCGGCAGCGAACGGAGGAATTTATGTCCCTATTGCACACCTCTCAATCCCCGTTGAGCTTGCTCGGGGCCGCGTAACTGACCGGCCGACTGGGCTAGCCTCCATTACTCTCATCAATCAAGGTGACGGCAGTACGCGCATTTCGCGCGCTGGCCTGAAGTACGTGTGCGCTCTAGGGGAGCTTTGTTTTGAAACAACATTTTCGTCGTAGCAGAAATTCGCAGTTTTTTGAAGATCCGGACTTGGCGGCAGCATTGCATGAAGGCGAGTCCGGCAACCGGTCTTCTGACCGGCAGGCACAACGTAAGGAACGGCAGTTTTGCCGGCAAGTTCGGCGAGCCCCTGAGTTCCGCTCATGACAAGCGGGGCAATCGTGCGGTGATCGCCGCCGGCAGTTACATTCCGCTCCCTATCTACACGCCGCAGATCCCGACGGCGGGGTCGGCGATGCCGTATTCGGGCAATTTCTGGACCGGGGGCTCGTACGATCAAACGGGCAACGAAACAGCCATTGTGGGAGGCGTGTACAACTTCTTCTATGATGCAGAGAACCGGCAGCGGAGAGCGGTGCAATCGGGGACGCCGGCGGTGACCACCGATTACACCTATGATGGAGACGGGAAGCGGATCACGCGGACGACGGGGAGCGCGGTGACGACGTTTGTGTACGACGCGGCGGGGAATGTGGCGGTGGAGTATGGGCCGGGGGCGCCTCCGGCGTGCCAGGTGAGCAGTCCGTTTGTGAGGGCGACGTGCTTTTTGACTACGGATCATTTGGGGAGTGTGCGGATGGTGACCGACGCGGCCGGGACCGTGATCAGCCGGCATGACTATTTGCCGTTTGGGGAGGAGATACCGGCGTCGGTTGGGAACCGGAGTGCGGTGCCGGGGTATGGGGTGGGTGACGGGGTTCCGGAGCGGTTCACGGGGAAGGAACGGGATGGGGAGACGGGCCCCGATTATTTTGGGGCTCGGTATTTGAGCGCAGCGCAAGGGCGCTTTACCAGCCCGGATGTGATTAATTTGACCGATGATCGGCTGCTGATGCCCAGTTCTACGATCAACAAGTACGTCTACGGTGGGAACAATCCGCTGAAGTATATCGACCCCGATCGGACATCACGGCACCTATGAAACCGTGCGTGTACGTATCGGATTCTGCCACTGGCACGAGCAGCAAGGAATGCAATTGAAGGCCCTCAGTGGCGGGCTGTTCATCGTCGCCGTCCCACTGTTGTACTACGGCGTCACCATGCTATTACTCGTACCCGGATATCCCGGAGAGCACTATTTGAGCGTAGGCCGTCTGCTCTATGGGGGCGGACCGACACTTGCCAGTATTGCTGTGATTGTGCTGGCGGCCAAGACTTGGTCTGCGAGACGCGTTCACGTGCAGTCACGAATCGCGGTTCTATTGCTGCTTGCCACGCTCTGCGTTCTCGGGTTCTATGGACTGCTCTACTTGATCGCGGCTCGGCAGGTACGGTGATCCATTCGCCGTCATTCTCCTTGTTCACTCTGAAGGAACGGGATTCGAAGACGGCCACTCGTACGTATTCATTGGCCTCAATTACTTCGGGGCTCGGTACTTCTCGGGGGCGATGGGGAGGTTTACGAGTTACGTTGTTCCTGACGTACCTAGCAAATCGAAAGGGAGAGACCGGGGGGCGCCGGTCAAGGCCCAGACCATAAGCGTGGGCGACCAATCATCCAGTATCATTGGTCAGCTCTTTTCTGCCGCAGTGGGCCACCATGGCCTGCCGGAATGGTCCAAGATCCACGCTGACAGCCCCGCGTTTAGGCTTTTTAGTAGATGGTTCACTGGTCCGCTCCAGAATCGGTAAGCAAACTATTACGATGCACTACATCGGTCCCTAAACAGGGCCGCCCGAGACATTGTGAACAAGTTCCTGCAACAGGCGAGTAAGAAGAGCCTAGGCGAAGTGATGGAGCTCGAAGCCAAACAATTAGCACGACAGCTAACGGATTCCAACGCACCAGGCGAACAAACCTTCATGAGCCGGTTAGAACAGTTGAATCCAGGAGCGACCAGTACTTTGAGGGGATTGATCGATACAATCGACCTTGGTGCCGGATTCGTATTCGTGGTTCCAGGGCAGCAACAACTGATCAACTTTCAATCTTGCGGTGCTTCGACGTGCGGTGGTGGCACGACCTTTTGAGAACAAATATTACATCGGGGCAATCTAGCGTGTGTCTCTTTCCTATCTTTGCAAGATGTGGCCAGACTCCAAATCGATACAGGGTCGGATATATCAACGATGGCGGCTGCTTGGTTGTGCCGGCGGAGTTTGACGACGGTCTGCCGTTTTCAGAAGGACTTGCAGCCGTTGCGCTCTGTGGAAAGTGGGGCTACATCGACGCCTTCGGCATGTTCGAGATCCCGGTGCACCTGGACAGTGGCTCGTATTTTGTTGAGTCTCGGTCGTCATTTTTGAAGGGCAGGCACCGGGGATTCATCGACCGGTCCGGCTCAGTAATAGCTCAGGCGCGCTATGACACGGTTGGCTCGTTCAGCGAAGGGTTCGCGTGGGTGGAAGTGAACGAAAGACACGGATTTGTGAGTCTTGCCGGGGAGGATCTGGGGCCTTTCGTCTACGAGAATGCACGGGAGTTCTCGCAAGGTCTAGCTTCTGTAAAAATCAACGCCAAATGGGGGTACATCGATCCAAGTGGGAACTTTGCAATCCCTCCGAGGTTCGATGGACTAGTCGCCGGCCCGTTTAGGAACGGACTAGCCAGGGTATCAATCGGAGGGCGGTGGGGCTACATCGATCAATCAGGATCTTTCGCGATTGAGCCGCAATTCGATATGGCGTACGACTTCAGCGAAGGGCTGGCGCAGATCGAGCTGAGTGGGTTGGACGGGTACGTGGACCGAGATGGCCATCTCGTTATCCCAAGTGCGTTTTCGTTTACAAATCCTTTCTCTGAAGGACTAGCAGCCGTGTCCGTTAATGGACTAAAGGGTTTCATCGATCAGGCGGGCCTGTGGGTCATACCGGCGCGATTCACGGCGACCGGCCGGTTTCGCAATGGATTGTGTTTGGTGACTACCGCACAAGAGATCGGATATATCAACCGGGCCGGGGAGTTTGTTTGGGGAGGTCCTTTCGTCGAAACATCGCTGGGCTATGACCTTCGGTTTTAGCCGCGAACCGCCAGCGCTACGAACTCCTTATCTACTCTCGGGCGATGTTCCGTTATCTACAGCACCGGGCGAAGAAGCGGAACCAAGACGTCCAATCAACTAAGGTGGAACGGACCCGCTGTTGCCTCTATTGTAGGTTTCGGCGATAATCCATTCGTAGTTCATAAGCGCCGATAAAGCGCTAAGTATCCTCAGACTTGGCAGACGAGCGGAGGAACTTATGTCCCATGTGGTTAGTGGAGTGCAGAACGGCAAATGTCGACCTACGTGGACGGGACTACACCTTACGCACCTTTCGGCGGCTTGACGCAGATGACGTTGGGTGCTGTGGCGAAGACGAGGGCGGATAACAGCCGCCTGCAGTTGACCTCACTGATCGCGGGCGCCGGAGCGACGACGCCGCTGACGCTGGGGTTCGGGTATTCCGCGACGCAGAACAACGGCAACCTGAGCAGCCAAACGATCAACCACGCGGGCACGGTTTTCACGCAGAATTACACCGGCTATGATGGGGCGAACCGGCTGACGGCGGCCAGTGAAGGCGCCAATTGGGCGCAGAGTTACGCTTATG
>JBDTMC010000448.1:0-6538 GCA_039934475.1 Bryobacteraceae bacterium | reverse complement strand
CAGATTCTTAACCGCGATGGCCGATGTTGCTGTGCCTGCGGGGTGGCCCGCCCCCTTCATGTCCACCACCGCAGACCCGGTCTCAACGAAAGCCAATGGCTCATTACTGTCTGCGCGGCCTGCCATGCCCGCCTCCATCGCCTCGCCGCTCTCCGCGCCTGGCTCCCCCTGCCCCTGGTGGCTCTGTGGGCCGAGCAGCACCCCGGTGTCCCGGTGCAGTTGCAGTTGCAGTTTCCGGAGGCCGTCTGAGCGAGGGGCAGGAGTTGGTGCGGGCGGGCGACCCCTGGCTCCAGATCCAGAGCCTCGTGCTCGATAGCGTCACTTCTCCTCATTCCAAGCGCGCCTACCGCCAGGCGCTCGACGGATTTCAGCGCTGGTGCGTGGAAACCGGCACCGCCGGCTTCTCGAAAGCCACCGTGCAGGCTTGGCGGGCGGCCCTTGAGCGGGAGGGGTTGGCTGCCTCCTCCATCAATGTCCGTCTCAGCGCCATCCGCAAGCTCGCCGCCGAGGCAGCCGATAACGGATTGTTGGCCCCGGAAGTCGCCGTCGCGGTGGCCCGCGTCAAGGGCGCTAAGCGGCACGGCGTCAGGGCAGGGAACTGGCTGACCCTCCCGCAGACCGAAGCGTTGCTCGATCTCCCGGCCAGCGACACCAACAAAGGTCTCCGGGACCGGGCGGTGCTTTCGCTCCTGGTAGGCTGCGGTTTACGGCGCCAAGAGCTGGCGCGTCTGCGGATCGAAGAGATCCAGCAGCGCGACGGACGTTGGTGCCTCGTCGACCTAAGAGGGAAGGGAGGCCGCGTCCGGACCGTGCCCATGCCGCCCTGGGCCAAGGTCGCCGTCGACGAGTGGCTCGCCACGGCCGGTTATGCCCAAGGCCTGCTGCTCGGAGCCATCAACAAAGCCGACCGCATTACCGCCCAGGGCATGAGTGCCCAGTCGATCTACGAAGTCGTCCAGGCGTATGGGGAGGAGTTGGGGGTCACGATCGCGCCGCACGACGTCCGCCGCACCTTTGCCAAACTCGCCCACCAGGGCCGCGCCCCCCTCGAACAAATCCAGATCTCCCTCGGCCATGCCTCTATCCAAACCACCGAACGCTACCTGGGCGTCGCCCAAAACCTCACCGACGCCCCCTGCGATCACCTCGGCATCCACCCGCGCGGTCCCCGGGGCGGGGAAACGGGACGGGGATAGATCGGAAACCCCACGGTTTCCCGCTGCTCGCCCGCTGCTAGCAGGAGAGCCTCGCGAACTCGTGAAGCCAGTGACGCGAAGAGTTTCTGCTCCGTGCTGTAGTTACCTTGTCCCACTTGTGACGCCCTCCGCCACGAACCCTGCAGTTCCAGCCGACGATCCCAATCGGCCCACCTTCCTGGAACCACTAGATTTCCCCTTTACGGCCAGCCCGAGGGCCCATGGCAGCGATTTCCCGACGATATCCGCCACCGTTGCACCGTCCCCTTTTGCTACGTTATTCGTGGAACTGGATCATTTCAAAAGGCCGCCCCAGCAACTACCGTTGGCGTGTCGTTCCCTTTTACTAAGCTCCTCGAGAAGCAAAGGTCGCCGGTACATATGGTTTTGAGATGGGCTGGCTGGCGGGCACCCTGCTCATCCTCTCGCGGTCGACCTTCGGCCGCCTAGTGACCGCCGACGGTCATCATAGTATTCGCCATCAGCGACATTGGAACGCAGGCATTCCTGGTGACAGGAACCAGCAAAGCTGATACGGCGCAGGTGGTATCAAGCCCGAGAAGGGCTTCAGGGTTCATCCATCCAACGGTGTAAGCCATTCCAAACGTGTGTCGAAGCGGTTTTGGCCAACAAGATGCACTGAAATGATAAGGATTACCCCCTTGTCTTTATGATCCCTGAAATAGTGCTGAATGCCTCCTACGATTACCGGCTCGTCGCATTGTCCGTTCTAGTCGCGATATTCGCTTCTTATGCTGCGCTGGACCTGGGTGGGCGAGTGACCGCATCCCACGGACGCTCTCGATTTCTATGGCTGACCGCCGGAGCCGCAGCCATGGGAACTGGTATCTGGGCCATGCACTACATAGGGATGCTCGCCTTCGATCTCCCGATTCCCGTTTTCTATCACTGGCCAACAGTACTGTTATCGCTCTTGGCTGCTATGGCCGCAGCGATGATTGCACTATTTATCGTGAGCCGGGACAAAGTTGGACGGGCGGCAATTGGTGTGGGAGCGCTGCTTATGGGAGCCGGCATTGCAACGATGCACTACGTCGGCATGGACGCGATGCGACTCCAGGCGATGTGCCATTATTCTGCTGGGATTGTGTCACTGTCCGTCGTTCTAGCGATGGTGATTTCGCTTGTGGCCATCTGGCTGACGTTTCGGCTACGTTCCGACACAAAACCCAAAGGAGCGCTAAAGCTGGCGAGCGCGTTGGTGATGGGCGCCGCCATCCCCGTGATGCACTACACTGGCATGGCCGCAGTCACTTTCACGCCGATAGCATTCTCCCCAGACCTCACCCACTCAGTGCAGATATCCTTGCTCGGGACTGCTGGTATCGGCATCGCGTCCTTGATGATTCTCAGCCTCACGATACTGACATCGTTCGTTGATCGCCGATTTTCAGCGCAGTCCGTCGAACTACAGGTAAGTGAACAACGCTTCCGGCGACTTGTGGAGTCGGCGCAAGTCATTTTGTGGCGGGGCGACGTCGATAGCACCGAATTCAGTTACATAAACCGCGAGGCAGAGGACTTGCTGGGGTATCCGATCGAGAACTGGACCAATACGCCCGGCTTTTGGATGGACCATATCGATCCCGAAGATCGCGCATTAGTAAAATCAGCGTGCGCGGCAGCTACGGACCACGGCGGGGCTCAGCAGTTTGAGCATAGGATCATCGCCGGCGATGGGCGGGCCGTGTGGTTGAAGACGTCGGTCCAAATGATTGAGGGTGAGGGAAAGAATCAGTTGGTGGGGGTGATGACCGATATCACGGAGCGGAAGCGGGCGCAGGAGGAGGCCGAAGATACGAGCCGGGTAAACAGTGGGTTTCTGGCGGAAATCAACCGGCTGAACGAAAGGCTCAAAGGGGAAAACGTTCGCATGGGCGCCGAGCTTGACGTAACGCAACGGCTCCAGCAGATGATGTTGCCGCGCAGGGAAGATCTGAGCAGAATTACGCGGCTGGACATTTCTGGCGAGATGGAGCCCGCGGCTGAGGTGGGCGGCGATTACTATGATGTGGTTCGCATAGCCGAGAGCGTCTTCTTCAGCATCGGTGATGTTACCGGTCACGGTCTCGAGAGCGGAGTAATCGCCATCATGGTCCAGTCGGCTGTCAGAACGTTGCTCGCGGCCGGACAATACGAAAGTCGGAAGTTCTTCGAGGTTCTGAATCACGTGGTCTACGACAATGTGCGCCGCATGAATTGCGATCGAAGTCTCACACTGAGCCTACTGCACTATCGGGAGGGGGTAGTGACCATCAGCGGGCAGCATGAAGAGGTCCTGGTGGCCCGCGAAAATGGCACGATTGAAAGGCACGACACTTTGGATCTAGGTTTTACGATTGGGCTGGAAAAGGACATATCTCGATTCATCGGCGAAGCCAGGGTTCCGCTGCAAACCGGCGACGTGATGGTGGTTTATACGGATGGTATTACGGAGGCCTTTGACGCCGGCGGAAAGGCCTACGGAATCGAACGGCTCTCAGAGGTGTTGAGGTCGACCCAGAAGCAATCGGCCGACGGTATTCGCAGAGCCGTCTTGAGGAGCGTTCGCGAGTTTATTGGCAACCAGGAATTGTTTGATGACATGACGTTGCTTGTGATCAAAGAGCTTCACGTTTCATAATGACCGAAACCAAAGCCATCAAGATCCCGCAGGAGTGCTCCGACGGGAGCCGTGGGGACGAGCAGACCGAAGCCGACCAGCTGCGAAAAGAGGTTGAGCGCTTGCGAAGTGAAGTTCGCGATCGGGAGATCGCTCTATTGGTGTCGAATGAGCACGGAGACTTGCTGCAAGAGCACCTCTACCGGAGCAGCGTGAGTTTGACAGCGGAGGTTCGGGAACGGCAGGCGGCAGAGGAGAAGCTGCGAAAACTCGTTCAGGCAATCACGCTCGAAAAGGGAGACCTCGAAGTCCTCGTGCAGATACTTATGGAACAGGGTGACGCCGCAGCGGAGGAGGGTGAAAAGGCCCGGATCGACGGTCTTACAGAGATCGGAAACAGGCGGAGGTTCGACGAGTATCTACAGCAGGAATGGCTGCGCCATCAACGGCTGCAGCAGCCACTCTCGCTTTCAATCTTCGACGTAGACCACTTTAAACTTTATAACGACCACTACGGCCACCCCGCGGGCGATGAGTGTTTGAAGATAGTAGCCCACACCATCAAGCAGTGCTTTCGCACCAGCGATCTGGTTGCCCGTTACGGCGGCGAAGAGTTTGGCGTAGTGCAGCCGCACATGGAACTCGAGATCGCTGTCCAGTCCGCTGGGCGCGTGCGCTCAGCGCTAGCAACCGCCGCTGTCTCGCATGTGGCCTCGCCAGTCTGCAACTGGGTGACGTTAAGCATAGGCGTAGCGTCCGAAACGCCCTCACCAGATGCGCCTGATGCCCGGACACTTGTCGCGCAAGCGGATCGTAATCTTTATCTGGCAAAGCATGGCGGCAGAAACCGGGTCTGCTTTCGAAACGAGGAGATGGGAAAGGCATGATGACTAACCAAACACTGGGTCAGTACAGAGAAGATTTGGGAGAGCGGCGAGAGTTTCTGACGTTGGCTTTCTCTCCGCTAAACGCTCCCCTTCAGTCCCGTTGGCGTAATAACGGCCTATCGGCGGACTTCCTCGGCGAGTATGTAGTCACTTTCCTCCCGTCGACGGGCGTCGTAGCCGAGGCCTGGCAGAAGGAGATCAGGCATTCGGTTACGTATATAGCCAACGAGTTGCTTGAGAATTCGATGAAATTCCATGAACGGAACGTCGATATTCCAATCCGCATCCATTTAGAACTGACCCGCGATCACATCATGGTGAGTTCCAGCAATGGCGTCAATCTCGAACAAGCGGAACGCTATCGATCATTTGTGGGACACATCGTGGAAGAAGACCCTGGAGAACTGTTGGTCAAGCAGTTGGAGGCAAACGGCGCCGACCACAATTCGAACACATCAGCCCTCGGCTTGCTAACGATAATCAGCGACTATCACGGAGAGGTTGGCTGGCAATTTGAAGTTGATAAGGCAAACCCCGAGATTCTGACCGTGACGACACGCGTTGTCCTGCCGCTGAAGAACCTGACCGGAGAACAGGCATGAAAAGTATCAAGGGCGAAACGTATGAGGTTCACTTAGATGAAGGCGGTTCCACTATCTATTTCAAAGGCGCCTTGCGCCTCTCCGGCGAGCAGGACTACGCGCCGATCCTCGACTTGCTCAAGGAAACCATCAATCATCCTTCCGCGGATAGCGTACTCGACTTGAGGGAACTGGATTTTCTGAACAGCTCCGGAATTACCATGTTCTCCCGCTTCGTCATCGAAGCCCGCGGTCGCGTAAGCATGAGTGTGACCATTCTTGCTTCTGAGTCCATCCCCTGGCATGCGCGTTCACTGAAGAATCTTCAACGGCTTATGCCCTCTTTGAATATTCGCCTAACCTGACAGGGACGTGTCCGGCGACAATTAGAACTGGCCGTGTTGCCTCACGTGACAATGTTACCGAATCGATAGATGTCGTGAATTGATGCGGAGCGAGGCGGCGGAGGGCGTGAGCCCGACCGCAGCCGTGTTTTGTTTGTTTTGAGTTGTGGGAAGAGGGAGATCGGGGGCGGTGGAAAAGTGGGAAACCTGCTTTTGGTTTTCCACTTTTCCATCCGCCTTCGTCGCCGGAGCTGTGGGAATGTGGGAATCTCACCGGGTTTGGGTGAGATTCCCAAGGGGCTTGTGGAAAGTGGTAAGCCTGTTTTTGGCTTTCCCACTTTCCACAGCCCCGGCATTTCCACAGCTCTCCGTCCTCATTGTTGTTGGCAGTGGACCGCGTACTGAGAACGTCGGCCCGACCGTGACCGTTGGCGGCGGTTGTGCAGGGCGCCGCTGGACTATCACCTCCTCCAGTGCTCAGGCGCGTCCTGGGCTGGAGTAATCGTTCGCAGAGTTGGATCAGCGAGGGTGCGCCGGGCCCGGAGCTCCTGATACCGATGTTGACGGAATACCTGGTGAAACCTCCGTCCGTGTCCGCTTTGCGGGTTCTTTCCGGCAGCCTCTCTGCTAGTGCTGAAGAGTTGCTGGATGCGGCAGAAACGCAGTAGTTGCTCTGCAACCACAGCCGTTTGTGCGCTTCGCGCCAAACCATAACGGATGGGGTTTGCCGGCCACGGCTCTTCGTCAACTTCGTCGTCCAGATCATCCGCTTCCAGATTGTGGTCTGGCGGAGCCAGGAACTTCGTTCGTTCCAGGTGATCCAAATATTCACGGATCTCCCCCGCTGTAAAATGCCTCCCGATTTCCGCCACGAATGCCGGTAACTCGGCGGCAAACTCGGGATGCT
>JBDTMC010000447.1:0-6565 GCA_039934475.1 Bryobacteraceae bacterium | reverse complement strand
GTTGATAGCAAAGTTCTGCCACTTCATGACCCTCAAGGCTGGCGAAATAGATCAGCCGAATATAGTCCGGATCTGAGGTATGGAAGTCGAGGATCAACTGGGCCAGACCGTTAAAGAAGCCCTCGTCATCATTCATCGTCAGAAATGGCGCCACCAGGAGGTTAAACTTCTCAATCCCCTTTTCCGATTTCCAGTCGATGATGGCGGTGTACAGGTCCCGCTTCGTCTCGAAATGCTGGTAGAGAACGGGCTCCGACACACCTGCCGCAGCTGCCAGTTCGCGCGTTGTCGTTCCCCGGAACCCCTTGTCGGCAAAGAGCTTAATGGCGGTTTCGAGGATCGCTCGCCGTCGCTCGTCGCTCGACATGCGTTGACGGATAGGGCTGGGATGCCCCTGATTAGCGGATGCTAACATATGCTTTACTGCCAGTATAGCGTTCACTAACTTGTGCTGTCAATGATTTTCTAGCGATCGCTAACCTAGCAAATGCTACAGACGACGAAATGGAACCGAAAGTTCAAGAAATTTGCGTTTCCGGCGGCACTCCACTACGCTCACACTATGGCGGAACAGGGACCGCTCCCAACCTTAGGACCACAAACCACCGGACCCACTGTCCCTTCGGCTGACGAGTTGCAGTTTCACACGGCGCAGCCAGTAAGCGGAGATACTACGGCTCCGGGTGATCGATGCGCGGTCTGTAAGAGTGCCATCGTCGATGAGTATTTCCACGCCCAGGGTCACATAGTGTGCCCAGTCTGTGCGTCGAGGATTGGATCGGGACAGCAGGCGCCGCCGCACTTGTCACTGGTGCCCGCGCTGATCTACGGGGGCGCCGCTGCCTTTGCCGGATTTCTGATCTATTCGCTTGTGGGCATCTTTACCGGTCTTGAAATCGGATTGGTGGCGATTCTGATCGGCTATATGGTTGGCAAGGCCATTCGTTATGCGTCAAAAGGGATGGGCGGCAGACCGCAGCAGATTCTCGCGGTTGCGTTGACTTACTTCGCCATCACTACCAGTTATATTCCCATCGCAATTTATCATTCGGCGAAGGAGCGTCCGGCCAAATCGGAGGCAGCCGAGAGCGATCAAGCTGCGCCGTCAAGTGTAGGTCAAGCGGTTCTGCTACTCGCGGGTTTGGCGCTCGCCGCCCCTTTTCTGGAACTGACCAACAACTTCGTCTCCGGAGCGATCTCCCTGTTCATTATCGTCATCGGATTGCGTCAGGCTTGGGCATTGACGGGCCGAACGGAGCTCCTGCTAATGGGTCCGTATCGACGGTCTGAAGGCTGATCAAGCGTGACTGATCCCATACCGTGCCCGCAATGCGCGGCAACCATTCCCGCCGGCGTCCTCAGTTGCCCGATGTGCCGTGCCCTGGTACACGCCCGCGAACTGGAGTCGCTTGCCGCCCAGGCACGCGACGCCGCCGCCCGCGGGGAAACCGCTACCGCTGTCGGGCACTGGCGCGCCGTTCTGAATCTGTTACCGCAGGACACGGTGCAATACGAAAGCGTGAGCGCCAAAATCGCCGGCCTCGAATCCACGCCCGCGCCTCCGCTGGCCGACAGCAATAAAGGCAAAGTGTTCAAGGGATTAGCCGCGCTGGGTCCGCTGGTGCTGCTGGTGCTCTCGAAAGGAAAGCTGCTGCTGCTGGGGCTTACCAAGATGAGCACTCTGCTCTCCATGGTCGCCTTCCTCGGCTTCTATTGGACGCAATACGGCTGGGCCTTCGCACTGGGCAGTGTGCTCTCTATCTACGTTCATGAGATGGGGCACGTCATCGTGCTCCGCCAGTACGGCATCGCCGCGGGCGCGCCGATGTTCATTCCCGGCTTCGGCGCCTTTATCCGGCTTCGCCAACTGCACATCTCGCCCGTCCAGGATTCGCGCGTCGGTCTCGCGGGGCCCATCTACGGGCTCGGCGCCGCCCTCTTCGCACTGTTGGTCGCCTATGCGATGGGCTCGAAATCCTGGGCCGCCATCGCCCACTTCGGTGCTACCATCAACCTCTTCAATCTGATTCCTATCTGGCAGCTGGACGGCGCACGTGGTTGGCGTTCTCTCACCCGGCAGCAGCGCTACGTTGTGTTGGGACTGACGGCAGTCCTCTGGCTGCTGACGTCTGAGCCGATGCTGATGCTTATCGCCATCGGCGCCGGCTACCGTTTGTTCCTCAAGGACCACGCAAACGAACCCGATTCCACAGGGCTCATGTACTACGGAATCCTCCTCGGGGCTCTGGCTGGCGTCTCTATGCTGGCACAGCGCTTAGCGCGCTGATGGTCGTGATATGCTAACCACGAAACGTGTTTAGCCGTCATCACCGGAAGACCAGGGTTCTATACGCCCTTACGGATATCCTGCTGACGGCACTGGCTTTCGGAGCCGCCTACCAAACGCGCCTCGCCGTTCTGCCGCAGATCCTGGGCTTCGAGCACGAGTTCTATTTCACAGGCCCCGGTGGCACTCTCCTCCTCACCTACTCGCTGCTGGTGTGGGTCTTGGGCGGCGTCTGGATGCGGGTCTACGAAAGGCTCGAGGGTGCGCTACCCGCCGTCGTAGTTTTGGATGCGTTCCGCCAGTGTGCGTTCGGTGCAGTCGCCGTCGTGCTCTTCGAGTATGTGCTGCGATTCGACCTCAGCCGGCCTTTTCTGGTTTTCTTCCTCCTCTACTCCTGGACCTTCCTGTGCCTGTTCCGTCTGAACGCCGCCGCGCTTGCCAAGCTCGTGCGGCGCGAGTTTGCCAAACCTCACTATGTGATGGTGGTGGGTGATGGTGAAATTGCCCTTCGGATCGGGTCGCTATTGGAGGGCGCGGCCAGCTACGGCATCCGGCTGAGTGGGTTCCTCCGGACCGGAGAGCAGAACGGCGTGCGCGCGACGATCCAACTGCAGGCCGCCTATCCCGCCTTTGCGGCCTCGGACCTGCCGGAACTCCTGCGCAATCGGGTCATCGACGAAGTCATTTTCGCCGTCGAAAGCCGTGAGATCTCCGGTCTCGAAGAACTGCTCTTATTGTGCGAAGAGGAAGGCGTCCGGACGCGCCTGGCCGTGGATTTCTTCCCTCACGTCAACAGCCGGGTCTACCTGGAGCACTTGGGCCACGCTCCGCTACTCACGTTCTCGGCGACGCCTCACGATGAGATCACGCTGATGTTGAAGCGGTTCATCGACATAGTATTCTCCGCATTCTCACTGCTCCTCATCGCTCCCTTCCTGGCGGCGATCGCGCTTCTCATTCGTTTGACCTCTCCCGGCCCCGCACTCTTCCGGCAGGTACGCTGCGGTCTCAACGGCCGGCGCTTCGTCTGTCTCAAGTTCCGGTCAATGTGCGAAAACGCCGAAGCGCTGAAGCCGCAGTTCGAGCACCTCAACCAGCGAACCACGGCATTCAAAATTCACAACGACCCGCGCATGACCAGCGTCGGCCGGATCTTGCGCAAATTCTCACTCGATGAACTGCCGCAGTTCTGGAATGTCCTGCGAGGCGATATGTCCCTCGTGGGTCCCCGCCCCGCGGTGCCCGAAGAAGTGGAACAATACAAGCGTTGGCAGCGGCGGCGGCTGCGCATGCGTCCGGGACTGACTTGTCTTTGGGCGCTGGCAGGCCGCGACACCCTCGACTTTGAATCCTGGATGCGATTGGACATGGAATACATCGACAATTGGTCGCTGGCGCTGGATCTGAGTATTATGCTGCGCACCGTACCTCGTGTGCTCAGCGGTAAAGGAGCCCATTGAGGCTATGCACCTCGTACCGACGCAGGAGGAAGTGCTGAAGCTGCTGCGAGACACCGGAGCGCTTCGGGACGGTTATTTCGAATACCCAAACGGGTTACGAGCCACAAAGTATTTGCAAGTGGCGCTGGCTATGCGCCACTTTCAAACGGCCAAGATCCTCAGTGTAGGATTGACCCGTTTACTGCGCGCCAATCAGGAGATTCGCGCTATTATCCCCGAACTATCGATCGTTGCTCCCGCCACTGGCGGGCTGCCGGTGGCCTACGGAGTCTGCGAAGCACTTCGCGCCAATCAGGTCTATTGGGCGGAAGCCGGCGAGGGCGGCGCGCTGCGTTTTCGCCAGTTCCTGGAAATTGCCAAAGGCGAAAAAGTATTGCTGGTGGATGATATTCTTCGCACGGGCAAGAAGCTGACTGAGCTAAAGGCGCTGGTGGAATCGCAAGGCGGAGAGGTGGTCGGTCTTGCCGTCATCGTCTATCAGCCCACGCCGGAGACACCTAACATTGGAGCGCTGCCCTTTTACTATCTGGCCAAGCTGGATGGGGAATACTACTCCGACGGACAGAAATGGGAAGAGTTGGCCGTGCCGATTCAGAAAGTGTGGGTATAGGTAACTGACGGAGGAAGGGCGGACTGTATTCGCGTCCGCCCAATCATGCACTATTTCGCTTTGTAGCCGTCGAGCGACTTGTGCTCCTGGTAGTATTTGCCCATGTCGTTGAGATCCTTCGATCCTGCCTTGACGTGGCAATCGATGCACTTCTTGCTCTCCTTCTTCGCATAGGCCGGCTTGGCCACAGTGAGAGAGGATGAGATCACCATTCCGGCAAATAGAATCCCGGCAGGAACAAGCAGTTTCTTAAGCATCTTCAATTTCCTCGTTTCGAAAACCCCAGCGCGCTCCGGACCGGAAATGGGCCTTCGCATACTGCGGTGAGATCATGCTATCACGCTAATTTGCCGCATTTGTGATGTATTCCCCCTTGCCATTCGCTAAGTTCCCTTTTTCCAATTGTTTACGAAGTCAAATTAAATGTGTTTCAGACCGTTAAGACTGATTTAGAATGTACGGTGCCCGATTTTCTCCGTATTAAAGTCACCGCCTGTAGCCTACCGGGGCGATGGGCGTGAAGGGGTTGTAGGCCCCATGCTGGGATTGTCAGCTTTGATGCCTGCTACAGCCTTCGGAACGAATCTAACGATGCGGCCTTACCGGTTCTCGACACCTTCGCTTTCGAACGGGCTGAGTAACTATCGGGCGTGTCGCGCGGCCGGAGTGGGAGTGTGGTTTCCTCGCGCCGGCGCCGTGGTGGTTGCTATCGCAGGCATGGCGGCGCTTTGGCCTCCCCGCATTTGGGGCGGCCTCGGTCAGTGGTCCGTCGTTTTGACGACGTTGGGTTTCGGGATGGTTTTGACGTCTGTGGATTTGTGGTCTCAACGCGCGAGGGCTTGGCAGATTGCGATTGTTCTGCTAGCGGCCTCGTCATCTCTTCGGCTCGCTGCCGGCGTCGAACTCGGTTGGGGAGCTTTTAATATTCTCGCCGCGTTGCTCTTACTGCCTGCGGCGCCGCTCTTCCGCGTTCGGAAGATTCCGCTAGCCGGAGGCATTGCCCGGTTTGCTGGAGCGGTGGCTGGTGTTGGGATATGGGGATGTCTGGTTCTGGTGAGTATGGACGAGTCGCGGTTCCGCGTCCTATACACACGCTGGGATGCGTTTGGGGAAGTCATCCGCGTCCTCACGTGGCGAGGTCTCACTTCGCTTGCGCCAAGTTCGACGGTGGCGTGGCTTTTGTACACGATTCAGTGTCTGGGTATTGTGGCGCTACTTTACGGGTTCGCAGTTTTGGCCGGCCCGGTATGGCGCCTTCTGCAGCCGGTACGTGAGGGAGTTGTTAGCCCAGTGTCCCCTGTTGAGCCGGCGCCGATGCGGGTCTCTCACCGCAACCGGAGTGCCGCATGAAATTTCGAGTTTGCGACCGGCGCCCTATTGCGCCGCCGCAAAGGTTGGGCGGTTAGGCTGAGAGAGCGGCTTTCCGTCCCCCACGGGCCGGCTGACCTTGCAGCCGGCCCTATTTTAGGCCTTTAAATTTCTTCAGTTACCAGGTTCTCGGGCTCTAGTCGCGAAGGCATCCGGTCCACCTCGTCGGCCTCACCGCCGGCGTCGGGTGCCTCGCGGCGGAGGTAACGCCTTCCACCCCCACTTCTGTGAGTTAGACTGAGGGAATCCGGCATCTAACCCGAGGAGATGTGATGTCCACTGCCGCTGAGTCGCTGGAAAACGAATCCCGTCCCCTGACTGCCCTCACCGACGAAGAACGAATGTTCCAGGCGACAGTTCGCCGCTTTGCGCGGGAACAAATTGCCCCGTGGGTCCGGGAGATGGACGAGAAGGCCATCTTTCGCAAGGACATTCTGAAGCAGCTGTTCGACGTTGGACTGATGGGCATCGACATCCCGGAGGAGTATGGCGGCCATGGCGGCCGCTTCTTCCAATCCATACTCGCGATCGAAGAGATAGCCGCCGTCGATCCCTCGGCCAGTGTCATTGTGGACGTCCAGAACACCCTCGTCAATAACGCCATTATGCGCTGGGCCAACGACGAGCAAAAGCAGCGTCTGCTGCCGCGTCTGGCTACCGACACCCTCGGTGCTTACGCCCTCTCCGAAGCCGGTTCGGGTTCCGACGCCTTCGCCCTCACCACTCAGGCCACCGACGCTGGCGATCACTTCCTACTCAATGGCCGCAAGATGTGGATCACAAATGCCGCTGAGGCCGGCCTCTATCTTGTATTCGCCACAATCAATCCCGAAGCCGGCT
>JBDTMC010000446.1:0-6571 GCA_039934475.1 Bryobacteraceae bacterium | reverse complement strand
ACGAGGGATGGTTTGCTCCCGACCTCAAATCGAACGACGAAGCGGTGGAAGTGATCCTGGAAGGGATTCATCGTGGATCTGACGGTAGCAACCGGCGCCGGACACATCAAGACAGGCTCTGGATGCCGGAGTGAGCGAATGGCGAAGTTCAACCAGTTTCTGCGTATTGAAGCACGGCTGGTGAATCGGGCGCAGTTTGCCGGAAGACCGGCTTTCGGCGGATTTACTCCGGGAGAGCCTGACTCTCCACCGGGTCCGAGGCATTAAACGCATCACGCCGGGGGAACATTGGCTGTAGGAGAGTCCCACCGCCCCTCCCACGGCGCTGCTGAACAACAGCCAGGAGGCAGGTTCCGTGGATCGATACATGATGGTTATGCTGGGCGCCGCCGCAGGCGGGCTAGTCCGGTATGTGATTGGGGCTGCCATCACCGAGAGGTTCGGCGGCAACTTCCCGCTGGGCACCTTCCTTGTAAACTTATCGGGTTCGTTCCTGATTGGCGTAGTGATGACGCTGCTCACTGAACGCTGGGTTGTTCACCAGAACTGGCGCCTGTTATTGGTGGTTGGCGTGCTGGGTGGATATACAACGTTTTCCAGTCTGGAGTTTGAGACGCTGCAAGCAGCGCGCCGAGGGCTCCCCTGGATCGCCCTACTGAATGCCTTCGGAAGCTTGATCCTAGGTTATGTCGCCGTGTGGCTTGGTATTGCGGTGGCTAGCCGCTCGTAAGTGACTCGTAAGTGAAAGGAGAGAAACATGCTACAGAAAGGTTCCGCGAAGAAGGTGACGCTCTGGATCAATGAGGAGACGCGTTTTCATCACGAAAAGCTCTGGCTGGCGTTGTTCGAATACCTTAGGCACAAACGCATCGCCGGGGCGTCACTAACGCACACGAAGATGGCTTTCGGAGACCACAAACGCGTGCACAATGCCGATGCGGCCGAAACCGCCGAATTCTCCTACCGCATCGAGTTCGTAGAGTCACCCGAGCGGGTGGAGGAAGTTCTGCCTACGCTCTATGAAATGGTCGTTGATGGCTTGATCGAGATTCATGACACCACGGTCATCAAATCGGTCAACGAGGATCGCACCGCGCCAGAGTCCCTCCCTCCAGTGGAGCGCACTCAGCGAAAGGCCAAACTCATGCGCGTCTTTTTAGGTGAGCGAGACCAATGGCATGGAGAACCCCTGTACGACGCGATTGTGAAGCAGCTCCGCATGATGGACATCGCGGGTGCCACGGTTTACCGGGGCATCATGGGTTACGGCTCTAAAGGAGAAACGCACAGGCCGCATCTGCTGCACATTTCCGAAGACTTGCCGATCATGATTTCGGTCATCGACTCAGCGAGCAAGATCGTCGAAGCGGAGCCTGTGGTGGAGAGCATGCTCGAAGACGGGCTGATTGCGGTTTCCGATGTGGATGTTCTGCGCTTGATCCGCCCGCAGGTTGCATCGGAGTATTCCAATGCTAAACGGTAAAGCTGCCAAGCTGTTGAGGATTCATTTGTCGGAGGGCGACACCGCGGACGGAAGGCCGACGCACGAAGCAATACTGAGCACGTGCCAGGAGCTCGGCATTGCGGGTGCGACAGTCTTCCGCGGTTTGGAAGGCTACGGCGAAACCGCTGAAGTCCATAGGAATCGGGCGCTCTCCCGCGATCAGCCGATAGTGATCGTGGTTGTGGATGAGGCAGCTAAACTGATGCTGCTGGTTCCGGAGATCGAATCACTGATCCGATCCGGGATGATGGCAATGTCCGACGTGCAAGCGATTCGCGTACAAAAGGGTTCCGCGCGCTGATTGAAGCGGAGCGAGACACACCTGTCCAGAACGTGGATTTGGTATCATTGAGATTGCTTCATGTAGCCAGAGCAATCCGGGAATCGGGCCTTCTTTGGGTCCTGCTTTTACTTGTTTTCGTGTCGGCACAAGCGGGGTGCGCTTCCTCCGCTGGTGAAAAGACGGGGCGGGGAACCAGCACCCTGACCCGGTTCTCAAACAACTCTTCCAGTAGTCTCGTTGCCGGAAAGCACGTACCCATTCGATCCGCATTCAATTCTGCCGGGGGCTCGGGCGTGGCAATTCCGGCCGCGTTCGGGTTTTCCGCGCACATCCGAAGTGTGATCGTCGTTCGCCGGCCCGATCCGCTGGCGATTGCATTCGCGTCATCCCGCGTCTATCCCGCCAGAGCTCCTCCCTTTCAGCAGATCTAACCGACTGCGTCTCCGCGATGAATCGCGCGTGAGAAGAAAGGAGCGATTGCAATGACCTTGCGATTGAGGTTGATGTTGGTAACGTCGGCTGTCGTATTCGTCCTATTCGGACTTTCTGAGTGGATGAGCTACCGGCAAACGGCGGCACTCTTGGAGCGGCACGAGGCCATCCTGGTGGAGACCGCCGATCATACGGTGGCGTTGGAGAAGCTGCAAGAGACGCGAACGAAGATGTTCTGGAGCGTCACCCGTATGCGCATCGTCCACGCGGTGCTGACCCTGATTCTGGCGGTTGCCATCCTAAACTACGTTTGGTATCGGACCATCTACCGGCCTATTGGACGCCTGCTGGCGCAAATCAACATCATGGGCCGGGGAACGTGGAAGTCGGCGTTGCCGGTTCAGCGGAAGGACGAGATCGGCCAACTGACCACGGCCTTCAACGACCTCGGCCAGCAGCTGACATCCACATTCCGGCACATCAACAGTTCGTCGCGGCTGTCCGCGATGGCGCTGATTGGCCACCGGCTGGTGCGCGAGGTGAATGCGGCTCGCGGTGGGATACTGACGGTGGCGTATACGCTCGAAACGGCGAGCCACACGGACGTTCCCACTCTGGCCGCCATCGCTGGGCTGAAGTCCGTTCACGCCAAGTTGGAAGGGTTGGAGACACGATTCCAACGGGATTTCGATCAGGAGGTGGTTTCGGTATCGCCGGACTCCTAAGCCCATCCCAGGTAAAAGCTTGGACCAATCCGCGCCCTCATGTATACTGATAGAGGTGTCGAACGGTCCAGTGGGCGAAAGCCCACTTTTTTGTTGGTAGTTGATGTCCTCTAATCGTCAAGAAGCCGCGGTAAAAGCGGTCACGGAGATCGCCTCCGGTCTGGCTCAACCTAAGGGCATCGAGATCGTCGACGTAGAACTGTTGGGCGGAGGGAAGCATCGCGTGTTGCGCGTGTTTATCGACAAACCGCAAGGGGTAACGCTGGACGACTGCGAGACCATTTCGCATGCGTTGAGCGAAGCTCTGGACGCAGGCGATGTGATTCCTGGTGAAGCCTATAACCTCGAGGTCAGCTCCCCTGGCGTTGAGCGTAAGCTCAGCAAACCTCAGCACTTTGAACGTTTTTTAGGCCAGAAGGCCAAAGTAATCCTGCGTACGCCTGTCGATAACCAGCGAAGCTGGGTGGGTACATTGGCGGGCTTCTCGGACGGTGTCGTGACTCTCGAACCGGCGCCTGGGAAGTCAGTTCGGTTTGCGCTAGAGCAGATCGAAAAGGCCAACCTCAAGTTCGATTGGTAAATCCCGGACAGACTTTAAAGGACGAGGAACGACTTTTGGGAACGATCTATCAGTCCATCGAAATTCTGAGCAAAGAGAAGGGCATCGATCCGCAAATCGTGCTGGACGCGGTGAAGGACGCCATGCTTGTCGCTGCTCGCAAGCATTTCCGTACCACGGAGAACCTCATCGCCGAGTTCAATGAGAAGACGGGTTCCATTCAGATTTTCAGCGTGAAGAAGGTAGTCGATACGGTGGTGGATCCGGTGACAGAGATGTCCGTCTCCGACGCCCACCGGTTGCAACCGGGTATTGAGTCCGGCGCAGAAATCCGGATTTCCAAGCCCACTGAAGCTCTCGGCCGTATCTCCGCGCAGACTGCCAAGCAGGTGATTCTGCAGAAGGTACGTGAAGCGGAGCGGGACACCATCTTCGCTGAGTTCTCTGGCCGCGTGGGCGAACTGGTCAATTGCAGCGTGAAGCGGATTGAAGGCCAGGACCTGATCTGCGATATCGGGAAGACCGAAGCGCGCCTGCCGAAAAAAGAACAGTCGCGCCTGGAAAGCTTCAGTGTCAGTGAGCGCGTCCGCTGTGTGATCAAGAGTGTAGAGAAATCCGGCAAGAATTCGGGTGTGATCGTGTCGCGCGCCGCGCCGGAACTGGTGATGCGCCTGTTTGAACAGGAAGTACCGGAGATCTACGACAACACGGTTGTCATCAAGGGCTGTGCCCGTGAGGCTGGCGAGCGGACGAAGATCGCCGTTTTCAGCCGCGACCGGGATGTAGACAGCGTTGGCGCTTGTGTGGGTATGAAGGGGATGCGAGTGCAGTCGATTATCCGCGAATTGCGCGGCGAAAAGATCGACATCATTGAATTCTCCGACGATCCGGTGGTGTTTGCCACCCACGCCCTGAGCCCGGCGAAGATTTCGCGAGTGGCCATTGTGGATGTGGTTGACCGGCACATGGAAGTGATTGTTGACGATACTCAACTTTCGCTGGCTATCGGAAAAAAGGGTCAGAACGTCCGGCTGGCGGCCAAGCTGCTCAGCTGGAAGATCGATATCAAGAGCGAGGAAGAGAAGCGGCAGGAAGTGGAGCATGCAATGGCGGCGCTGGTGGTTCCGGGCGCGCCTATTTCCGTGCTGCTTGACCACGGACTGCCGGAGATGATCCTCGAGAAGCTGCTGGAAGGCGGCGTCACCACGGTGGAACGGTTGGGCGGCATGACGCCGGAGCAACTGGAAGACATTCAGGGCATCGGCACCAACGTCGTGGAGCAGATTCAGGATGCGGTGAACGGGTATTACGGCCAGTTTGAAGTGCCCGTTGCCGAAGAGGGCGTAGCGGAGGCTCTGGAAGAGCAGCCGGAGAGTGTCGAAGAGCAGCCGGAGACAGTGGAGCTGGAAGCGGCGGCAGACGCCCAATTGAACGAGGGCGGCATTGAGCCTGCGGAAACGCTTCTGGACGAGGCCCCGGTGGAAGCGGAAGTAGCAATAGAAACAGTGACTGAGACGGACTCAGTCGCGGTGGCGGAAGAGCGGCATACTCCGAAGCGGGATGCCGAAAGTGGTACCATGGGAGACTCGGATTGGAATCCCCAAGTCTAGTTCTCACAAAAAATTGCACGCGGAGCGAAGACATGGTCTTTGCCGTGTAAGGGGGCGGGCGGATTCCGCCCGTTAACTTTGCTGTTGTCACTTATGAAGAAGATTCGGATCAACGAGCTGGCGAGGGAGTTGGAAATCAAACCCAACAGAATACTCGAACTGTTACCTGAGTTCGGCGTCTCGGAGAAGAAAACTCACTCGAGCTCGATTGACGAAGACGTCGCGGAAAACATCAAGCAACGTCTCGGATTGACAGGCTTCGTCGGCTCGTACCGCGACATCGACGACCACGACGAGGAGCCGGACGAGGAATTGCACGAGTTGCCTTCGCACGAGACCGCGACACCCGAGGCGGCGCACCGCGCCGCTGTTGAGGACGCCCCGGGCGTGACCGCCCAGGAACCCGCTGCTTCCGCGGCGCAAGAAACATCGGCGGTGACTGGTGAGCGGCCTCCGCTGCGCGCCGTCCCGTTGCGTCCCCCGGTGGGAGGCCATAGCCTCATACAACCGCCGGTAGTGGCTCACACGGTTCCGGCGCCTCCGCCGGCACCTGCCGTGGCGCCAGTGGTGACGCCTGTGGCCGCAGCGCCGGTAGTGTCCCCTGCTGCCGCCGCGGTGGCAACGCCGCCCGCAGTGACGCCGCCGGTGGCGACACCGGCACCGCCGGTAGCCACACCGCCGCCCGCTCCAGAACGGCCCGCGCAGCCACTTCGTCCTCCGGCAGGCCAGATTGCACCTGGGTCGGCGCAACCGCGTCCCAGCATTCCGCCACTGCGTCCGACGCCTGGCGCCGCCTCGCCCCAACAACCGCGGCCGGCGTTCACGCCGCGTCCGGGGCAGATTCTCACAGGACCGCGGCAGCCGATGCCTGGCTCGAGCGCGACACCACCTCACGCTTCGATGGCGCCGGCCATGCCGCGGCCGACGATACAACCGGGACAGCCGATCGTTCGCCAGCCGTTCCAGCAACGGCCGCCGGCCGGGCAGCAGGCTCCCGGTGGACCGCGTCCCCCCATACAGCAGCAACAACCGCAGAATCCGGCACCGCAGCAGGGTCGCCCGTTGGCTGGTCAGCCGGCGGCACGACCGGTGGTGCCGCCGCGTCCCGACCTGGTAGCCCGACTACAGCAAGCGACGCCGAAGGCGATGCCTGGGCAACCGACGCCGCGCCCGCCGATGCCCGGCCGTCCGCAGGGTGGCGGTGCGGTTCCCGGCCAGCCGATTTATCGTGGTCCCATCCGTCCGGGCCAGCCGCAAATGCGTGGACCGGGTGGTCCTGGCGGCCCCGGCCAGCCCGGATCTGGTTATCCCGCCGGTCCTGGTGGTTTGAACCGTGGCGGCCCTGCCGGCCGTGCGCGACCGATGCATCCCACTTCGCCCTTGCGGGTGGAACCGGCGACTCCGCCGCCCACCGATACGCGGCGGCTGCCGACGTCAATGAAAAATGGGACGTAGTAT
>JBDTMC010000445.1:0-6582 GCA_039934475.1 Bryobacteraceae bacterium | reverse complement strand
ATAATGCTTCCAAGGGCAGCGACGGAATCTTTTCGGAGTGGCGCGCGAGACGGTCGAGCGCTGCCCGGAGTTCCGCCAGGCTACGAACGCGAGAATGTTCCAACATCGAATCTTTCGCTGCCTGAACAACAACGCGTTCGGTATATTCTTCCACAGTTAAATTTTCCGCCTCCGCGCGCTCCACCAATCCGTGCGGAATCTCAATGGTAATCCTCATTGTCTGCCTCGCCCAATACAAGGGTCACTCAATCAATCAGTGGTGGACGCCAGCTCCGCGGAAGTCCGAGTATGCTCAATCCGGTCATCTTAGCACTGAGTCTGGTTCAGGACCACGAGAAGCAGATATTTCATGATGGAACAGTTTGCATCGCTTGTCACCCTACCAACGGCTACGATACTGCCTTCATGGCAGCATCAGTCCACCATAACAGGCGAGATAAGGTCCGGGGCGTTCTGTCGTGTATCCGATAGATCGGCCAGCGCATTGGGGTTGCAGCCACGTTCACTATGGGTGGTGACCCCAAGTGGAGATCTCACTATGGCAAGAGTGGTTACAGGTCCCAGCGAGGTTATGGTATATCTATTTAGCGTCGTTTAACTATGGTCGAATCCCTTCCGGAATTCTTCAAGCGCCTTACTGGTAAGGAGATGCTCCCCTACCAGGAGAGGTTTGGCGCTGAGCCTCTCGCCGCTACGTTCATGGTCGTCCCAACCGGCTTGGGAAAGACGCTGACGGTCCTCATCCCGTGGCTCTATCTGGTCAATCAGGACTTCCCAGGAACACCTACACGTCTGGTAGTCGTCCTACCGAGGCAGAATTTGACAGAACAGACCTTTCGACTCGCTAAAGACTTGATTGCGGAAGCTGGACTTACTGAAAGAGTTTTAGCAGTCGAACTGATGGGTGGCAGTTCTCAGAATTCGCAGACGCTGGGGCCAGACCAGCGGGCCATTATCATTGCCACCCAAGACATGTACCTCAGCCGAGCGCTCAACCGTGGCTATGCGAGACGCCCGACCAGATGGCCCATCGACTTCGCCCTGTTGAATCAGGATTGCCTGGTTGTATTCGACGAAATTCAGCTGATGAGTGATGGCCTGGCATCGTCAACCCAGTTAGCAGCCTTCCGTCAAATACTGGGGACCTTTGGCGATACACCTTGCATTTGGATGTCGGCCACCGCCAAGCCTGAATGGCTCGACACGGTAGATTTCGCATCCATGCGGCCGGCGCTCCGCCTAATTCAGTTGGACGAGCGCGACCTCGCTGAGGAACTCGTGCGGAAACGCCTGGACGCTCCGAAGACACTCCATCAGGCCCCCGAGGAATGCCGCACACCAGCAGGGTGCGCCCGGTTCGCGCTCTCCCGGCATCTGCCGGGAACTCGGACACTCATCATCGCAAATACGGTCCAGCGGGCCCGCGAGATTTTCGTTCAACTGGAAGGCACCGCCGGTTCCGTCCTGCTGCATTCGCGTTTCCGCCCGGCGGATCGGGCCGTCCAGATCGCGGCGCTCGGATCGCTTCCTCCTGAGGGGCAAATCATTGTAGCCACCCAAGTCCTGGAAGCTGGCATCGACCTCTCCGCCGATCGCCTCATTACCGATGTGGCACCCTGGGGCAGTTTGGTGCAGCGCTTCGGACGCGTCAACCGCTATGGAGACTTACCTACTTCCGACATCTGGTGGGTGGATGAGCCGCTCCGAGGCAAACTAAAGCCCGAAGAGACGGTAAAGCTATTTGCGCCCTACGCGCCGGAGGAGATCGGCGCCTCCACCAAAAAACTCAAGTCTCTAACATCCGCCGCGCCTCGCGCCTTACCGGCCGAAGACGGTCCCGCCCCCTGGCGGCACGTACTCCGCCGTGCCGATCTGATGGACTTATTCGACACTTCATCCGATCTGCACGGCAACCAGATTGACATATCCCGTTTCATCCGCTCAGCGGAAGAACGGGATTGCTTTGTCGCATGGCGAAACCTGCCGGGGGGGCGGCCGTCCCAGGGCGAGAGCGAAGTTGCCGACGCGGAGTTGTGTGCGGTTCCAATCGACGAGATGCGATCCTTTCTCAAACGAAATGACCTGTTCTTTTGGAACTTCGTGGAAGGCCAGTGGCAGGGCGCGGAGCCGGACCGCCTTTTCCCCGGAATAATTCTCCTGGCGGACACTTCCTCAGGCGGGTATACCAACCGCCACGGCTGGGCGCCCGAATCCAAACGAGCCGTCGACCCGATACCAAATCCAACCTCGCAGCCCGACGCCGATGGCTCCGATGAGGCTTCTAAACCGAAGGGCTATCGCCAGACCTTGGTGGGACACACGAATCGTGTCGTTGAAGAAACCGAGAGGTTGCTCGACACCCTGAGCCACCAGGGTGTCAACGGTTTCGCCGAAATGTTACGGCTCGCCGCCCTTAGGCACGATTGGGGCAAAGCCCACTGGGTCATGCAGATGACCCTTCACAAGGCGGAGCACTGGGAGGACCTTCTCGCTAAACAGTTGGCCAGTAGGTCAGGCAGAGCCCACAGCCGCAGGCATTTTCGTCACGAACTGGCCTCCGCACTCGCGATGCTTTCAGTTGGTGACTCAGACTTGGCGGCGTACATCGTTGCGGCGCATCACGGAAAGGTAAGAATGGCTATCCGTTCCTTCGAAGGTGAAAACGGGCCAGATCGGACCTACCGCGTTCGCGGAATCGAGGACGGTGACGAACTGCCACCGTGTCAACTCAGTACTGACTCGGAGATGGGTTTGGTTCGCCTATCGCTTGATCTCCTCGCCCTCGGCTTGCACGAAACCGCAGGGGCCTCTTGGTCGGAAAGAGTTCTGCGACTCCGCGACACCCACGGGCCTTTCCGCCTAGCCTATCTGGAGACCATACTCCGCATTGCCGATGAGCGCGCTAGCGCGCAACCTGGAACGGAGGTGGAGTATGAGTGACATCCAACTCACCGGCTGCACCGCCACGCCTTTCGGCGCGTACTTGAAGGCCCTCGGAGTCTTCCGCTTGGTATCTGAACAGGCCGACGCCGAAGTGCGCCTCTGGTGGGATGGGGATACACCGATCCTTCGATCGACGCTGGATGAAGAGTCGCTGCTCGATTTCTTCTTGTCCACCTACCGGCCGACGCCGATCCTTGCTCCGTGGAATCGGGGCAGCGGTTTCTATGACGCAGATGTTGACGACGTCGGCGTAAACGCAATTGCTCGATCAGCGGATGCCCGTTTTGCAGAGTACGCTCAGGCAATAAGGTCAGTGAGGGACTTGCCTGTTGTCAAATTGGGCAAGCCGGATGAGGGCGACGTCGAAAGAAGAACTGCGATCGCGCTGGCTTGCCGTAACACCCTTTCCGACCGAGTAGTGGATTGGATCGATGCAGTGGCAGGCACGTCAGCCGACGGCAAGCGCTATCTGCCGCCCATCCTTGGCACTGGTGGAAATGAGGGAAACTTCGACTACACTGACAATTTCATGCAGCGCCTTGCCGAGATCTTTGTATCTCAAAGCTTCGGCGTAAACGTGTCAGCCTTGCTCGCAGGATCATTGTTCGCTTCACCTCAGCTCGGCTTGCAGGTCGCGGCAGCCGGTCAATTCGACCCCGGCCGGGCAGGAGGGGCCAACCAGGGAGCAGGGGTCAAAGTGAACAAGTATCTTACGAATCCGTGGGATTTGGTGCTGACTCTGGAAGGCACGGTTGCGTGGGCAAGCGGCATCTATCGTCGCCAGGGAGTAAGCTACAAATCGTTCCTGTGCAGCCCTTTCACTGTGCGTGCGGCCTCCGTTGGGTACGCCTCTGCTTCAAAATCCGATGAAGCTCGTGCGGAAGTCTGGGTGCCCCTGTGGACACGGCCCGCGTCATTCCCGGAAATCAAGATGCTTCTGCGCGAAGGTCGGTCCAACGTCGATGGCCATGCCGCTCAAACCGGTCTGCAGTTCGCGGAAGCCGTCAGTTCGCTTGGCGTTGACCGGGGCATCGGCAAGTTCGTTCGTTACAACCTTCTCAAGCGTCGAGGCGATAGCTACGTAGCATTGCCCGTAGGTGTAGTAACTGTATGTTATCGGAGCACGACGGACCGCGTCCGCGAACTCCTCAGTTTGCTGGAACGGATTGACAACCAGGGGCCGCTGCCCTCAGGATGCGAAGACCTGCGGAGGAACGTTGAGCGGTCTGCCTACCAAGCCCTCCTCCGCGATACGCCAACGGAACTTCGTTCCGCACTCGCGGCGGTCGGTCGCCTGGTACGCCGTCTGACTACCATATCCGGCCGCCAGTTTCCGAACTGCGCCCTGGACCCGCAACAATGGATCGCAGCCTGTGATGATTCACGAGCCGAGGTCCGCATTGCCGCCGCGCTAGCGTCGATTCTTGACCCGGATCTTGCCCAACCGGCCCAGAAGCTATCGGGTTCTATCAATCATCAGCTCGTTTCCGGGAGCAAGATCTTCTCCTGGCAAGGGCGTGATCTGCCTTCCCGCATGGTTTCCTTACTCGACCGCAGGCTAAAACTTGCCTCATCATCGCGCGAGAAGGCGAACCCAGGCAAGGGCTTCTATGCTCTCGATCCAGCGGACTCCACCATATTCCTCGACCACCAGCTTGACGATGATTTGATCGAGGACCTATTCTTCGCCTTTTGCACAATGCGCTGGTCGGCCACGATTCGTTCCAATAGTCCTAGAGGCGAAATCCTGCCACTTTACGCGATCTTAAAATACTCTTTTTTGCCGGGCTCGCTGAAAAAGCCGTCCGGTGAGTCAGTCACAATTCTTGCCGATCCTTCCATCCTCACCCTACTGCGCTCTGGTGATGTTTCGCGGGCGGCGAAAATCGCCATTCATCGTCTCAAGGTGGCAGGATTACGGCCGCTTGACGTCGACTATCTCGAGGCCGACAATCCGGAGCGCCTTGCTGCGGCTCTCCTGATCCCGATCTTCCCGACCGCCCGGTTGGGTCAAAGCGTACTTCATCGTGACGAATCTAACTAGGATGGAAAGCGATCTACCCATGGACTGGAACTTACTCGCGAATCAACCGCGTCTGCTGTTAGAAGCCGACTTGAAGCCCGTTGCTGGTCATAGATTCCAGCCCACCGGCTTTGCCGACCTCGGCGCCGCGGAGTATGAACTGCCGGATGGTACTCAGATGCTGCTTGTCGAAAGCGCTCAGTCGGTTGCGAACCGGCTGGAAAAGACTTGCCTTCAAGGAGACGGTCCAGACCTCGAGCCCGAGCTCGCTGGTCTGCCGTATGTGAAAGCCGAGTTGGAAGGTGGACCTGACGGGACGATACTAACGAGTTCTTTGGTAGAAGCGCATCGTCTCGCCTCTCCCTACTTCCTTCACAACAAGGCCTTCCAAAAGATGATAGCCGACGAGATGGCCTACAACCCTAAGCGACCGCTCCAGTGGAACAAGATTTATTCGACTCTCTTCAAATACGATCCCAACTGCCTTGTACATGGCGTCTTCCTCTCGCTCCTAGAAGGCGGCCGCGTCCGGGCGCCGCGCGCGCTCAGTGGATTTATCGAAGCATGCAAGGTGGAGAGGGTTGTTTCGGGCGGCGTTAAGAACAGCCCGGTGGATCCTACAGGCCAACTTCAAGTGGCAGAGGCCGAGGCCGGCGAGAAGGGCGTGTACAGCAACGTCCCATATTCGCGCGTTGAATATGTTGCCGACAATATAAAGGCCTACTTCAATTTGGATCTGTCCCTTATTCGCGGGTATGGACTAGGCAAGGATGCCGAAAACTTGCTTATTTCTCTTTCTCTACTGAAGATCCGTCGTTTCTTGTCTGCCGGTCTGAGACTGCGGACTGCATGTGATTTGGCGATGATTGGCGAAGTTCGCGTCTCCGCGCCTGTTGAATTCTCTTTGCCTGTTGAAGTCCAACTACTTGAAGCCGTCAAGGCAGGAATCTCGGCGTGTTCTTCGCAATTCGCCGAGCCTCCCGTTACGCTCCTTCACACAAAAGTGAAACTTGTAAAAGATAAGAAAGCTGCTTCGACGGAATCGAACTAGCGAGTCCCAAAGCATGACTGTCATCCGCCTACAGTTTCTCGCCGGACGCTATCACGCGACGCCATGGGGCCGTAACGTCAACGAAGGTGTACCGGAGTGGCCACCATCTCCCTACCGTTTCCTTCGCGCTCTGTATGATGTGTGGCGGCGCAAGTGTCCAGATATGCGGGAGTCAACAATCGGGGACCTCTTCGCCGTTCTTGCGGCCGCCGATCCTTCCTTTACGCTCCCCACTGCGTCCGCATCCCACACACGCTCGTACCTCAGTGCCAACAGCGAGGACCCGACGGCCAAGAATCTCGTCTTTGACGCTTTCACCATTACGATCAAGAATGAACCGTGCTTCTTTTCATGGCCTGACGTTGAGTTGACTGAGACGCAGCGTGAAGCATTGGTTCGCCTTCTGGCCGGGCTGAACTACCTAGGTCGGTCTGAGTCGTGGGTGCAAGCAAGTCTTCACGATGGCCCGCCACGCGGGAATTGGCGCTGTCTTCCCGCTGACCATCCCGAAGCGACTGGCGAGATTGTCGCCACGATCCCGCACCGCGACGATCCCCTCTCGACG
>JBDTMC010000444.1:0-6583 GCA_039934475.1 Bryobacteraceae bacterium | reverse complement strand
CAGCAACCAATCAGGAGTATGACCCTAGATCTAGTGGCTCGTCAAGAACTATATCTATATTTGGTACACAAGGTTACGAGTGTATGAATACGCCCAAATCCATATAATTCCGCTGGCGGGAAAAGAAAAAGGCCCCGGACGACGGTCCGGAGCCTTTTCTAATCAATCGAAAGAGAACCTAGCGGCGGGCAGAAAAATGGGGACTGTCATGAATTTCCGACCCCTGTAGGCTACTGATACTAAGGGAATTCTCTCGGAGGAAATTCGCTGACTGGAGTATACTCCAGCCTGTCCCACTTTTTTCCGGCGTTTCACCGCGGACGTTACCGGCGAGCAAACCGGCGGCGGTTGCCGGCGGGCTTGGTTTCCACTGCCGAGGGCGGCATGATGATGACCTTCGGAGCCTCCACGCGCCTTACTAGCGCATCGGGAATCGCCTGCTGGATCATGCGAATGTTGAGCGCGCGCTCAATCCGCCGGATCTCGCTGCGTTCACCCCGGGCAGCGAAAGTGCTCGCGGTACCCTTGGCTCCGGCGCGGCCCGTCCGGCCGGCGCGGTGGATGAAGTCTTCCGGCACCTGCGGCAGGTCGAAGTTCACCACATGGGCGATGCCATCCACATGGATACCGCGAGCAGCCACGTCGGTGGCCACCAGGATGCGGTACATGTTGTCCTTAAACCCCTGCAACGCCTGGTTGCGTTGGGCCTGCGTGCGATCGCCATGAATGCGGGCGGTCTTGAAGCCGAGCCGCGAGAGATTCTTCGCCAGCCGGTCCGTACCGTGCTTCGTGCGTGCGAACACGAGGAAAGCGCCTTGCTCGTCCTCTAGAATCCGCGCCAGCAGGTCCAGCTTGCGGTCGTGCTCGATTTCGTAAACGTGCAGATTCACCTTGTCGGCGGGACGGGTAGTATCCCCGATGGCCACGCGGACCGGATTCTGCACATAGGATGCGATCAGGTGGGCCACCGACGTCTCGATGGTCGCTGAGAATAGGAGGGTCTGGCGAACGGCCGGCAACTCTTTAAGAATCGCGCGGATCGAAGGCAGGAACCCCATGTCGAGCATGCGGTCGGCTTCGTCCAGAATGATGGTCTGGACCGCACTCAGATTCATTAGCCGCCGTTGGATGAAATCACACAGCCGCCCGGGAGTGGCAATTACCACCTGCACACCGGCGCGGAGGGCTCTCAGCTGTCGGCCTTCATCCATGCCGCCGACGACGATCGCCGTGCGAATTCCAGTGCCCGGAATGAGGTTGGAGAAGCTCTCGTGGATCTGCATGGCCAGTTCCCGAGTGGGGCTAAGTACTACAGCCTGTATGCCTTGTTTGCCGCCCTTATCCTGCAGCAGCTGCAGCAGCGGCAGGGCGAAGGCGAGGGTTTTCCCCGTGCCCGTTTGGGCCGTGGCCACGACGTCGCGGCCGGCCAGCGCTGGCGGAATTGCCTGCGCTTGCACTGGAGTCGGTTTGACAAAGCCATGCTTTGCCAGGTTGCTCCGCAGTGCGGAGCTAAGAGTCAGTTCTGAAAAATCGTTCATTAGTCTTTCTGGAGAGAGGGATTAACGGCGTACTCCCCTCGATCAAGATCGGGATCGGCGTAAGCCATCTCGATATCGTCGTCGAGGTTTTCGGTACCGTCAGCGGGACCCTCTTGTTTGCGCTGCAAGCGCTTAGCGCGTTTGTCTTCCTGCTTTTCCTTCCGCTTTTGTTCCTTTTGGCGCTTTTGGAACGTTTGTGGTCCGCGTCCAGCCATGTCTCCTCCTCGTAAGGGCCGTGGAAACTGGTCTATTGGGCCCGATAAATATGCATTCAAAGGCCAGTCCGTTTGGCGCCGTCAAGCTCAACGGCACGCGCACTAGCACAACAGGAGCGAAATGTAAGCGGGAGCTTCCCTTAGCGACCTGCCAGCGTTGCGCAACGATCCCATCCGAGCTGACGCCCGAAGGGTTTCGTTCAAATGAGAAAGGCGGGCAAATACGTCTCTAAGGATAGCACCCCGCTACGAAATCTCCTAATGGGACGCTGCCTTGGACGACACGAACGGCTCTCCTAAACGTCGAGCACGACACGGAAGCCAATATGACCGGTTGAAGTGTCTGGGGTATTGCCGGTGCGCGCGGCGTTACGGTAGCGCCGGCAATACGAGTCGTGGCAGAGGTATGACCCGCCTTTCAATACCCGAAGTGTGCCGGCAGGCGACCCAACCGGGTCGCGTTTTGTGGCTTCAACGTGCCAATCCCGATCGAAATTGTCATAACACCACTCCCAGGTGTTACCAACCAGAGTGTGCAATCCGAAACGATTCGGCTGATAACTATCGACAGGGGCGGTTCCGGTGAAACCGTCTTCTCCGGTATCCCGATCCGGAAACTCACCCTGCCACACATTGCATAGGTGGACACCGCCCGGATTCAAATCATCTCCCCAGGGGTATTCCTTGCCCTCCAGCCCTCCCCGTGCCGCATACTCCCATTCGGCTTCGGTCGGCAGCCGTACCCCTGCCCAAGCACAATACTCAGACGCGTCATTCCAGGATACGTGCACCACCGGATGGTCAGCGAAGCCCGCGTTGGGCCCATCTGGTCCGTAAGGATGGTTCCAGGCTGCTCCATCGGTTCGGTGCCACCACGGAGACTCAGGTGCCGATGGCCCTCGCGACCCAGTAAGGTGGTTGCGGAAAACGAACGACCAGCCCAATCGCTCCGCCTCGGTCCGATACCCCGTGCGGACAACAAATTCTCCGAACTGCGCCTGGGTCACCGGATACTTTCCGATGAAGAAAGGGCTGACGGTGACAACCCTGGCTGGGCCTTCGCCATCGGCCGGAAACGCATCGGCAGCGTCCGAACCCATCAGAAACGGGCCACCGTCGAGACGGATCATCCCCTCGCGGCTGCCTCCCATGGCCCGCGGGCGCGCCAGGGACGTGGTGATGGAGCTATGGAGATGGACGAGGCGCCGGTTACTTGGGACGCAGCAGGGCGCTGGCGAAGTGGTCATCCGGAGTGGGCCGAAGCTGCGGATTGCGACGCCGAGTCTGGTAGGCGTCGAATGTCGGCGCGCGTGCGGAGTGTCTCCATCTGGCACAGATACTCGCGATGTTCTGCCATGGCTTGAAATACGCGCGCAATGTCCTCCCGCACGTCCTCAAACTCCGCCGGCCCACCCGGCCACTTCCCACGCAGTTCGGCGATGTGGAAGCCGAATGGAGTCGTAAACACGCCGGTCCGCTGGCCGGGCTCCAGTGACCGGATAGCCCGTTCGAACTCGTCCACCATATAACCTGCGGCAAACCGGCCCAAGTCGCCTCCGTTGCCCTTACAGTCGGAATAGGATTCGGCAACCACGCCGAAATCAATGCCGCGGTCTAGTTCCGCGAGGGCGGCCTCGATAGCAGCGCGCGCCTGATCCTCCAATTGTCGTTCATTAACGTGTCGGACAATGTGGGCGGCGTGAAACATCTCCCCACTCCGGAAGTTGTCCCGGTTGGCCGCGTAAAAGGTCTCCAATTCCGCTTCGGAAGCTTGCGCTGCATTGGCGACAAATTCTCGTTTCAAACGATCCACCCGAAAGATCTGCTCCAACTGCCTGCGAAGGTGACTGTCATCAAATGCCGGGCGGCATCGTCCATCCGCTTTGAGACGTTCTATCTCCTGACTGATGACAGCGGAGTCCACTGGCCTGGGATCGCTGGCGGCCTGCTGCTCCAACAGCACCTGATGGACTGCTGAGAGCTCGGCCGCCTGACAGAGGAGCCGGGCGCGCTCTCCTTCATCGGTGATACCGTTCCATCTGGGGTCAACGGCGAGCCGGTCCGATTCATGCCGAATCTGCTCGTCGGGCACAATCTGTCCATTTACTGTAAGGGCCATAGGCGGGAGTGTCTATTTGGTCACGTTAAGCAAGACCACCAAACCACCAGTCGTGTCGGGAAGGACGATGTCGGGCTTGCCCGAGGCCGGCGTTTGCCCATGCAGGTTCATGGTCAGAATGCTTGAGGTGGTCTCATTAGTTCCGTAAAGGATCGGCGTGGCGAAATGCAGACCGCCCTTGCCGCTAAACACCGCGAGGTCGGCGCCCGTAGCCGCCACAACATCCGGAATACCGTCGCCGTTGACATCGGCCACCAGCGGCACCGTGCTGTTGGCGAGACTGAACGTCAGATGCCCTGCGTTGGTGAAGTTGCCTGCCCCGTCGTTGCGCAGAATCGGAATCGTCGAATCACCGCAGCCAAACAGCATGTCCAGCTTGCCATTGCCCTCAATGTCGGCGAGCACCGGCAGATAAGGGAAGTAACAGGCGCGGATGTTCAGCACGGTCTGTTGGAAGCCGCCGGTGCTGTTCGCCAACAGAACATACACCATGCTGTGATTGCCATCCGTGAGCACGAGGTCCGAAATGCCATCTCCGTTCAGGTCGCCGGCTGCAACGTTAGTAAACCCGGTCACCTGCGTGGGCGGCAATACATCGGGCACGAACGGGATGGGTGTTTGGAAGGTTCCATCGCCGTTCCCCAATGCCAGCAAGTTGCTGCTCAAAGCGAAATCCAGCTTGCCATCATGGTTGTAATCTCCCAACGCGAGCCAGCCGGAGATGGTTACCGGTGTCACGCTCTTCTGGGTGAAGGTACCATCGCCATGACCGAGGAATATGGTTACAGTTCCGGCGCGGGAGGGCGAGGGCTCGTAAGTTTGGGCAACGAGGTCGGGGATACTGTCGCCATTGACATCGGCGGCAAACACGCAGGCGGCGTTGGTCAGCGGCAATACGGCCCCTTGAGTAAAGGGTTTGGTTGCCTTGCCCGTGCCAGCCAGCAGGGAGATGCCGGCCGTGACCGTGACGGCAAGGTCGGGCTTGCCGTCGCCGTTGAAATCGAGTTCGGCCGAACACCCGCCTCCGCCACCCGAGACCGGCACCCAGATTCCCTCGTTGTACCGGCCATTGCCCTGATTGAGCAGGATCGACATGTTCCCGTAAAGGAAGTTGGTCACAACCAAATCCATGCGGCCCAGTTTGCGGAGGTCGGCGAGGATGACCGAAGAAGCGCCGCCACCCCCGGTTGATTGGCTGGAAACGGCGTAATAGATCGGAGGCTGGAAGGTTCCGTCGCCGCGGCCCAGAGCGACATACACGCCATCGCTAACCAGATCCGGTGTATGGTCGCCGTTAACGTCCCCTATCGCGACATTGAAATTTCCTGGCAGACTCACTCTTACAGGGGTCGCAAACGTGCCGGCACCGGCACTAAGGTATACCAGCACATAGGGATACAACGAACTGACCACAACGACATCTGCTCGGCCGTCTCGATTCAAGTCGCCAACGCTCATCCCGCTGCTCAAGCCCTGAAAGGTGTCGGAGGCGCTAGGCCCCGGCAAGAAAGTTCCATCGCCGTTGCCGAGGAGCACGGTGAACCCGGTCTGGGTACTGGCGATTAAATCCAGTTTGCCGTCCGCATTCACGTCGCCAGAACGCAGACAAAAGGCGGCGTTGCCAGATTGTGCGACAGGCAGGAGGACAGGAGAGCCGAATAGACCGCCGCCGTTGCCAAGAAACAACCACACACCGCTTTCACCCTGTGTGGCAACGTCCAGTATGCCGTCCCGATTGAAATCACCCAGCA
Source organism: Bryobacteraceae bacterium (assembly GCA_039934475.1). Classification (GTDB taxonomy): domain Bacteria; phylum Acidobacteriota; class Terriglobia; order Bryobacterales; family Bryobacteraceae; genus JBDTMC01. The sequence continues at coordinate 960 of JBDTMC010000444.1, read as the reverse complement.
CTACTGCCGAAGGACTCTGATCAGACCCGGTTTGATAGAAGACCTGCGGCTGAAATGTGCCGTCTCCGTTGCCTAAGCTGATACCCATGAAGCCATAGACGCCTTGGCTGCCTGTCGTGAAACCCGCGAAGACAAGATCGGCTTTGCCGTCCCCGTTGAGATCTCCGGTCGCGATCCCAGCACCTCCGAAAGCCCCAGATGCTGGTCCGTTTCGGAAAGTGCCATCGCCATTTCCGAGAAGCACTTTGGTTCCAATCGCGCAGACGATATCCGTGATCCCGTCACCATTGACATCGGCTGCCGCTGTGAGTTGACCCGGATTTAGTCCGTTGCCGCACGTCACCGCATAGTCCCGCCGCCCGTAGAACGACGGTGTAGGGGGAGCGGCATTGATTAAGGCGGAAACAACTATGATAAGCAGGCCTAAACGGAACACTTGAGACATGAGTGCGCTCCACTAGCTCTGCATATCGATGATGGCGTCGTTGGACGGGGCCGCTGGGGTGCACGCCGCATTGCTCTGTCCGCCGAAGTAGTCCGAGAGCGCCTGGTTATAGACGCTAAGGGGATATCCAGCGGATGTGTTCTGCGCGTATAGTTCAGCGTTCTTGATACCGTTGAAAGCGTTCCGATAAGTCAACGCCAGCGAGGTAGCATTGGCCGCATAGGCATTGCCGGTCTCCGCCAAGCCGTTGGCCGTGTAGTTATAAAACTCGAACTGTTGTGAGCGGGCGGGGTCGGGCTTGGTCGCCGTCTGTGTCAGCGGTGTCGTTGGTGTCGGCCAAAAGCTGTACATCCCCAGTTTTGCCCCGCCGTAAGGAGAGAATCCGACGTAAGGCGGTATCACGTCTGTCGTCAGGGCGACGCCCGGATCGAAAGTACGAAAAGCGATCACGTGGCTTTGAACTTCGATGAACTGGCCAGGATTGTTGGGGTCGGGAAGATAGGCTGAAGCGATTT
>JBDTMC010000443.1:0-6623 GCA_039934475.1 Bryobacteraceae bacterium | reverse complement strand
ATCTCGTGTTGGAAACGAACCTTGGCTTCAGGCTCATCTCGTATTAGACAAGACTGGCTCTTGCCTTCCCGTGATAGCCTGGATATATTACGGGGTATATGAGAACTTGGCGATGGCCAACGCATCCCAGAAGCGAGCAATCGACAATTACCGGAAACGCCTCCAAAAGCGCGGCATGGCGCGCTTCGAAGTGCTTGGCCTTGGCACTGATCGCGAGTTGATTCGATCGCTCGCCAAACGCCTGGCCGACGATACCCCGGATTCGGCTCGGATTCGTGCCGCCGTACGCCACACAATTTCGGGGGAGCCCACTAAAGGCGGCATTCTCAATGCACTGCGCCGGTCACCTCTGGTAGGTGCCGAACTCAATCTCGAGCGCCCAGTTTCGGCGGCGCGCACGGTTGATTTGTGAGCCGCCACCTGCTCGACACTAACATCATCAGTAACACTACCAAACTGCTGCCCTCGGAAGCTCTGGTGGCGTGGCTGAGCCGACAAGCCGACGACGATCTGTTCATTTCTTCCCTTACTGTCGCGGAGATCCACCGTGGAATCCTCGAGAAGCCGGCCGGAAAAAAACGGCGGGAGTTAGAGCGTTGGTTTCCGGACCGGAAGGTCCGCAAGCGCTGTTCGCCGGCCGTGTCCTTCCGTTCGACGAAAAAGCTGGCTTGGCCTGGGCGCGTCTAATGGCCGCAGGCACGGCAAAACGGCGTCCCCGAAGCCCACTCGATATGATCATTGCTGCGATTGCTGAAGCGAATAATTGCCTGGTTGTCACCGAGAACGAAAGAGACTTCGCCGGCCTGAAGATCGTGAACCCGTTGCGCAGGTCCTGACTAGTCATTTGCTTTTCGAACTTGAGTAGACCGCCGGCACCACGAACAGAGTTCATCATGCCCCTGCTCAAACCGGTAGCCAAAGCTTGTGTCGAAGTAAGCGATTCAGCAACTGCTTTCCCTCCATTTTTCGCTGAACCAGCACCCCGGCATCATGCTGTGAACAATCGCCCCTACGACTTGCCCTCCACCCTGGACCACTGCAAACGCTGTTTGCCATCGACAATGGGATGTGCCATGGTGGAATGGTATGACACTAAAGATGGACAAGGCCGGTCGCGTGATCTTGCCCAAGCCTGTCCGGGATCGGCTCGGCTTGCATGAAGGCAGCGATCTTGAGATGAAGGAAACCCCAGAAGGAGTGGTGCTCAAACCCGTAGAGTTGCGCCCGTCGATGGTCAAGAAACAGGGCCTCTGGGTCCACACCGGAAGCGTTCCGCCCAGCTTCGATGTGTTGCAGGCCATCCGGGATGATCGAGACGAACGAATTCGGAAGGTGGCGGGTCTGTGAAAGTATACGTGGACACCAATATTCTGGTGGCCGCTTCAGTTCAGGATCACCCGCACCATGCACCATCCTTCGAACTGGTTCGCAGGATAAAAGCCGGAACCCTTCGAGGCTGCATTAGCTCCCACGGTTTGGCCGAGTTCTATTCTGTTCTCACCCGCGCCCCATTCAGCCCCCGGGTCCACCCCGCAGAGGCCGGACGTTTTTTGGAAGAAAACATCGTACCGTACTTCGAACTGGTGACACTTTCAGCCACCGATTACAAGGCAGTTCTGACTGCTAGCGCCAAGGCCGGTCTGATCGGTGGCGTCGTCTATGACGCCCTCCACCTTCGCAGCGCCGAGAAGGCAGGATGTGACCGCATCTACACATTCAACGTGAAAGACTTTCGGACACTCGCCTCGGACGACCTTCACGACAAGATCACTGTCCCATAAAATTGAAAGTAGGTACTCTTCCCACTAACAAACTAACTGCTCCCGAGTCAGAGTCAAATTATCCAGCTTCCCCAGCACCGTCAAAGCAATTCGCTCCGGATGAAACAAATCCTGCGCCAGTTGCTGTACCTGCTCTACGGTCACCTGCTCGATGCTCTCCGCCATCTCATCCAAACTGAAGAACCGCCCGAAGTACAACGCCTGCCGAGCCAAATTCCCCATCCGGCTGCTCGTCGATTCCAGCCCCAACATCATCGACCCCTTCAGATGTTCCTTCGCCCGCCGCATCTCCTCATCCGGAATCCGGTTTTGCTTCAAATCCGAAAACTCTTTTAGAACGCACTCCACCACGCGCGCCGTGCTCTCCAGCGACATTCCCGCATACACCGCCAGACACCCCGTGTCGCGGTACATGCTCAACTCACTGAATACCGCGTACGCCAAACCCTGCCGCTCGCGAATGTTCTGGAACAGCCGGCTGCTCATTCCCCCGCCCAGCACCGTGTTCAGAATGTAGGAAGGAAACCGCATCTCATGCGGCAGCGGATACGATGGCGTGCCCAGGCACATATGCACCTGATGCAGGCTTCGCTTGTTCCTCAGCTCCACCACCGAATGCGTTTGCGGCTTGGAATCGGCCGGCGGAATGCCATTGTTCGCCAGCACCCCGAACCGGTCACCCACCAGCTTCACCAGCGTCTCATGATCCAATCGCCCCGCCGCCGTGATCAGAATATTCGATGGCGTGTAATACCGCCGGTGATAGTCTTCAATCCGATCCCTGTCGAAGCTCTGAATCGTCCGCCGTGTCCCCAGAATCGGACGTCCCAGCGAATGACCCTTCCAGAAGTTCGCCGAAAAGATCTCGTGGACCAGATACTCCGGGTTATCCACTTCCATCTTCAGCTCTTCCAGAATCACACCCTTCTCTTTTTCGATATCGTCCGGCCGCAGTACCGGGTTCAGCACCAAGTCAGACAGGATGTCGATACCCAGGGGTAGGTGCTGGTCCATCACCTTCATGTTGTAACTGACCAGCTCTTTCGCGGTGAACGCATCCATGTGTCCACCAATCGAATCCACCTGCCGCGCGATATCTTCCGCTGAACGGCTTGTCGTCCCCTTGAACACCATGTGTTCCAGGAAATGACAGATCCCGTTCTCCTTCACGGTCTCGCAACGCGCACCCGTCCCAATCCACACGCCCATCGATACCGATCGCACGTGCGGCATTGTTTCGCTGATCACGCGAACGCCGTTTGGGAGCGTGGTAATTTCAACGTCCCGTCCCTGCAGGGCAGAAACCATTCTCACCTCGTCTTTTTTTCGTAACTACAGCAGGGGAGTAGCGAAGAAGGGAAGTTAGTCCCCGCCTTTTCAGTGTAGCGCGATTGTTGCTTTGCTACAGTGGTAGTAATGCCGTCCCCCCTCCTCGGCCTGGAAGTGCCGGAAATCAAGGCCCTGATCGGTCCCAACGAACCCGCATTCCGCGCCCGTCAGCTCTACCGCGCCCTCTATCATGACCGCGCGCGCGACCTCGATACCGTCTCCAGCCTGCCTCAAACCCTTCGTACCCAACTCGCCGCCGCACATGAAGTTGGCCTCCCCACAACCGTCAACCGCTATGACTCCGTAGACGGCACCAAGCGTTACCTCCTCGGCCTCGACGATGGCAAAACCGTCGAAACGGTTCTCATGCCCGAAGAAGGCCGGGACACGATTTGCATCTCCTCCCAGGTCGGCTGTCCCGTCGACTGTAAGTTCTGCCTCACCGCCCTAATGGGTCTGGAGCGCAACCTCACCGCCGGCGAAATCGTCGGCCAAGTCCTCCACGTCGCCCGCGAGAACGGGCTCGAACCGGACATGGCGCGTCTCAACATCGTCATGATGGGGATGGGTGAACCGCTTCTCAACCTCCCCAACGTCCTCACTGCCACCCGTATCCTCACTGATACAGAAGGCGTCGGCCTCTCCCCCCGCCGCATCACCGTTTCCACTTCCGGCATCATTCCCAAAATGGCCGAACTCGGAGCCGCCGCCGTCCGCCCCAAGCTCGCCATCTCTCTCAACGCGTCCACTGAAGAGCAGCGCCAGCAGCTCATGCCCATCACCCGCAAATGGCACTTGAAGGATCTGATGGAAGCCTGTCGCGCCTATCCGCTTCGGCCGTGGGAGAGCCTCACGTTCGAATACGTGCTGTTAGGTGGAGTGAACGACACCGAAGCCGACGCCCGCCGGGTCGTCAAACTCATCGGATCTCTGCGCTGCAAAGTGAACCTGATCGCCCTCAACCCTGGTCCGGGAATCCCCTTCGAAACGCCTTCCCCGGAGCGCGTCGCGGCCTTCCAAAACATCATCCGCCGCACGGTCCCTTGCTTCCTCCGCAAACCGAGAGGCCGGGACGTCTACGCCGCCTGCGGCCAACTCAAACGCATGACCACCGCGTTCCCCGTGTTGGATGCCCGCGAAACCGGCGATATTTCTACCGCGTCCTCAACAACTTAACGAAGTCCACGCAACGAAACCACCCTCTTCCATGGTTTACTACCCTCGGCGGAGCAGATCTCCGCTCGCTCTTTGACAACCGAATATAACGTTGAAATCTTTCAACACTTTCAACACCGGCCCAAAAATAGGAATCGCAATAACAGCCCTGCAATTAATTACTTACAAGGAGTTCGGCCAAGGATCTTTCAACACTTCAACACGGTTTTTCGTTGAGACTCTACTTCTTCGCCACCATCGCAAATCCAAACAAAGTATCCCCCGCCCCAACCACTAAATACTGCGTCCCATCCAACTCATAAGTCATCGGTGCGTTGCTCATTCCGCCGCCCAGGTTCGCATGCCATAGCAACGCTCCCGTAGCCGCATTCATGGCAACCAGGTTATTCGAGGGATCCCCCGCAAACACCAGATTCCCGGCCGTCGACAACACCCCTGAGCGAGGCCCGCCCGCGCCTTCCCACGCATGGCTCCACTTCACCTTCCCCGTCTGATAATCGATGGCCTTCAAAGTTGATTGCGACCATCCGCCTCGATCGTTCCCAGCCCACCCCTCCGGCTTATCGTCGTCGTCGAAGATGTAATACACGCTGTAGGCGTCCGTCGCATTGACATAAAACAACCCGGTCGCCGGACTAAAACTCGGAGGCGGCCAGTTCGCCGCGCCCGCCTGATTGGGAGCCACCAGCGCGCCATCGATCTGCGGCATCTTCGCCGGGTCCGGAATCGGCTGCCCCTTGGAATCGATCCCCTTCGCCCAGTTCGCCTTGGCGAAAGTCGTCGTAATGATATTCTTCCCGGTCGCTGCGTCCAGCACGAAGAAGTACCCGTTCCGGCTTGCCTGAGCCACCAGCTTTCGCTTCGCCCCGTTCACTTCCCCATCGATCAAGACTGGCGTCTCAATGCCATCCCAATCGTGCGTATCGTGCGGCGACACCTGGAAATACCACGCCATCTTGCCCGTGTCCGGATTCACCGCCACAATCGACTCGGTGAAGAGGTTATCGCCCATACGCCCCTTGCCCGCAATCACCGGTTGCGGATTGCCGGTGCCGAAATACAACAGATTTAACTCCGGGTCATAAGTACTCGCCCCCCAGGTCATGCCGCCGCCATGCAGCATCGCGTCCACACTCGGCCACGACTTCGCTTCCTCTGTACCCGGCTGTGGATACGCATACCAGCGCCACTGCCGCTCGCCTGTCTCCGGATCGTGCGACTCAATGTATCCGGGAATGTCCAGGTCGTCGCCGCTCACTCCCGTGATCACGTGGTTGCCGATCACCAGCGGAGCCACCGTGCCAAAGTACATCTGATCCAAGTCGCAAATTGGAGTGTGCCAGCGCTCCTTGCCGTCTTTCAAATTCAGGGAAACCAGGTTGCAGTCGGGAGTCTCGAAATACAGCCAGTTGCCATACACACCCACACCGCGGTTACCGATGTGGATCCCACCTTTCGACTGCCAGGCGAAGTTCCAGACCTCGCGTCCAGTCCGCGCGTCCACCGCCCACACACGGTCCGGCACAGTGAAATAAAGGACGCCGTCCACCAGCACCGGAGTCGCCTTGATCGCCCCCGCAAATCCTCCGCCCAGGTTATTGCGATACACCCAGGCCAGGCTCAGCGAAGTAATATTCGAATCGTTGATCTTAGTCAGCGGACTAAATCGCCGCCCCGAGTAATCGCCGTTATACATCGGCCACGTATCCGTGGGCAGCTCCTTCAGCTTCTCCGGCTTCAAGGACTGGCCGGTTAGCGAGGCCGCGCACAGCGTCAACAGAACCATCGTCTTCGGGCGCATTATTTCAACGTCTCCAGGTAGGCCACCACGTCATGGATATTCTTATCGGTGTATTCGTCGAGTAACGTGACGTGCGCGGCGTAAGGATCGTCCTTCACCACCTTCACATCAGCCGTACGAGTGAATGACCGGTAGTCGCCCTGCGCATCCCGCAGTGAGACATTGAAATCGTCCAACTTATCCAGCACCCCAGCGACGGTCTCGCCATTCGCCAAGGTCACACTTACCCGCACCGGCTTCGCCACAGGCGCGCTGGAGCCCCGCCGCCCAAAACCCACGTTCCGCGGGAACAGGAACTTCGACTGCAACGTCGGCGGATCGTACTTCGCGCCCACGCCCGCCAGGTCGCCCTTGGGCGAATGGCACGTGCTGCACCGGCCCGCCCCATTGAAGTAGGCCGCGCCCGCCTTGGCATCGCCCGTCAGTACGTTCAGAATCTCCAACTCCGGACCCGTCCGCAGCGTGTAGTAAACCTTCTGATGCAGGAAGTGCGACAGGTCATCGATCTGCGCCTTTCCCAGGCTCGACGAGGGCTT
>JBDTMC010000442.1:0-6634 GCA_039934475.1 Bryobacteraceae bacterium | reverse complement strand
GTCGTGAACTGCAATCTGCAGCGCCTGGACGGCCCGGTGCGCGGCAACGGATCGATCATCCAGGAGTTGGAGTCCTTGTTCGCGGGCGCAGGCTGGAACGTGATCAAGGTGCTGTGGGGTTCGGAATGGGATGAACTGTTTGAGCGCGATACTTCGGGTCACCTGGAACGGGTGCTGCGCGGGTTGGTGGATGGCGAGATGCAGAGCTTGGGCGCGGGCGACGCGGTGTTCAACCGGGAGCATTTTCTGCGGCGCGATCCGGCGGTATTGGAGTTTGCCGGCCACTTGTCGGATGAGCAATTAAACCAATTGCAGCGAGGCGGTCACGATCCCTTGAAGATCTTCTCTGCGTTTGACCGGGCTTGCCGGACGACCGAGGCGCCCACCGTCGTGCTGGGGCTGACGAAGAAGGGTTTTCGGCTCGGACCGGCGGCGGAGTCGCGCATGGCGGCTCACGGTCACAAGAAGCTGAGCCCCTCGGAACTGCTATGGCTTCGTGACCAACTGGCAATTCCTTTGACGGATGAGCAGGCGAGCAAAGCAGCCTTCTATCGTCCGGCCGAAGACAGTCACGAACTGAATTATCTGCGGGACCGGCGCGCCAGTCTAGGCGGGTATCTGCCGTCGCGTAAAACCACATGCCCCACTCTTGCCGTGCCGCGGGAAAAGGAGTTTGCGGACTTCACCTTCACCGAAGATGCGCGAGAGATGTCGAGCACGGTGGCCTTCGCGCGGATGCTGGCAAAGCTGTTGAAGTCCAAACCGCTGGGCGAGCGGATTGTTCCGATTGTGGCCGATGAGGCGCGCACGTTCGGTTTGCAGTCCTTGTTCCGGCAGATCGGGATCTATTCGCATTGCGGGCAGAAATACGTGCCTGAGGATCACAGCAATTTCTTGCATTATATGGAATCGGCGACGGGCCAGATTCTGGAAGAGGGTATTTCAGAAGCGGGCGCTCTTTCTTCGTGGATCGCGGCCGCCACATCGTATGCCCATCACGGCACACCGCTGTTGCCGATGTATATTTTCTATTCGATCTTTGGATTTCAGCGCGTCGGCGACCTGATTTGGGCTGCGGCGGATTCACGCTCACGCGGCTTCCTGCTGGGAGCAACGGCAGGCCGTACAACTCTGTCGGGAGAAGGGTTGCAGCATCAGGATGGCACTAGCCATTTGATTGCGTCCACCATTCCCACGTGCCGTTCCTACGATCCGTGTTTTGCTTATGAGGTCGCAACGATACTCGAAGAGGGCATGACGGCGATGCTGGAGCGCCAAGAGGACGCCTTCTACTACGTGACCCTGATGAATGAGAGCTACCAGCATCCGGCAATGCCGGAAGGGGCGCGCGAAGGAATTCTGAAGGGCATACACCGCGTGCGTACCTCGGGACGGCAGGCGCAAGCGCAGATCTTCGGTTCCGGCACAATCTTGATGGAGGCACTGGCCGCCGCTGAGTTACTGGAGAAGGATTGGGGTATCGGCGCCGATGTGTGGAGCGTAACTAGTTACTCGCAGTTACGTTGGGAAGCGCTCGCCGCCGACCGGCAAAGACGTTTGAACGCCACCGAGGACGGCCCTCTGCCGTGGATCGAAAGTTGCCTGCTGAACGCCGCGGGCCCCATCGTCGCCGCCACGGATTATGTGCGAGCGGTCCCCGACCTGATCCGCCCATGGATCAAGAACCGTTACGTCACACTCGGTACAGACGGGTTTGGCCGGAGCGATACTCGAGCCGCGTTGCGGCGGTTCTTTGAGATTGACAGAGAGAGCATCGTCGTAGCGGCCATCAATGCGCTTGGCGATCCCGCGCTGGCTGCAAAATGCGTGGACCGGTATGGGGTTTCCGGCTCTTCCGCTGCGCCGTGGCTGAGTTAGGACTTGCGGCTGTCGAATTCCTGCCCGCTCGGCTGTGAACGGTCAGGAGACCTCAGAACTTCGTTGACCATTTCGACGAGCTTCTTGGCTACGAAGGGCTTTTGTATGAAGGCCCAGCCGTAGTTGAGGACCAGCAAATTTCCGTCCTCTCCACCGGACATCAACATCACGCGCAGATCCGGCCTGGTTTTCTTCAGCTCCAGGCCCAAATCTGGTCCAGACATGAGGGGCATGTTCAGGTCCGAAAGGAGCAGGTCGATTCTGCCTTCCGTTTCGTTCGCCACCTTTACGGCGCCGGATCCGCTAGTCGCAGTCAACAGTACAAACTTGGCGTTTCTGAGGATAGCGCTTACTATTCGGAGAACGGAGTCGTTGTCATCGACAACTAGAATGGTTTCAGGCTTCCCCATGAGAGCGTGAGAAGCACGTCGATGGCCGACATGGGAGACATGGACAACCGGGCGCGTTAGTCCTGAATAGTGACGCAAGATACACTCGCCCAGTGCAGCTTTTGCCGGTCTATTGGGCTCGGGACCTAACATCGAAAGGCGCAGTCTTGCCGTCATGCACGGCCTGCAACCGCCTATGGGTGGTCTTCATCGCGTCGATCAGTTCTGTGTACGGACGGTCCGTGATATCCAACAAGCCGATGTTGTAGTTCTCGCCGTCGTCACGCCCGGTTGAAGGTTGATCCACCCATTGGAACCAGCTTGATCCGATGAAGGCCGGAAACGCCGCGGCCTGCTCCACGTAGTAGCGATACGCGACGCCGCGCTCCGCCTGGTCCCGTACTTGCACGAGGCCTGCTGCCAGACCCCGGCCAGGTGCGCCGAAATGGAACTCTCCGACGATGATGGGACGTCCAGTGACGCGATAGATCTCCTCCATCACTTTCGGATTGATCGAGGTGGAGTAGACGTTCATGCTGTATACGTCGAAGGCCTTGGAGGCTTCCAGCATTTGTGGCGGTGGGACCTCGCCACCAAAGCGCAGTCCCAGGTTGAGATGGTTTGGGTCGTGCCGCCGGATGGCCGCGTTGATCACAGTCAGATATCGGTCGAAGGCATGATACACGAACTGCTTGCGCCGCTCCGGAGTATCGCCGGCGGAGAGAAAAGCCTTCGCCTCACGTTGGATCGCACTCGGCGGCCGCTCCAGAATAATGTCTACCACTAGCGATTCCCGGCCTGGCCACGGCGGCTCATTGGCGATGAAATACCCAAGCAGGTTCGGATCGTTCTTACGCGGATTGCATTGATCGGCTGCCGCCTTGTCTACGACGTTGGGAAACTCCGCTGAGAACACATCCGGCATCCCCATATAGCCGCTCTCCATGCCCCAACCACTGAGGTTCACCACGTACGGCTTGCGATGTGCGTTCCATAGCTTGGGGTCGCTCCAATTGCCGATCGTGTTCAGACCCCATGAATCCATTCGCCGCACGGCCAGGTCCATCCACTTCGCCGCTGATGCCGTGCCATGCCGCCGCGCGAGGTTCCATCCATAGAAGCCGTCCGCAGAGGGCGGCAGCACCGAGTAGTAGTCTTTTCGCAGTTTCGCCCTGCCGTCGTCGCTGCCGCTGCCTACACACGTCGAACCCGTCGAAAAGAACAGGTGCCCGTCCGGGTCTACAAACCACCACTTGCCGTCCACTTGCTCCACGCGGAAGAAGCCTGTGCCTTTCGCTTTTGTATTTAGGTAGCCGCCGTACTTGCAAAAGCCAAAGTTCGCTTTTTCGAGGGCTGCTTCCTCAGCCGCCCACTCTTTCTTCAGTTGCGCGAGATCCTTCACCTTGCCGGGCCAATCGGATGGTATCCACTGACCGAATTCGTCCACGACCGGTTTCTTGTCCAGGACCTCGGAGCCGGGATCTTCCTTCGACAAACGCACGGAACGGATTTCCAGGGTTGGCTTCCCAAGCGGCGCCTGCATGCTCACCGCGATCGCGTCCACGGCGTTCAGCGGTCCATAAACGCCCCCCGTGCTAATCCAAAAGGAGTTGCTAGGGACCTTGCCCACCGAGGCGAGGTCGAAGCCTGCGCGGTTCGGTTGGCGATAGTATGTAAGCGGAATCGCGGCGCGGATCCATACATTGGGCAGCGGATGTACCTGTCTGCGCTGCACGCGGCCGCTGCTATAGAACGTGAGGTTGAACCGCTGTGGGGAGGATGCTTTCATCTCCAAGACCAGGAAGTGATAGCCGGTCCAATCCGAGGGAAGGTCAGCGGACAGTTCCTTCAATGCCCACTTGTGCTCCGACTCGGCACCTTCAAAAACAGCGTGCTGCGACGCGGCGGACGCGACACTCTGAGTCAATAGAAAAAGTAAGGCTGCGGATTGGAAGTGTAGATTCATGGCGGCAAATCCAATATAGTACTTTCAGATCGTCAAGACCGGTATGAGGAGGAAGCAAAGCGACGGAGAGACTTGCTAGCTACATTTGGCGATTTTGCGAGAGACGCGTTCATTTCGGTGATGTTGCGGGGCGCGCGGGCGTGAAGGTGGCCATTCCGGACCGCCGTTCGCGATGAATCGGGATTGGCCCTCAAACTGCTCTTTGAAAACACGGGCAACAACTAGGATGCCCCCTTCTTGACCACCTATGCCGATTGCCGACGCAGCCAAACCCAGGTCTACCTTCGTGGACGGCATTATGACCGGCGCGGAGGCGACGCTGGAGTGGTTTGGCGGCCTCAGCATCTTCGGTGCGCAAGTAATGCGCGAGTGCTTTCGCCCTCCGTTGGAATTCACTGAGATCCTGAAGCAGATCTTCGAGGTCGGCTGGCGGTCAGCGCCGCTGATCGTTTTGTCAGGCCTCGCCGTGGGCAGCGTTCTCTCCATGCATAGCCGGTCCACGCTGGAACGATTCGGAGCCGAATCGATGATACCGGCGGCGCTCGCGTTTGCGCTGGTCAAAGAAACGGGTCCTCTGGTGACGGCGTTGCTGGTGTCCGGCCGTGTAGGCGCGGGCATCGGGGCTGAACTGGGTGGCATGCGTGTCACGGAGCAGATCGATGCCCTGGAATCGTTGGCCGTCAATTCGTTTAAGTACCTCGTAGTAACGCGCGTAATTGCATGTGTGGTGGCGGTGCCGCTGCTGACGATCCTGATGGACTTTTCAGGTCTGGCGGGAGGCTTTCTGGCAGAGACGGCGGTCTCCGGAACCTCCTTCTCCTACTATTTCAACGCGGCCTTCACCAGCCTCGTGTTCACCGACTACATTCCGCCGACACTGAAGACGCTGGTGTTCGGATTCCTCATCGGCACCACCTCCGCCTTCCTCGGCTATAACGCGACGGGAGGCGCCGAAGGCGTGGGGCGCGCCTCTACCCAGAGCGTGGTTTTCTCTTCCATCTTCCTCATTGTGGTGAATGTGATTCTTGTGAAGTTCATCTTCTTTCTCTATCCCGGTGGTGGCACGTGAGCGAGCCGTCAGAGGCGATCGCGTTCCGCTCGGTCTCAAAGTCCTTCGGCTCACGCGCGGTGTTAAAGGACGTGTCTCTTACTGTCGCCGCAGGTACCGCTTACGTCTTGTTGGGGCGCAGCGGCACTGGCAAGAGCGTCACTCTGAAACTGATTTGCGGCTTGCTTAAGGCGGACGCGGGTTCGGTTGCCGTCAATGGAGTAGATATCACGAACTTCGATAGTAACGAGTTGACCGAAACCCGGAAACGAATTGGGTTCCTTTTCCAAAGCGCTGCGCTGTTCGATTCCATCTCAGTGGGAGAAAATGTCGCATTTCCGCTTCGCCGCCATACCAAAAAAGGTGATGCGGAGATCAGGGAAGAGGCGGTAGCCATTTTGGAGAAGGTAGGCCTGGGCAAGGAATACGACAGTATGCCGGCGGACCTTTCCGGCGGGATGCGAAAGCGCGCCGGGCTGGCCCGGGCGTTGGCTGTGGAGCCGTCGATTCTTCTGGTGGATGAACCCAGCGCCGGTCTCGATCCAATCACCAGCACTGAGATTGACCAGTTGCTGATCGATATCAAGACCAATCGCAACGCGACGCTGGTGGTTGTTACACACAACATCCCGAGTGCCCGCCGCATCGCCGACCGCATGGCTTTTCTGGATGCCGGCAAGCTGCTGGCTGAAGGCACGGTAGAGGAACTGGAGCAGAGCGAGCATCAAATGGTTCGGGAATTCATGAAGTCTCAACAGGCAGGATAACTATGGACGGCACAAAGAAAGTCATCGTCGGCATATTCGTCGGAGGCTGCCTGCTGTTGTTTGGCGTGGGACTCTTCCTGATTGGCAACAGCAATCAACTGTTCAGCAAATCCTTCAAGGTATACGCCGAGTTCTCGAAAATTACCGGCATTCAAAACGGAGGTAAGGTTCGGGTGGCGGGCATGGATGCGGGTACGGTCACCGCCATCGAAGTCCCTGCGCGGCCCGACGGGAAGTTTCGCATTCAGGTGCGGGTGGTGGAAAAATTGCATCCCCTGGTGCGCCAGGATTCGGTGGCCACGATTCAGACCGACGGCCTGCTGGGCAATAAATACCTTCAGATTGACGCCGGGACCGGGGCCTCGCAACTGGCGCAGAACGAATCCCTGATCAAGTCGACCGAACCCTTCGACTGGGGCGATCTCATGGACGAGATGAACCAGACCGTGAAGCAGGTAAGCGGCATCCTGGTGGGCGTAAAGGATCAACTCACCGAGACGTTAGCGCAGATCGAAGAGGTTGCTAAAACTGCCAATGGCTTGATCAAGGACTCCACACCCCAAGTCAAAAGTATGCTGGTATCGGC
>JBDTMC010000441.1:0-6649 GCA_039934475.1 Bryobacteraceae bacterium | reverse complement strand
CGTCGAGAAACCAGTATTGGCTGTCGCTCTCATCGTGTCCGTCCAGCAGCTTCCGTGTGTCCCCCGCTGGATTCGCAATGGAGCTAACGTGTTCGGAAAAATGGGGACTGGCATGACTTTACGACCACTGTAAACTACTGTAAATAGGGGAGTTATCAAGAGAGGAAACTCGTGCCTGTCCCACTTTTTTCCCGGCGTACGGCACTTGCTTCGCGGGCGTATATCACCGCTGGTCCGACAGACTCGTCAGAATCGTCTGCTGCGACGCCATCAGTTCCTCCAGCACTTCCTTCGGCGGGCGCGCTGGCTGTGCCGAAGGCGCCGGTTCCGCCAAGTCCGAAAGCTTCGAAACAATCTCTCCGGAGACGTTACTTTCCAGGTATTCCAGCGCCAGCGCCCGCAGCATCCGATCCTCGCTATGCAGAGCACGGAACGCCACCCGCAGCGGCTCCCCGGGCAAGTGCAGCGCCAGCAGGCTGAACACCAGTTCCAGCGATTTGCTCGCGCGGTCTTTCAGCACATCGTCGAGAAACCAGTATTGGCTGTCGCTCTCATCGTGTCCGTCCAGCAGCTTCCGCGTGTCCCCCGCTGGATTCGCAATGGAGAGTTCCCGCTTCACTGCGTTCATCACCGTTTCCTCGTCGAAACGCAGATCCTCTCCCATCCGGTGCAGAAATTCCAACGCCCGGCTGGCGTGGTAGCGGATCTCAAACCGCGCGTCTGTCAGCACTTCGATCAACCCGTCCGCGGCACGCTGCGAGCTGGTGTAGGCCAGAATCCGCGGGATCCGCCGCCGCACGGCGAAATCCTGGTCTGCGTCCAGCAGTTCATCCACCAGTTGACCCACCGTGCGATGCCCGTGTAGCAGCAGATACGCCCGTGCCGCCTCAAAGCACTGGTTCCAGGCCAGCAGCCGGATCGCTTGCGGCACCAGCAGCGAATCGAAAGGCAAGTCCACCGAAAACGCAGCCGTCACGCGCCGCGGTATCCCGGACCGCAACTCCACCAGGCGCGTCAAACTGGTGTCCCTCGAAAATGGCGGCGGAATGGTCGCTGCCACTGTCGGCTTGGCCTGCCCGGGGATACCACTTTGGAATGAGGGCGGCCGGAACGTACGCATCACGGTAGACAGTGTCGTCGAATCCTGTATCTCCGCCTCGTTTACCTCCAGCGCCCGGCTTAGTAATCCGTGTTGCAGCACGGCCACATACGCCGCGTCCATGCGGCTGGTGATCCACGCTCCGATTAGCGCCAGCCCAATCGCTACTAACAGGATCGGCGTAATCGCCTGTGTCGGGCCTAGCATCAGCAGCAAATAGAGGATGCCCGCTCCAAAAGCGTCGCCCATGCGGTCGCACCCGACGTCGATGAATGTCTTTACCGCCCGCTTCTCCCGCGGTGGCACCGGTGTGAAGAAGAGCTCATACCCCGAACGTAGAAAGGAACCGCGCAGCACCAGTTCCAACCCGCGCGCCACCGGCGCCATGATCTCCTTCGGACCAAACAGTGAGGCGCCGGCTCCGAAGGCCACCGCCAGCGGATGTAGCCTCACCGTCTTGCCCAGGCCCAACCGGCTCAGCGCGGCGGGCGTCAGGAATGCCTGCACGGCGAAACTCAGAATCTGGTTTGCCGTGTAAAAAGCAGCGAAATAGCGGGTGAGCGCCGGGCCTTTCCCGAATTCCGCCGCCGCCACGCTCTTGAAGAGGTAATCCAGCATCGCGGCGCTCATGGTTCCCATCAGAACCAGTACTGCCAGGTTAACCAGAAACGGCGCCTGGCGGAAGGCATCGCGCGCCGCTTGCCATACCGGCGCGTTCTCGTGCGGATCCTTCGCTCCGTGATGGTCCGGCGGAATTCGCCACAGCGTCACCGCGGCGGCCATGTGAAGACCAGTCAGCAGCAGCAACACGGCGTCCACGCCGAACATCGCCGCCGTACGTTCCGCCATCAGGCCGCCGGCAATCCCACCGATCGTGCCTGCGCCGGCGATCCTTCCGAAGCGCAGTTTCGCTTCCCGCGGATCGAAAAACTCGTTGGCGATGCTCCAGAAACCGCTCAGCAGAATGGCTCCAAACCCCACCAGGTGCAAATAGACCAAGGGGATGACCACGGAGCGTACTTCGTCGGAACTACTCTGCAGCATCAGGTATTCGGCCAGATGCAGCACGGCACCGGCGCCGAACGCGATAGGCACCACGCGAAACGGACCGTAGCGTCCCAGGATGCGAGCGAAGCCGAGGCCCAGCAGCACCGCCACCAGCGCGGAAGCGCCCACGATCTTCGGCAGGTCGCTGGGCGCAAACCGCGACAGAAATAACCCGTCCCGTAATGCCTTGCCTGCTACCTGGTGAGCCAACATCAGACTCGATGCGGCCACAAAGATCAGCCACGTCCGGCGCGGCAGGCCAGAGTCACGCCCCTCCAGATTGTCTTCGATCCCGTTCAAAAAAGCATCAACCCTATCTGGCGTTGGATCCGGCGCTGACGGCCGTCGTGTTCATTGCCGTCATATCATTCGCCGATTGCCGCAGCGCGAATTCGGGAAGATTCGTCTCCCACCACCGGGCCGCCCGATCCGGACACCATTCCGGCACATCGCGCAGCGTTCGCAGCCGGTGAGCCGTTTCCTTTGCGCTCGAAGGGCGATTGTCCGGATCCTTCTCCAATAACTGCATGACAATCGCTTCCAATCCCGCCGGCACAGGCAATTCGGTCCGCTGGCTCACCGGTACCGGCGTCTTCTGCGTGTGCGCTATCGCCAGCGCCACCGGAGTCGCTTCTTCAAACACCAATGACCCCGTCAGCAGGAAGTAGCCGACGCAGCCCAGGCTATACAAATCCGACCTGCCGTCCACTGCTCGATTGCCCAACGCCGCCTCGGGCGACAAGTACGCCGGAGTCCCGGTAGTGGTCCCGTCCACGGTCATCAGGGTCTCTTCGCGCTCGGAGTGCAGCGATTTCACCAGCCCAAAGTCCAGTACCTTCGTAAAGTCATACTCCAGCCCGATCTTGCACAGCATGATGTTGCGCGGCTTGATGTCGCGGTGAATCAACCCTGCCTGGTGCGCCTCGTCGAGCGACTTGCACGCCTGGTGCAGGATATTTCTGACCCGCGACGGCTCCATCGGTCCGTACCGATCCACCAGCGTCTGCAGATCGATTCCTTCCAGCAACTCCATCACGTAGTAGAACAAACCGTCGCGCGTCAGGCCGAAGTCATAAAGCGCCACCGTGTGCGGACAACTGAGGCTAGCCGTAGCCTGCGCTTCGCGTTCGAATCGCTTCCGCAGCAGGCTCTCCTGCCGTCCCGTGCTTGCCTGTAAGGCTTGCGGCCGGATCAGCTTAATCGCCGCCTGGCGCGCCAGCATACGATGCTTCGCCCTCCACACCTCGCCCATGCCGCCTTGGGCCATTTGCGAATCCAGGACGTAGCTCCCAATCTCTTCCGCGCGCTCCTGCTTGACGTAGGACGACAGGACGCGATTGTTCAGAATCCACATCCAGACGGCGACAATCGCCAGCGGCAGCACCCACACCAGCAGCCGTGAAATTGGCATCGGCTGGTAGCCGAAAATCTGAAGATCCACCCAGTATCCGAGCGGCCACATCAGCACGCAGAGTACGGCACTGATCGCCGTCCGCAGTGGCGCATTTGGCATTAGTAGCCCGCACAAGAGCATCCAAACGGCGATCCCCGAATGGCCCAACACAACCGCGTTCGGGTTCCTATACGCAGCCCCCTCAAAAAGCGCGCAGCAAAAGGCAACAGCCACCTGGAACACCAGGCCCAGATCGAGCAACTGTTCCTTGCGAAGCCATCCTGTTCGCTGCACGACAATGAAACCGATGGAGAAGAATACAATAAACAAGGAGGCAATGCGTAGCACAGGATGTTGCCAAGCCTCTGCGAATTCCGGTTGCAGCACGTGCTCGACAGTCGTCAGTAGGACCGACGTAATGACGGTAAACACGCTAATCCAGCACAACCCGGCAACGGCCCGGTCCACGATTTGCGGTGGAAGTTTCGAGGCAACCAAGCCCGGACTGTCTAGGCCCGCCGAGGACACGCGTTGAATTCTCATAGGCTTCCCTGAGGGGAATTGGCCAGCTGCTTACTACTACTGTATTAAATGCGTCACAACGCGACAACTGAATGTCTGGGCTTGCTAGTGCCCCATCGCTCCACGGTCTTTTCCGGAAGTCTGTTTGGTCATTAGTTCTATGGGGTTAAACGACAATCGTGGTCGCCGGCAATCCGTTGCTAGGAACAATCGTGCGCGCCCCCGCGTATCTTCCATAGCTAGACTTTAGGCAGATATGATGATGATTCGCGAATTCGCTGCACGAGAACCCAGTGGTGCTCCGCCCGGACCGTTGGGAAGCGATCAGTGGTTCCCCGGACGATGGGTTGGCGGAACAGCGCTAATAGTCGCTCCCCTTCTGTTGCTGGCAGGGGTGCTCCTTAGGCTGCAGTTCCCGTTCTTCTTCCCTCACCAACTCAGTGCTTATTCGCAGCATCCCACGATTCTGACGGCAGCCTACAGCTGCTTTCTTGCTGGCAATATCCTCCTGTGGCCTGCCATCCTTACCGTTGTGCACCTTATCATGAAGACGCGCCCCCTCTGGGCCATCTGGGGAGGCAGCCTCACCTTGCTCGGCCTTTTCGCGCGCACGTTTCACGCTGGAATCGACCATCTGGCATTTCAGCTTGTGCGCCTTCACGGAGTGCCGTTCGCCACCACAACGGTGGCCAGTTCCTATGGAGCTTTTCATGTAGTTGCGAGCCTGAACGCGGCTATCTTTTTTGGGTGGATCGTACTGGCCATCGGCGCCTGGCGGTCAGGAACGCTTGGATTGCTTCCCTCGATCGGATTGGGTTCGATGGCTGCGCTCATGATGGGAGTGCTGAAGGGGACCTCGCCAACGTCCGTGATTGCCACGACGGGATTATGCATTGCCCTGCTGCCCCTAGGTACGAAAGTTTTATGGACGTCGCCTCGCCCACGGCTCCGGCAATTTGCAGTCTGGGTAGCATTCCTGGCCATTTTGTCTGCCGTATTGTTTTTCAGCGGCCAGTTGGGGTGAACGGGACCTCTGACCAATAGCGCGACGCGACCAAACTCCATTGCAGTTGGGCCCCTACGGACAGGATAGCTGGCGACTAGAAGCTGTCGCTCTGCTCCCCAGGAGCGATCTGCGCGGCCGGTGGATCCAGCAAGCTCTTTGCCTGCTCCCATGCCGGCCGGTCCAGCACCATTTCGGTGCCTCCGTGCGCAAGCATGGCTTCCACCACTTGGCGCACCTCAGGATCGGATCGCTCCAACAGTGCTGCCCGCGCTTTGCCGGAAACATCCAGCGCCGCGTGAAAGAGCGTTTCAATATCCTGCCAACGTTCGGGCGCCGTTTGCGATCACCCCTGATCTGTCCGGCGACGACATTTCACCGCGCTAGAGAAGCTGGAATTGCTTCAGCCGCTTCGCCTTTTTATCAAAGCTAAGCGTGGCCGTGCATCCCGCCCACTCGCCAAGCGCGCCAATGAGGGCATCCGAGAACGATCCCACTCCTGTCTTGAGGGCGGTCAACGCGGTGAAAACTTCTTGCTCATTCTGAACCAGAAAGGTATCCGCCTGCAGAATACGCTCAATAGCCGTGGCGACTTCTCGACTGGATAGCCCGTAAACGCGATCCAGTACCCAGACAGTTTCGACAATGGTGACAAGGCTGATGAAACCAGGACACTCTTCTGTCAATTGATGCTCAATGATCTGCGTCGCCTGCCGGGCCTGGGTGATGTCATCCTGCGCAAGGTAGCGCACGAGGACATTCGTATCCAGGCCCACCATCAGCGCCTCCTGCGCTGTATGTCGTTCACCGCGCCGTCACCGATGGCCGCTTCCATAGCATTCAAAGAAACCCGACGGCCAGCCCTAACAATGCCTTTCAGCCTCGACGTAGGGATCTTCGGGAGGATTACGACAGTGCCATCCGGATGCAGGAAGAATTTGATTCGGTCGCCCGGTTTGACTTGAAGATGATCCCGAATGGCCTTAGGGATCGTGGCCTGACCCTTTATGCTCAGAGCAGACTCCATTTTGAATTGCCCCTTTACATTTCAGATAATGTAATACCTCAGCGTATCACTAGAGCGATCCATTTCCAAGCTGAGCGGACAACAATAGGTTTAACAAGCACGAACCGTATGAGAACCAGCAAGACCATTTCAGTGTCCATGCCCCCGGCACAGCTAAAGCAGATCGAACGCCTTGCGAAGAAGGAGAACCGCACGATGATCGAACTCATCAGAGAAGCCCTCCGCCAGTATCAACAGCAGCAGGAGGCCAGGGTGAACAGCGATTTGATTGCCGCTCTTCGTGCCGTGCAAGAAGATGCTAAGCGAGTAAGATTGGATAGGCTGTCCCAGAGTGAGATCAATCGCGAGGTTGAAACCTCTCGCCGCGAGCAGCGCCAAAAGAGGATTAAAAAGCCGGTCTGAGGAGACGACCCCGAATCGTGCTCGATACAAACGCCCTCATCTCTGCGGCCCTGGACCAGCATCTATCAACGTTCAAGCGGCCAATTTGATCTCGCGGCGCTGCTAAGCCTTAAACGGAACCTCGACCTCAAGATAGCTGCCGGGTACGGCTGCCTC
>JBDTMC010000440.1:0-6658 GCA_039934475.1 Bryobacteraceae bacterium | reverse complement strand
ATGGGCTGATGCCGAGTGGGGCATCTATGCGTTTTACGACTACGACGGTGAGCCTATCTACGTTGGGCAGACCTACGAAAGTTTGCAGGAGCGAATCAGCCGTCACATGACGAATCAGCGCTCCGACGCTGTTGCGATGAACGTCTTAGATCCTTTTGAGGTTGCCGAAATCGAAGTATGGCCTCTTTGGGAACTGCAAGAAGTAAACCAAAAGCACACCAACTTCAAAGAATCAAAACGGCGGCTAAACGCAGCGGAGTACACGGTCTTTCAACGTGTATTGAGCCAGTCTACGTTCGGAGCGGTGCTGAATGAAGGCGACATCACACCATCCGATCTCATTGAACTTCCTCCATCCGTTCGCCGAAGGATTATCCCTGATGACCTCTACGAACAGCGCAAGCACCCCGACGTGCGAATCGCGAGGCGTGCAACCACGATTGCTGCTCTCGCACGGGTTATCAGCGAGCGTGAGCTTAAGAAGAAAGGGCTTCGTCGTACGTTGATGACTCAGGCAAGACGGCTTGAACGCCTTGCCACTAAAAGGTACAACGAAATTGGTGGTACAGTGCCAACTGCCGAACCCGGCGAAGAGGCGTGATCGTGGATACGGTCACCCCGGAGATCCGCTCAAAGGTAATGGCACAAGTCCACTCTCAACGGAACCGCTCAACCGAGTGGCGGCTCCGCGCCTGTCTCATCCGGGCTGGCATCCGTGGCTGGAAAATGAACTCGACAAATCTTCTTGGGAAGCCCGATTTCGTGTTCCTGCACCAACGTGTGCTTTTGTTTGTGGATGGCTGCTACTGGCATGGTTGCCCAAAGTGCTACAGACGTCCTTCGTCCAACACAGAGTACTGGGATGCGAAGGTGGCACGGAATCGCAAGCGGGACGCAAGGACCACCGCTCAGTTGAGGCAGGATGGATGGCGGGTGTTGAGAATTTGGGAACACCAGCTTTCCGCCATGGATTTGGTCCTCCAGAAAGTCAAAGCGGCACTTGCAGTGCGTGGCCAAACCGCCTGACACTCGGCGGCGCCGAACAAAGAAAATTCGAAGCAATCGGGCCGTCTTTTCCCGTCACTCACCAGTCCAATACGCCCTGATACATTGATACGCTGGCGTTTGCCCTTACGCCGCAAGCCGATCAGGTGGATCGGATCATCCTCGCACAAGCCTTGCAGAACAAAATGCCGTTGGTGACGTCCGATCGGAAGATGCTGGAGTATCCGGACATCCGGTTCGTCTGGTGACCTAAACCCCGAACTGCCGCAGATGATGATCCGGGTGGCGGTAGCCCCAGCGCATCCAATCCTGGCGGCTCATGCGGCCAAAGATTGGGTGTACGGCTTCGCTCTCTTTAAACTCCGGACTGCCGAACAAGCTCACCAGTTCCGCTAATCTCGCGCGGTCAATGTCGAAATTTGCCGGTGGCGTTCCACCCACGCCCTGTTGCACCTCCGGCCTCGTGGGAACCCCCTTCGGCCAGGGCATCGGGAGCCTCAGCGCGCCCCATTTCATTACCGTCCGCTGGAACAATCCCGACGCCGGGCTGACGTACTTCTGTCCCATGCATCCTAAGTACGAGTCACTCAAATGGCAGATCATCTCGTGCACCGTCATTAGACCCCACTGGCGGTGGCTGTCGGGCCGGAGTCTGGCGATCCTCGACAGAATCTCCTCGCGTGCCTCCCGCTCTCCCAAGGTCTTCAAAAGCTTCCCTCCAGCACTCGGACGGTCAGCGAACTGCCGCCTGCAGCGCCATAATAAACGCGCTCAGTGGCTTTTTGGAAGTCAGCGCGCTTGGCCTTGGCGATATCCAGGAACACTTGTGGATTGCGGTCAATCAGCGGGAACCAGGAGCTTTGAATCTGGATCATCACCCGATGGCCGCGGCGAAACGTGTGAAATACGTCGGGCAGCGTGTACTCGATCTTGTCCATACGTCCGGGGGTGAAGGCTTCGGGTTTTTCCAGGCTATGGCGAAACTTACCGCGGAATGGCTCGCCACGCACCAGTTGCTGGTAGCCGCCCATCTTGATTTCCTTAGGATTGGGGCTGGGGTTCGGATAGTCGTCGGGATACACATCGATCAGCTTCACGACGAAGTCCGAGTCGGTGCCGGTGGTGGATATCGTGAGTGCGGCCCGCAGCGGTCCGGCGAGCGTTAAATCCGACTCCAGGGCCGGCGTTTGGAAGACAAGTACGTCCGGACGGGTGGCGGCAAAGCGTTGGTCATCCAGCATGTGCTCGGCGGTCATCGTGTTGGCCGGGTAGGGCACAAAAGGCACGGGGTGCGCCGGATCACTGACATACTCCTCATACCCGCCTCGCGACGGCGGATTCCATCCCAGATTGCCTTCCGGCTGCAGATGGAGCGTCTTCTCCACGGCGTTCTTCGGCGGCCACGCATCGAACGTGCGCCACTGATTGGCGCCGGTCTCAAAGACAACGGCTTCCCCCAGTTTCGGATCCGCCGCGTCCTTTAAGAAGCGTTCAAAGAACGGAAATTCCACCTTCTCCCGATACCACGCGCCGGCCTTCACGCTGAACTGGACGTTCCCCAGGCGGTCCCCATCGCCGGAAGCCCATCCGCCATGACGCCATGGTCCCATCACCAGCATGTTGAACGCGCCCGGATTATTGACTTCCGCTGTCTTGTAGGTTTCCAGCGTGCCG
Organism: Bryobacteraceae bacterium; assembly: GCA_039934475.1. Classification (GTDB taxonomy): domain Bacteria; phylum Acidobacteriota; class Terriglobia; order Bryobacterales; family Bryobacteraceae; genus JBDTMC01. The sequence goes on along the minus strand of JBDTMC010000440.1, from coordinate 3,979 downwards.
AACAGATCCTCGGCGTCGAACCATCCGCCTACCGTCATCACGGCCGGCTTAATCCCTTTCAGGAACGGCCGCACATCGCGCGCTTTCCAAAAATCGTCATAGGTGCGGTGCTCCATCAGAACGCGCCAGTACGGAACCTGATTCTTCAGCAGTGTCTCATTGATCTCTTCCAGCGTGCCCAATTTCAAGAAGAGGTTATATCCATCGGGCGTGCCATAGTCCAACGAATTCGGCTTGTCGGCGCGCTGCTGCTCCTGCGCATTCCCATACAGCCACCGCGCCGCATGCGCCAGATAGAAGGCGCCGTTGTGTCCCCAATCGTCGCCCACAAACCAATCGGTGACCGGGGCCTGCGGCGACACAGCTTTCAGAGCCGGATGCGCGTCGATGAGTCCCATGGACGCATAGAAGCCGGGATAAGAGATCCCGTACATGCCGGCACGGCCGTTATGGTTCGGAACGTGTTGCAGCAGCCACTCGATGGTGTCGTAGGTATCGGTGGTCTCGTCGGTGTCCTTCGGACCCTTATGTGGATTGTAGGGGCGCACTTGTTCGAAGACGCCCTCGGAGTGATACATGCCTCGCACATCTTGATACGCGAAAATGTAGCCAGACTTTTGTGTAAATTCATTTGGCCCCAGCGCATCGCGGTACTGATCGGCGCCATACGGCTTGCAAGTGTACGGAGTGCGGTTGATCAGAAACGGATAAGTCTTGGACTTGTCCTTCGGCGCATAAACGGCGGTATACAGCTTCACGCCGTCGCGCATGGGAATCATGTATTCGTATTTTGTGTAGGCTTCCCGAACCTGGGCTGGGGCAAGGGTGGCAAGGAGGGCTAAACCGAGCAGCACGCGCATTTCAAGAGTGTATCGCGGCGGAGCCTTCTACTCCCCAGACTGTACAAATTACGGTTTAACAGTAGTAGAATGGTGTCAGCTGGTTTTCCTCTAGTCACTTTTTATGGCAGATGTGCGTGCGTCCCGCAATCGAATTGTCGCTGCGGCCGGCGTGGTGGGATGTGTGGTGGCGGCAGTTTCCGTCACGGCGTCCGGACCCGTGGCCGTCGCGGAGGCATGTCTGGCGCACCTTGGCGTTTGTCTGTTCTCCGTTTGGTTTCTTATGAATACCAGCGCCTGGCGGGCGATTGCCACACCCATCGTCGACGGCGGATGGCCCTCGCTCCGTTCGCTCGCCTGGGTAACTCCGGTGCTGCTGGCAGTCCAAGTCCTTCTCGGTTCGGGCTATCGCCATCATGTGCTGGGCGTGATGCCGCATGTGGCGGCGGCCATCGTGACGGGTTTAACCTCTCTCATGTTTGGAATTTTCACCATCATGCAGAGCGGCGGCTATCGCCCGGTGCGTTTTCCGGGGCATATGCTGGCTGGGTTCACGGGACTGCAGGTTTTCCTTGGGGCCGGATCTCTGATCGCCCGTCTCGCCCCCATCGAAGGGTTCGGCGCCCTCGCCATCGCGCCACCCGTTCACGTCGCCATGGGAGCTATGACGCTTGCCTCCGGCGTGGTCACTGCGCTTCAGGTTCTACGCAATTTTCAGCCGCCGGCCGTTGAAGTGTCGCGCACTGGCGCGACTGTCGCCCAATGAAAGACTACATCGAACTTACCAAACCGCGGATCACGTGGCTCATCCTGATGAGCACGGCCATCGGCTTCTATTTCGGCCTTGCCAAGCCGTCCGCCATTCAGTGGATAGTGTTGTTTCACACCGTGCTCGGAACCGGATTGATCGCCAGCGGCACAGCGGCGTTGAACCAGTGGTATGAACGCGGCGCCGACGCCAAGATGCGCCGCACCATGGGGCGGCCCATTCCCACCGGGCGGGTGACCGCACCGCGCGCCTTAGCGTTCGGTGTGCTGCTCTCCATCGCCGGATTCGTCGAACTGTGGCTGGGTGCCAACTTGCTGACGGCTCTGCTGGGCGCCTTCACGCTCATCACCTACCTCTTCGCTTACACGCCCCTGAAGCAGCGGTCGAAGCATTCCACAACTGTCGGCGCCATCCCCGGCGCCATGCCACCGCTGATCGGATTCGCCGCTGCGGCCGGAACACTCACAGCCGACGCCTGGGTGCTCTACGCTATCCTCTTCTTCTGGCAGTTCCCCCACTTTTACGCCATCGCCTGGATGTATCGCGACGATTACGCCCGCGCTGGCATTCAAATGCTGCCGGTAGTGGAACCCGATGGCGAATCCACCGCGCGCCAGATTCTGATCTACGCGCTGCTGCTGATCCCGGTCAGCATGGCGCCAAAACTACTAGGCATGGCGGGCAACATCTACACGGTGGGTGCTCTCGCCCTGGGCGCGATGTTCCTCTACTCCGGCGTGCGCGTGTCATTGGACCGCACCGCGCTGCGGGCCCGCCGCGTGCTGCTGGCGAGCGTAGTCTACCTGCCGCTGCTCTACGGTTTGCTGTTGCTCGATAGACCCAAGCTGTGAAGCTGACCCTCGTCATCGCCCTGGTACTTCTGGCCGGCTGCGGCAAGGTCAACAATCTGCCATCGCTTGGTTTGGTTCCCGATTTCACACTCACCGGCGAAACCGGCAGGTCTTTCGGCAGTGCCGATCTGGATGGGAAGATCTGGGTGGCGGATTTCTTCTTCACCACATGCCAGGGTCCGTGCCCGCGTATGAGCACCCAGATGAGCGGGGTCGAAAAGGCCGTGGAGCGCTATCCGGAAGTGCATCTGGTCTCGTTCACCATCGATCCAAAAACCGATACTCCCTCCGTGCTGGCTGCCTACGCGCGCCGCTATAAAGCCAATCCCGAGCGCTGGCATTTCCTCACAGGGACACCTGCGGAGCTGAACCGCTTGAGCTACGATACCTTCCATCTCGGACCCGTCGATGGGAGCCTGCAACACAGCACGCGTTTCGTCCTGATAGACGGCAGCCGCCGGATTCGTGCTTACTATCTGACCGCGGAAAAAGAATCGATTCCGCAACTCCTCAGCGACATCGAGAAGCTGCATAAGGAGAGTTCGTGACCGAAGTTCCTCTTCTCCCCACGATTAACGCCTTCCTGAACGCCACTTCGGCGATCTTGCTGGTATGGGGCTACAAACTGATTCGCCAGGGACGCCGGGAGCAGCATCGGAAAGTGATGCTCACCGCCTTCGGCACATCCATAGCCTTCCTGGTGTGCTATCTGATCTACCATGCGCAGGTGGGTTCGGTGCCATTTCAAAAGACCGGCCCTATTCGTACCGTGTACTTTGCCATCCTCATCACACACACTATCCTCGCGGCTACAGTTCCCTTTCTGGCGGGAATTACACTGTGGCGCGCCTGGAAGGGCCGCTTCGCCAAGCATCGCGCCCTGGCGCGCTGGACCCTGCCCATCTGGCTCTATGTCAGCGTTACGGGAGTGGTGGTCTACATGATGCTCTACCGGTTGTGACCTTCGGCCCGCAGATCGGCCAATAGCTCACCCGTCGCATTCTTCGGATATCCGAAATCCCAAAACGGTTCTCCCGGCGCACTTTCCCATATCCGCACGTCTGTTCCCGTAAGCTGCGCTGCCAGGCGTTCATCAGCCTCACGCACATCGTCAGCCGGTCCAATCAAATCCAGGACCGCTCGCAGATCAAGATCGTTGCGGTAATCCTCCAAACCCAGCTTGTAGCCGCGCTCCACCTCAGTCACAAACTGCTGATAGCGCTTTACAAGCCCCGTGCGGCCCGCTTTTACCACATGCTGCGGATAGCCGTTGTCGCTCAGGTAATTGACAATCTCTTCGTCGGTCAACGCGGCCTCCTTGCCTGACGCTGAAAGTAGCGAACTCCATCCACCGGGATGAAGAACGTGCGGATGGTGCGGTCAGAATTGTAAGCACCGAAGTAACCCAGCTTCTTATTGAATCTGGTGATCACGCGATCGTCATCGCGCACGGCCTCCAGAATATCGTCCCCCTTGGACGCGTCACGAAGCTCCTGGGCCAAACCCAGATACTGCTCCAC
>JBDTMC010000439.1:0-6660 GCA_039934475.1 Bryobacteraceae bacterium | reverse complement strand
ACGGGCCGAACGCCGAAACAGCGATCCGGCGCAGGGAGAATTCGGGCAAGTCGGCTCTTACATCACGAATATCAAGCTTGTTCTGCCATCGGGCGAATTGCTTGAGGTGACCGAGGATCAGCCGGAACTGTTGGCCCAGGTTCGTTCGAGTTACGGCACGTTCGGCATTGTCTACGAGGCCACTTACCGGGTGCGGCCCATCGTTCCGATGGCGGTGCATCATGAGACCTATTCCCTCAGCGAGTTCATCGCAAAGCTGCCGGAACTGAAGGAAAGCGGCGAATCGCTGATGTACTACATCTTCTTTTTCGAAGATCTGATTACGGTGGAAATGCGGCACTACAATCCAGAGGCCACGGGATCGCCGAATCGAACCGCATGGCCGCTGCGAAACTACATGTGGGCGAACGCAGGCCCCCTATTCTGCGCCCAGGTGGAAGCGAACATCCCGATTCCCGAGATCCGCTATAGCGTGATCGATGGCTTTTGCGCTATGTGGCGATTCAAGCTTGAGACTCTGGTAAAGAGCGATAACACCATCGCCACTGACCAGATCATCAAATACCCGCCTGTCTCAGACGGTAGCCGCTATACGTTCAGCCTGTGGGCGTTTCCCGAAGAGCAGTATCCTACCGTGTTGCCGGCGTATGCGCAATTCGTCAAGAAATACTATGCGGATACCGGGTACCGCACGAACATGCTTCACGTCGGTTACCGCATCCTGAAAGATCAGGAGTCCCTGCTGTCCTATTCGTACGACGGCAATGTGATGACGATCGACCCGGTCTCCACTGCGAACCCGGGATGGAAACCTTTCCTGCTCGCTTATAACCAATTCTGCTTCGAGCAGGGAGGCTTGCCGCTGCTGAACCAGACGCCGCAATTGACCCAAGCTCAGATTGCGCAGCCGTTGGGCGACCGCTGGACGAAGTTCGCCGAAGTGCGGCAATCGTTCGATCCTAGCGGCCGGTTACTCAATCCGTACTTCCGGACATTACTTGGCCTTGAGAGCTAAGGCACTTTGAAAGCAGGAGACCATATGCTGTCGACTCCCTGGGAACAACGCAAGAGTAAGTATGATGTCGTCGTCATAGGATCGGGCTATGGCGGGGCGATCACGGCGGCGCGGCTGGCTTCCGCCGCTATCAGCCCTAAACCATCGGTCTGCATTTTGGAACGAGGCAAGGAGTGGCAGCCGGGCGAATTCCCGGAGTCGTTGGACAAAGTACTGGGCGCCACGCGCAGCGATCTAAACCCACTGGGCCTGTACGAACTACTGACTCATCGCGACATCTCAGTGATCAAGGCTTCCGGCTTAGGCGGCACTTCGCTGATCAATGCCAATGTCGCCATCGTGCCCGATCGCGAAGTATTCGAACAGTCGCACTGGCCGGAAGCGATCACGTTCGATGAACTGCGTCCCTATTACAAGCGCGCCCATGAGGTGCTGGTGCCGAGCGTGCATCCGCGGGCGATGCAACTGGCCAAGGTGCAGGCACTGGATCGACGGGCCAAGGAACTCGGCACGAGCGTGATGCCTCTTCCGATCGCCGTCAATTTCAAGATTGATGGGCCTAACGCGCAGGGAGTGGAACAAAAGCCTTGCAACGATTGCGGCAATTGCGTCACTGGCTGCAACGTGAAGGCGAAGAACACGCTTTACATGAACTATCTGCCGATGGCTCGCGCCGCGGGGGCCACCATTCTCACGCAAACCAAGGTGGAGTGGATTGAGAAGGCAAACGGCGGTGGATGGACGATCCGCGGCAAGCACGTGAATGGCACGGGCGATAGCCAGAGCTTCACGATTACAGCTTCGCAAGTAGTTCTCTCCGCGGGTTCGTTGAACTCCACCGAGATCCTATTGCGATCGGAGATGCATGGGCTCTCTGTGTCTCCGGTGCTTGGGACTAAGTTCAATGGGAATGCCGACTTCTTCGGCTTGGCCTACAACGGCGATTTTGAAACCGACGTGCTTGGGTATCCGTACAAGAGCAGCCCTAACGCGAGCGACTCCCCCGCCCCGGGACCGAACATCGTCGGCATGGTGCGCTATGCCAAGGACCTTCCGGAGAACCAGCGCATTGCGATTGAGGACTTTTCTTTCCCCAGCGCGTACGCCGACGGCGCGAAGGCTGTGTTCGGTCTTCTACGCGGACAAGACACTGTGATAGGGAATGAGGACGCACAGCGCGACCGGTTGAATCGCGATCTGACTCTAGGCGGAGACGGCAACAACCCCAACGGCGCGTTGAACCATTCCATGCTTTACCTGGTGATGGGCCAGGATAACGCGCGCGGCGTGATTCTATTCGAAAAGCCTTTCACAGAGCAGGACGGGCGCATTCGAATCTCCTGGGATCAAGCCGGCCAGCAGCAGATCTTCACTCGCATGAACGAGGAGATCCGCCGGCACGCGCGCGCCCTTCGCGCCAACTTCATTTCAAACCCCACTTGGAGCGTGTTCAACCTGCGTCATCTGGTGACGGCGCATCCGTTAGGCGGGTGCCCGATGGGCGATGACTACTTACAAGGCGCCGTAGATACGTTCGGGCGCGTGTTCGCCGGCGACGGCAGCGTCCACCAAGGTCTGTTCGTTGCCGATGGCGCGGTGATCCCATCGGCGCTTGGCGTGAATCCTTTCATGACGATTTCGGCGCTCACGGAGCGCTTCGTCGAACACAACATACGCGCTCTGAACGGCACCCCTTATCCGGTGCCGCCGGCCGTGGTAGCGACCGATGGCATTAGCGCGCTGGACGCCATCTCCTACGAAGAGGGCGAACTAGAAGCGCTGTTCCGCCGCTGTCCTACTCTCCCCATCGCAGAGATGGTGAACCAGGGCGGCGCGCCGGCGATCGATATCGCCACGGAGACCATTCACAATGACCGCTATTGGAAAGGCTTCTTTCCCCACGGGCACGTCTTGAACCTGATGTCGGCGGCGATTTTCACCGGCTTCAAGAAGCAGTTCTTTCTCGCAGATGGCAAAGTGGCGGGCATTACCAGCGATACCGACGATCGCATTCACGCCCGCAACAGTTTGGAAGAGATAGAGGTGAGCTACAACAGCGGAGGCACGTTGGAGCCTGGCCGTTACATTCTGCTGCGCTATCTGGATCCACCGTGGCAAGGTTACTATGACATCTTCAAGATCATCAATCACGACCTGCTGATAGGACGTGTCTACCTTGGGGAGTATCCGAATGGAACTCGCCTCTTCACCTTCCCGATGTCGCGCGAATACGGCTTCAGCCAGATGACCGTGGACGATCATGCCGCGCTTTATGCCGCCGGAGCCGCTCCGACTGCCGCCGAACTGGACGGCGTGTGGCGCATGGATATCATCTCCAACGCCAACCAGGCGGGCGGTATGGCCTACCTGCAATTCAGCAGCAAACCCGACGGCAGCTTCGAGGTCCGCTATCAATTGATGGGGCTGATGGAAGGCATGGTCACTCCGGTCTTCCTGAAAGACCATTTCCAACTGAACGACTTCACGCCATTCCACGATGAGATCCGGACGGTGTCCGCGGACCTCATGGTGGGTAAGTACCTCACCGGATTGCCTATCATGGAAGCTTCCCTGTTCGGCAGTACGTCGCTAGGGCTGTTTCATGCCCAAGGGGGCGGTCAGTTCGGCTTCTACTACATACTGACTCGCGCCGCGGGTAAGACGCTACCTACCAATACTCTGCTGAAGCCATTCCTGGATGTGCAATTACCCGATGGCGTGGGTATGACCTTCGATGAGGAGATGGTGGGGTGGTACTTCGCAGGCCAGGGCACGCCCACGCCGGGCCGGGCGGGAGACCTGACCATCGGCGGACGAATTCCGGCGGAGGGGGATCCGAAAGACGCCGTGTCGTGCCGTTTCAACGGCCGCATTGTCATCGCGGACGTCAACGAATTCGTCGATGGCTACGATCACCAGGCCACGATCAAGGGAACGGTATCCTTCGGACAGTTTGACGGCCAGGCGAACGCGACATTCCCTATTGATGAGTCCACCAGCCGCTTCAACTACCTTCGCGTGAACCCGGTTACGGGGGAAGGCGAGATGTTATATCACTCCGAGTTTGTGGTCCCCGATGGACGCCGCTTCGGTTTGGACTGCATCAAGTACATGCAGAAGGACAGCGGCGGCGCCAACCCGATCGCCGACGTCCTTCAGGACTACACGACGTTATACTGCCATGCTTACGAAATACAGGCGGACGGACGGCACGAGACCGGCACCGGACTGCTCCGCTTCCGGACGTTTGAGAACCTGGCCGCGATATCCAATCTGGCGGGGTTCCTGGCGTCCTTCCAGGTTACGGGCACTGGCGACCCACTGATTCAGTTCCAGGCGCGCATGCGCTTCATTGCTTTCACAGGGCAGTTTGTTATGAGGGAGTACGATCCGCTGGCAATTGGCGCTGCACAGTTCGCCGGAGACATCCGCGCCGAAGTAGCGCGTGGCGCAGACACTCCCGACTTTTTCAGCACGCGCCCGACAGCAGAGCTACAAGCCATTCTTCAAGACACGCCGACGCTGGACATCGGCAACCTGCTGAACACCGGAACCGTGCGTTACGATTTCGACCAACGGCGCATCTTCCGCGATTCGTTCTGGAAAGGATCCTTTGCCGAGGATTCCCTTCTCGGTTGGGAGCAGAGGCTGCGCGACGAACTGTTAGGCAATGACGCCAGCGACGCTGGGCGCATCTTCGCCGGCGGCAGCTTTTGGAAACGCTTCGACAGCATCGCCGACGGCGTTGTGAGCGGTTACGTAGTGAACTATGAACTGAACGCGCTGCCGGGACTTCCGCAAGTGCGCCGCGTTATTTATCCCGATGACAACCGGCGTTATTTCAAGAAGGGTGATCCTATCCTGCTGCTGAACTACACCAATGACCCTTACAAGCTGGTCTACGACATGATCAAAGTGATTGACGCGCAGAATGCCATCGGCGTGATGCACATGGGAACGTTTCCGTTTGGTGTTGAGTTCGCGACCTTCGTGATGGCGCGTCACAACTACCCGTTTGAAAACATGTCGATTCCCGACCATCAGGCGTTGTTCCAAGCTCCGCAGGCGAGCGTTCCCGCCGCCGGCTCGCTGGATGGCGAGTGGGGCGGCCACGTGATTCTGGTGTCAAACCCAGACACGACGCTGCTGAATCAAGTAAGTCCCGCATTGTTCCGCCTAACATTTGCGACATCGTCCGCCGGCATCGAATCGCACTGGCGCGCTGGCTTGCTTGAGGGTTCGCGGACGCTCGATCAAGCCGCAATGAACAATGAACTCCGCCTCATCGGGACCAACACCGTGCTTTGGAAGACGGACGCTCCGATTAGCGGGCTACCGGCGGATTCCTCAATGCATTACTTCGTCTTGACCCGTTAGCCCGTGCGTTTCAACTTGCCCGTGCGCTTAGCCCAGTTCTCCACACGGGCGAAGATCCAAAGGCCAAGGGGAACGAGGACGATGCCCATGGCCATCAGCGCAATGAGTTCGGGCAGTACGTCCGAAAGAGAGGCGCCGTGGAGCCGGCCGTCCTGCATGCGGTCAACGCCCAGCAGTTTGCGGCTTGCACGAAGGGCATAGGTTGCCGGCGATAGGATCGAAAGCGGCTGTACCCACTTCGGCAGCACAGAGATCGGGTAGTAAATGCCTGAGATCAGCAGCAGGATGCTCTGGAAGATATTCGTCGCCTCGGCCCCTCGCTCCGGACTCATCACGGGCAGCGTTGCGGCGATCAATCCCAGCCCGATGAAGGCCACGCTACTGACAGCCAGGACGACCAGCAATCCGGGTAAGTTGGCGCCGCGAAGGTCGAGATCCAGGAATACGAACAGCCCCCCAAGCACCGCCAGCGCCCGCACCACACTATAGAACGAAGCGTACAGGCTGACGCCCGCGAGGTGAATGAGCCGCGAGACAGGCGCCATGAACGTGTATTCCAGCGTTCCCTCCCATCGCTCATACGCGATCGACATCGCGACTTCGCTGAAGAGCACGGAGAGGAAACTCCAGAAGAGAACGCCGATGGTGAGGGTGAGAGTCAGCTTCGTGTCGTGAGATGCCACGCCGATCAGTGCGACGCTGGCGCCGCTGAAAACGGCATACACCGTGAACACCACGACCCACGAGAAATAGCGCTTCGTGAGTTGGTGGTCGCGATAGAGAAAGGCCCAGATTTGTCTTGTCCGGCTGATCATGCCTTTTCCGCCGCCTCCTCTTGTTCTTCCTTGGTCAGCTTCTCGCCGGCCAGCTTGATGAAAGCGTCTTCCAGGCTGCCGCCTCCGCCCTGTGCCACCAGTTCTGCCGGCGTTCCTTCGGCCACCAATCGCCCATGGGCCAGCAAGCCCAACCGTTCACAAAGCCGCTCGGCCTCAAACATGTCGTGGGTTGTGAGCAGGATCGTGGTCCCGCTGTTTCGCTTTAGGTCTTCGATGAACACCTGCACTTCGCGCTTGCTCTTGGGATCGAGACCGGTGGTCGGCTCGTCCAGCAACAACAGGGGTGGACGCAAAAGCAGGGCGCGGGCGATGGAGACCTTTTGCTGCATGCCGCGGCTGGATTCCTCCAAAGGGTCGTCGTAGCGCTTTAAGGGGAAACTCAACGCAGCGAGAATCTCGCGGGCACGCTTCTCGGCCTCCTCGCGGTCGAAC
>JBDTMC010000438.1:0-6680 GCA_039934475.1 Bryobacteraceae bacterium | reverse complement strand
TGCGGGCCAGAAACGCCCTTAATACTTATCACTCTGTGTGAAGCACTACACTAGCGCGTAACTGGCGCAGAACTTCCGTTCCGTCTCTCTTGGGAATGTTCAAATCCAGCAATATGAGGTCGGGACAAGGCTCCCCGGCATCGCTTGCATTCCTTAAGAACTGAATGGCCTGCTCGCCGTCAGTCACAACGTGCAGGGTGGCGTTCACCGCGGCCGCTGAAATGGCCTCGCGGATGAGGAAGAAATCCGCCTTGCTGTCCTCCACAACAAGGATCCTGTGCATCTTCTCCGGTACAGCGTCAGGCTGGGAGGGTGAAGTAAAAGATTGATCCTTCTCCGACTTCGGATTCCACCCAGATCCGGCCGTGATATCTCTCCACCATTCGTTGACAGATAGCCAGCCCGATGCCGGTGCCTGAATATTCATCTGCTGTGTGCAGCCGCTTGAAGAGACCAAAAACGTGCTCCTTATACTCTGATTCGATGCCAATTCCGTTGTCGCTTACTGAGAACCGCCACAGCCCATTCTCACGCTGGGCCTGTATGTCTATGACGGGCGGCACTCCCGGACGGCAGTACTTGATTGCATTGCCGATAAGGTTCTGAAAGATTTGTTGCAGATGGGTAGCATTCACCGGCAGCGACGGCAAAGGTCCGAATGATACGCTACCGCTGCTTTCCCTGAGGGACTCCGCCAGGTTCGCGAGGGCGGTGGCCAAGGCTTCGCCCGAATCAACGGCGCCGGCCGGCCGGTCAAGCTGTGTCGCTTGCGTGTAGGCGAGAAGATCTCGCACCAGCAATTCCATGCGGCTCGCGCCCGAGGTCACGAAGTCGAGAAAATCCTTCGCATCCCCTCGTAGTTGCTCTCCATGACGTTTGGAAAGCAATTCACTGTAGATCTTGATGCTGCGCAACGGTTCCTGCAAGTCATGGCTCGCGGAATAGGCAAATTGTTCCAGGTCCTGGTTGGCCCGCAACAACTCCGCCTCGGCACTCTTCCGCGCTGTGATGTCCGTGAAGAGCACCCCTACGCGTCTCTTGGTGTCGTCTGCCAGCCTGAATGCATAGAGGTCCAGCACTCGCCCCTGCGAGAGAAGTCCCCGTTCCCCTCTCGCTGGTTCGCCAGTGCGCACAATGTTGTCGAAGGCATCAATCCAGCTTTCCGCTTCAGTCGGGATGACGCCCCGGATCGTGTCGCCGACTTTTGCCGGCACTCCGCTTTGAGTCTCCACTGCGGGATTCACCGCGATGTATCGGAAGTCGGCGGCAGATTCACCGCTGGCAGGTATCGCCTCCACGACGCAGAAGCCCTCATCAATGGAATCGAACAGTGTGCGGTACCGCTCTTCGCTCTCGCGCAGCGCGGCCTGCGCCGCGTGGCGCTCGGTCACCTCGAAACCCTCCACGAATATGCCGGACACTTGCCCTAAGGCATCGGTGATCGGCTGAAAGATAAAATCGATCAACAAATTCACCATGGGACCGCCCGCAGTGCGCCGCAGCTGGAGTGGGGTCTCAAGTCCCGTGAAAGACTTGCCCGAAGCGTACACGCCGTCCAAAAGCTCGAAGTAGCCTTGCCCCGCCGCTTCGGGAATGGCTTCCCGCACAGGCTTGTCCATGAGATCGCGGCCTTCCCCAACCAAGCGCATGTAGGAATCATTGGTAAATTCAAACACGTGCTGCGGCCCGCGCAGGATGCAGGTGAAGCTCGGCGCCTGCTGAAACATCGTCCGGAGACGTCTCTCGCTGTCGCGTACCGCTTCGACTACCGCCCGGCGCGCCCGCGAAAGTTCCAGCACAGAACCCACCCGCGCGGTCAGTTCTCGCGCCGAGAAAGGCTTGAACAGATAGTCATCCGCACCGGCGCCCAGGCCTTCCACGCGGCTCTCTTCGCCCGCCCGCGCGGACAGCATAATAATCGGAATATCGCTCAATTCCGGGTCGGCGCGCAAAGCCCGCAGCAGTCCAAAGCCGTCCAGGCGAGGCATCATCACATCGGTCAAAATCAGGTCCGGACGGCAAATGCGAACTGCCTCCAGTGCCTCCTGGCCGTCAGAAACGACTTGAACTTCGCAAAGCTCAGCGAGCAGGCGCCTGACGTAATTTCGCATATCGGAATTATCGTCGGCAAGCAGGATCCGCGCGCCTTCGAATGATGGGGCCACGCTACGAATCGCCTGCCCTCTCCCTGGAACTTCCCTTGATGTCGAATCATCCGGAAGCCAGTGCAAAGCCTCTTCGACATAGGCCGTGGCCCCAGTTGGCGTAGAACCTTCCAGCCCGCTGGCATCAATGCGCTCTTTCGGAAGGTGCGCCTTCCCCAACGGAATCCGAATCGCAAAGATCGTACCGCGTCCCACGGCGCTTTCTACGGAAATCGTGCCGCCATGCAGCTTCACAAGTTCCTGCACCAAAGCAAGGCCGATGCCGCTGCCTTCAAAGCTCCGGCTCTGCTGCCCCGGGATGCGGTGAAATCGCTCGAAGAGCCTGGGTAATTCCTCCGCGGGCACACCGACGCCTGTATCCCGTACCGACAACTCCACCTGGTTCTCAACCAAGCGTAGGCTCACCGCGATCTCCCCTTCGAAGGTGTATTTAAATGCGTTGGAAAGCAGGTTGAGTACGATTTTCTCCCACATGTCCCGGTCGATATATAGGGGTTCCGGAAGAGCGGGGCAATTGACAATTAGTTTCAAGCCCGCGCGTTCGCTGGCGGAACGGAAATTGCTAGCGAGTTCGGCGGTGAGGGCAGCCACGTCAGTTGGCTGATACGAGGCCTGTGCTCGACCAGCTTCGATGCGCGAAAAGTCGAGCAGTGAATTGACCAGCTTCAGCAGGCGCCGCGAGTTCCGATGCGCCAAATCCAGCCGCTCGCGCTCAACCGGCAACAGGGATTCTCCCGCCAGCGCATCTTCCAATGGCCCGATCATCAACGTCAGCGGCGTGCGGAACTCATGACTTACGTTCGAAAAGAACGCTGTCTTGGCCCGATCGATCTGTTCGAGCATCTCCGCTCGTTTCTTCTCTTCCTCTACCACTCTCGCGTTCTGGATCGTGGTCCCAACTTGCGTCGCGACAAGCTCGAAGAAGGTCTGGTAGGCGGCATCCGACCTGCGGGTAGGGTTCATTCCCGCGATCAGGACGCCGAGATGCTTATCGTCGCCGCGGGACGCAACCGGTAAGATGATCGCTTCGGAAATTCGCTGGTTCGCCGGTCCTTGCGGCAAGTCCTCAAAGCCCTCTACGGAAACCCGCCGGCTTGTCCCCGCTTTCAGGACAGCCGCCAGCGGCCACACACAACGTGAGTTGTTGCCGCTCTTCAGATCCACCACCCGCGGAGCCAACGTTGCATCTGCGGCCTCAATTCTCACCGCCTCCGTTAGGATGGCTTCGGTGCCGTCGGCGTTCATGATGTAAAGCAGCGCGAAGGGTATGTCATCCGGATTCTTGGCCAACTCAGCGGCGATTGTGGCGCATGCTGTCTCCGTCTTTGCCCCGACGTGGATGCCAGAAGCGAGCTCCGACAGCGTCCGCAAGCGGCGCGCGCTCAGGATCTTCGCCGTCGTGTCTGTCGAAGGGCAGAACAAGCCTCCTACTCCCCCCGACTCATCGCGGATTGGGCTGTAAGAAAATGAATAGTAGGTCTCTTCCAGGTGATCCCCGCGGTCCATGAACAGTTGCACGTCATCGACAAAGCTTGCCTCACCCAACCGGAATACCTTATCTGCTAGAGGCCCGCAAACATCCCAGATTTCCGACCACACTTCCGCCGCCGGCCGCCCCAGCGCCCTCGGATGCTTGGCCAGCCCAAGCACGTGAAGATAGGCATCGTTGTAGAGAAACGATATCTCCTTGCCCCAACCGATCCACATCGGATGTTGTGAATTGAGAATCAGGCTAACCGCGGTTTTGAGGCTTTGCGGCCACGCGCTGGGTCGCCCCAGGGGATGGGCGGACCAATCGTACTCCCGGATCAGGCTGCCCATCTCGCCGCCACCGGATAGGAAATCGAATGATTCGGCGGACTCTGCTTTGGTGGACGTCACGCCAAGGGCCCCTGCACCGCCGCTGCTGCCTTCGGAAAAAGCAGGTCGCGAATGATGACGCCGAGTTGCATATAGCCGTCAAGGTTAGAGGGCTTTCGGAAATAGTGCAGAGCGGCATGCTTCTCGGCCTGCGCGTGGTCACGCGGCGCATCCGATGCCGTCATCACAATTACCGGCGTCTGGGCAAAGTTTTCCGTGGAACGCAGGCGTCTCAGGACGGCTTCTCCATCTCGCTTCGGCAGATGCATGTCGAGCAGCAGTAAATCCAAAAATAATGCCGTCGGTCTGGCATCCAGCTCCTCAATAAAGGAGATAGTCTTTTCTCCGTCTGCCATCACGTGCAGTTCGCAATCCAGACCTGCCTCCTGCAGCGCCATCCGTACCAGCACGACGTCGGCGGGATTGTCCTCGGCAAGGATAATCTGCGCAACATAACCAGTGGTGATTTCCTTTGTGGCCATAGCAGCCCAGTTCACTTTCCTGTCTTTCGCGAGAACTGGCGATTCTTTCCCTCAGACCGCTCCCAGTGCCCCATCGCGGCTTCGTGAACAAAACTACCATGTTCTCGTGAACGATTGGAACACTCCCGCGGGAAGCGGGCGCTGACTGAGTGCCGCTCGCCTTCGTCTCGGCGTCCTCCGCGAACCGAGTGTCTCCAACCCGTGTCAGCGTGTTCTTCTGCCGATCAAAGATGAATGTTCTTTAATAATCCGATATACTTAGGAACGATTCCGTGAATACCAGCAGCACAACACGTATCGGAAACCAACGCCGCGCCCTTCTTTGCCTGGTGATCGCACTGTCCCTTAGCGTTCAGGCCGTCATCCGCCCTCCAAACAGCAGAGTCAAGCCGATTCCCAATTCATACTCCTGGCGCTTGGCGGGCCCGCACCGGATAGGTCTCTCCTGACACAGCGGCGCAGTACAAGAGTAGTCGCAGCGCGGACCACAGCCACGTCTCGATGGCCCTCCGCGGAACCCACATCACAGGAGACTCAATTATGGAATCCAGGAAAAGCCTAACGTCGCCGAGCTTGAATCGGCCGTCGATCTCAATCAATATGCCCCTCGCAAGCTGAGCGTCGCCGAGAATGCGATTCTAACGGCCAAGGTCCTTGGGACGATGGGCATACTCGGGGCCATCGTTTGGGGCGTCAGTGTGTTGACGTCGCCGCAGTAACCAAGCTGGCAGGCGGTCCGGACATCATCGCCGCCTGCCCACCCACCAAAGTCCTTTTCAAGAGGAAGGTCGCCGCGCGTGACATACCAACGAACGGCCCCGCAACACTGGCTTCGCTGGCCCTCTCGACTCCGGCGAAGTCCCGCTCGCAGCCCTTCACTGCCGGCACGGAAGGCAGTGCTTGGCCCGGTGTCCATGTCAGCAGTAACTCCTCGCCATTCAGCTTCACGTCGCCTTTCATAAACACGCTATGTGTCTCGCTGGCAAGCGGCTTCATACTCGCAGCGCCTGGAGTGGTCAGGTAGACGTTGAAGTCTGCCCGATTGCTGGCGTCTCCGAAGTTGATCGGCTTCTCCGCATCCACGAAGATGTTGTTCACCACGCGGTTGTTGTTCGATGTGAGCCGCCGTCCGCCCAAGTCCCGTTCCGTGGCGACCCTTGCAACAATAAGATCTTCCTTCACCCGCACGAATAGGTTGTGCGCCACAATCAGGTTGTCTGTGTCGGCCATCCGCACACCCTGCCCATCAATGTTCCAGAACACGTTGTGGTCCACCAGGTTCGGCTCTTGGGAAGCTTCCACGAACACTGCTCCTTGCGCCGTGCTGATGTCGCGAAGAACATTCCCAGTTACACGCGAATTCTTGTTATCCCAATCGAGCCAGATACCACCGCCGGCCTCAATCCGCGAAATGTCATTGTTCCGAACCAGCGTCCCCGTATTTAGCAGCAGTTTGATGCCCGCCGTCTCCCAGTGATACTCCGCGTCCTGCCAGCCGCACTCGGTAATCTCATTATTCTCCACCAGCGCGTAGTTGTTGATCAGTCCGCGTATGCCGGCAGTGCCGCAATCGTAAACCCTGTTCCCCCGCACGATCGTGTGTCCGAGTTTGGCGTCGGCCCGCCGCGTGTACCTCTTGTCCGTATCCTCGTAGATCTCGAAGCCGATCTCGATACCCACTGAGTTGACGTGCCGGACGGTATTGCGCTCAATGATCCAATGGTGCCCGCCCATCGTGAAGAGCGCGCCGATACCCGTTCGCAGGAAGCTGTTGGCGCAATGCTCCAAGATCAGCCCGCTCACCCGCAGGAACCCGAATCCCGCGTCTTGCGGCTTAAAGAGGTGCGGCTGCACGGCGGCCTCGAAGGACTTCCCGTTAGGATCGCCGCTTCCCAATGCATGGATATGCACGGTCCGGCCGTCGGGACCCACCCAGTAGGAGCCCGGCAGGCGCACCAGATCCTCGTAGGTTGCCAGCTGTTGCAGGCGGCGCCCCTCCTGGAACACCAGCCCGCGCGCCAGCGTGTACGGCAGTCGGCCTTTCCAACTGGTTGCCCAAGGCATCAAATCCATCTCTTCGTCAGTCGCATTCGGCGTCGCGAACGGGTTATACCCTCCTTCGAAAAAGGATTCCGGCAGGGTGGTCATCCACAGCTTGCGCGAATACGCAACG
>JBDTMC010000437.1:0-6682 GCA_039934475.1 Bryobacteraceae bacterium | reverse complement strand
CCAATGAAGTCTATCTCACTCATTTTGTTCACTGCGGCTCTGTGTGGCGCCGCGGATTTCACCACCGGTCAAGCAGCCCGCGCCGTCCTCGGCCAGCCGACCTTCTCCTCACAGGATTCCATCGCCGGAACGGCAATGTCGTTGACCGGAGTGGCCCTCAGCTCAGGAAGCGCGGTCTATTCGTATTCGGCCTACAGCGGTCCGGCTCCGCGGATAGGCGATGCTGTGACTTTTAGTGGCTTTGCTACCGCCGGGAACAATCTGACCGCCACGCTGACTGCTGTCTCAGGCGGAGCCAGCGGCACAGTGACCGTTGTGGCCACCGGACAGGGGAATGAGATCCATACCGGGTTCGCGGTATCCGCCAACACTGGTTCCCAGACATTGCTCGGCGGAGTGAGTGGCATTGCCCTGTTGAACGGCCAACTTTACATTGTCGACTCTAACCGGGTCGGCGCCTCTCCGAACAACAACCGGGTTCTCGTTTACAGCACTGCTCCCATCCCGTCTCCCACGGCGAGTATCGACCCGAATTCCGGACGCTGCCCCGTGTGTGTCGGCAGCGCGTCTCTAGTCCTCGGGCAGCCGGACTTTACGACGGTGGGCCTGAACCCGGCGGCCGCCAATACGTTTCAACAACCGACGGGCGTTGCCACCGATGGGCAGCGGTTGGTGGTTGCGGATACCAACTTCAATCGCGTCCTGATTTGGAACACACTGCCCACCACGAACGGGCAAGGCGCTGATTTAGTGCTGGGCCAAGCCGATCTTACGGCGACAGCCCAATTGGGCCGGGACAACAACGGCATTCCGATCTCCAATGAGAAGTCTTTCCGCGGGCCGCAGGGAGTGTGGATTCAGGGTAACCGGCTTTTTGTAGCCGATACGCAGAACCACAGGATCATGATCTGGAACTCCTTTCCGACGACGAACGGCCAGGCTGCCGACATGGTGCTGGGGTTTCCGGATCTAAAGACCAACAAACAGGGTCTGATCCCGGATCCGAGCGACACATCACTTCTCAATCCTGTTTCGGTGACCAGCGACGGCACCCGGCTCTTTGTGTCGGACCTTGGCAACAACCGGGTCCTGATCTGGAATGACGTCAACAGCCTCTCGAATAATAAAGCCGCCAATATTGTCATCGGCCAACCGGATTTCGTGAGCTACACGGCGAACAATTCGTCTGCTCTGTGTACCGCGGAAGGCACCGTGCTCACCCTGACGGGCGTTTCCGTTACCACCACTGTTGCGACGTATTCCTACTCGTCGTATACCGGACAGGCTCCGACTGTCGGCCAAGCCATGAGTTTTACAGGCTTCACTAATGCCGGCAATAATCTGTTGGCACAGATTACCGCAGTTTCCGGCGGAGCTAGCGGTACAATCCAGGTCACTGAAACCAGCCAGGTGAACGAGACCACCGGTGGGAGCGGCGCGGCTTACCCGGCGCGCTGCGCAAAGACACTCAACTTCCCTCGCTATGCCCTTTCCGACGGCACGCGCCTCTTCGTCTCCGACGGCGGCAACGATCGGGTTCTGATCTACAACACGATTCCCACGACCAATGGCGTAAGTGCGGATACTGTACTTGGCCAGCTCGATTTCGCCAACGATCAGATCTCCTCCTCTGACGAATCCACCGCGTCTGCTGCGGATTCGCTGCGAACACCCGCTGCGCTTGCCTGGGACGGTTTGAATCTGTTTGTTAGCGATCCCTTCAATCGCCGTGTGGTGGTCTACACGCCCGCCCAGCGCAAGATTCCGAACACGGGGGTGCGCAACGCAGCCAGCCGCAACGTCTACGCGTTGGGCTCCGTCAGCTTTGGCGGCACGGTGAAGGAAGGCGACGAAGTTACTGTTACGATTAACGCGGTTGATTATAAATACAAACTGTTGACAGATGACACGCTTGCCACCATCGCGCAGAACGTTGTCGATTTGATCAACGCCGGCACGGGCGACCCCAAAGTGATTGCTCTGCCAAACCTGTCGCTCAATGCGATTCTGCTTACGGCGCGCGAGGGCGGTGAAGGCGGCAATAGCGTCACCTATGCCACGACGCTGAATCCCACCACTTCTACGCTGACCGCCACCACGGGCGGGGCTAATCTCACCGGCGGACAGAATGCGGCCAAGATAGGGCCTTACACACTGGTCACTCTCTTGGGTGATGGCTTGGCCGATACATCGGTTGCGGCCGATTTGAACGCGAACAAGTTGCCCTTTGAATTGGGCAATGTCCAGGTCTATTTCGATGGTATTCGTGCGCCGCTGCTGTATGTCTCGCCCGGCTTGATTAACGCCCAGATGCCTTTGGAGATCAGCGACGCAACCAATGTTTCTGCCTGGGTGCGCACCGTTCGCAACGATGGCTCCGTCGAGGTGACAACCCCGATTGGTGTGCCGATCGTAAGCCAGAATCCGGGTATCTTCGCCGACGAGGGTACCGATCCGCGTCCTGCGACGGCGACGCATGCTTCGAGCTATGCGGTAGGTACGATTCAAATTGACGGCAGCATTCATGCCAGCGATATCGCCACCATCACGATTGAAGACCGGGTTTACAACTACACGATCAGTGCCGGAGACTCACTGGCCACCGTCCGCGACGCCTTGATAGCGATTATCAATTCGAACGACGCGGAGAAAGTGGTCGCCTCCGCGGGTGGTTCCTTTACGCGCATACGCCTGACGTCCAAGATTGAAGGCCCGGACGGGGATGGCTTGGCCTTCGCCGCCCTCGCCAGCACCAGTGCGCAAATCGTGATGACTGCCATCAGCGACCAGCTTTGCTGTTCCAGCGTGGCCGGGCTTGCCGTGAATGCCGATAACCCGGCGGTTCCGGGTGAGACGATCAGTATCCTCGCCACCGGCCTTGGCCTGGTGAGGCAGGATCCAGCGCGCCAAGCGATGATCACGGGCGGAAAGTATTTCGGGCCGCCGAACTCGGAACCGAATGAGTTCGTCTCTTCGCTGGTGGGCGGAAAGACGGCCAACGTGATCTCTGCTGGTCTGAAACCGGGCACGTTCGGCATCTACGAGGTCATTCTGGAATTGAACAGCGACCTCCCGACCAATCCACTGACGCAGGTCACGATCGCGCAGAGCTTCTTTGTGAGCAACATCGTGACGATCCCAATTTTCAACCCCAAGGCGCCGTAGGGAGCCTGGATGAAGACACGGCAGCGAGTCACAAGCGGCGTAAAGTGGGAGTCGATTGTCGGCTACAGCCGTGCCATTCGGGTTGGCAATCGCATCTACGTCACTGGCACCACGGCAACCGGGGACGAGGGCCAGATCGTCAGTCCGGGCGATCCTTACGCGCAGACAGTGCAGGTCTTCCATAACATCGACCGGGCTCTGGCGAAACTGGGCGCCACACTTCAGCATGTTGTACGGACGCGGATGTTCGTAACCGACATCTCACGGTGGGAAGAGTACGGGCGCGCTCACGGCGAATTCATGTCGGAGGTGAAGCCATGCGCGACGATGGTGCAGGTCTCGGCGCTGATTGACCCGTTGATGATGATTGAGATTGAAGTGGACGCCGAGTTGTGAGGCGCGGGGTTAATGATCCGGGCAATCCGGGAACATGATCTGCGCGGATTGATAGAGGTAGCGCCGCCAGTTCTGCCACTCATGGCCTCCCGTACTGAGGACCCAGAAGTTTCTGATTCCGTATTGGTTCAGCAGCGCGAGATCTTTCTGGCCGTTGTTTAGAGCGATGTCTGTCTCGCCGGCGGCAAAATAAAAGGGGACACGGAAGCGGTCGTTCGTTTTCGGGTCTTTGAACAGTGGGGCAAAGTTTTCGTCGAACTCCTTCAGCGTCTCGGGGCTGATATGACCCGAACTGAATACATATAATTCGCTGAATGTGTCGAGGTGGGGGAGTCCGGTGTGCAGCACCACGAAACCACCCATCGACAGGCCAGCCAAGGCCCGGTGCTCACGGTTCGGCTGGGTCCGGTAGTGGCTGTCAACGTAGGGGATGATGTCCTTCAGATACTCCGCGGTGCAGGCGTCGTCTTTGCCCGGTGCGGACGGCTTGAAGCTGGCGCAGGAACGCGTGTTCGGCATCACCATGATCATTGGATGAGCTCTACCGGAGGCGATGAGGTTGTCCAGAATCAACTGGGCGCTGCCGCCTTGTTTCGCATCATTCAACGTCCATTTCGAATCATCGTCGCCGCCGCCGTGATTGAGGTACAGAACGGGAAACCTCAACGTTGGAGACTTGTCGTAGTCTGGCGGCAAATAGACGTGCATTCGTTTGGCTGCGCCTGCGTAGTTGGTGTACGACGCCTGTTCTACCTTGCCGTGTGGGACGGCGCCAGAGGCGTAAAAGGCTGTGTCGGTGAATGCGGGCAGTGCCGGCAGCAGCGGGAGCGGGCAGACGCCCGGCTTGGGTGCCGGCGGCATCTCCCGGCGGGGCGTGGCGGGCGGCTGCGCTAATCCTACGCCAATGGCGAATGCGGCGAGGCAGAGTGAAGAATGCGGCATCACAGCACCCAGTCTCGCGCAGTCTGTGTCGGTTCAGCCGGGAGTGGAGAGAGGGCGCTCTCCGCTGGCGAGTATTCCGCCCTTCGGGCGGGGATTTTCAAGGCATCCGGGTCTACCGATCCGATGTGGTCTTTTGAAAAGCGCAGAAGCGAGGCCTCTGCGCTCCGTTCATCGTCTCGATGAGCCCGCCGAACTATCCCTCGGCATGGTTGCTTCCCAGCAGAGCCAGCTTCCGTTTCGCCCGGCAAGATCATTGTGGCTCCGCCGCGATCCCGATTTTCTCTACTTCCGGTTTGCGCGTGATTCAGGAGCAGTCCGGGCGACAACGGCAGATCGGCCGTCGATAAAGCTAAAGCAACCTCCACTCGCTAACGGCTCAACTATAATCAGACGTGGTGTCGCGAAGCGCGTGGCCCTACGGCATACAGGAGGGTTATCGTGATCTCGAGCATTTTCCCGCGTCGCGAATGGCTTAAGTCGCTGTGCGCGGTTCCGTCTGTGCTCGCAGCGCAATCCGCGCCGGGCTCGCTCAGTCCCACTGTCGAGAAGGTTGCTGCCGGGCAGGGCCGCCTGCACGAGGTCATCAAGCTGCCGGGTGGCGATCTCGTCTACGTAAAGGTGGCGACAAGGGATTCCGGTGGTGCGGTCTTAATTACTGAACAACCGATCACGCGGCGGGGAACAGGCCCACCGAAGCACTATCACGAGGAGCAGGATGAGTGGTTTTACTGCCTAGCCGGTGAGTACGTTGTCGAGATCGGGGACCAACGCTTTCGATTGGCCGCAGGTGATTCCGTACTGGGTCCGCGGCGGGTGCCTCATGCGTTTGTCTATGACGGCGACGGCCCGGGCCGCCTGCTCGTGGGTTTTACGCCGGCGGGGCGGATGGAGAAGTTTTTTCGTGACTTGGAGAAGCGCGGCGAGTACTTCGGCAATGGCACGGCCGCGGAGAAAGAGTTCGCGCGCAGGGAGTATGGAATTGTGAATGTCGGACCCCCGTTGCGCCTTTAAAACGGCGATTGCGGAATTTGCAGGCCAAGACGTACCGCGACACCGATCAGTACTGGGAGGCACCGCGGGACCACGAGATCCACATGTCCCTGTAGTCATTACCCCGCGCATTGAGTTCTAACCCGCGCTGCGCCACCCGGCACAAGGAATCGTCGGCCGTGTACATCGTTGACGCTTTCCAACTGGACCGAGGTGTTTGTCCGACCACTCGAGCGTTTCGCGCATCATCCACTGCACGCCCTGACTCGGTTTCAGCACCGCCGTTACGCGTCCCTATCCGGCGTCACATCGGCTGCCATACTGCCAATCATTCGCAAGCCACGAGCAGCGTCAGCCCAGGCGACTGGTAGGGAATCAGCCTGATCAGCCGTCCGGACCTTTGAGATTGCCAGGCCGTGACGGCCGCGAGCAATTCGCGCAGCTCAATTGGCCATCATAACGCGCAACTCGCGGAACTGCCTGAGATTGTCTTCGAGTGATCGTCGGTCGGCTATCCGGAAGTTGAGATTCCGCGCCCCTCGGCGGCGCTCGACCGGTCGCCAGCAGCAGGAGCTTGCGAGGGCCCGATCTCATTCTTGTGCCTCACGCGGCTTGCTGGCGGCGACTCTGCCGCTGCTGTCTGGCCGTTTCCAGCTTGCGGTCCCGTTCTGCGTGGATCTCCTGTTGCCGACCCGCCAGCATATCCTTCGGTGTGATGTAGCCGGTGGCGCTGTTCAACCGGACATGATTGTAGTGGTCCACGTAGCCTTCGACCAGACGCCGTGCATCTTCCAGCGACAGCGGCGTTCCGGGCCGAATACACTCACTTTTAGCGATTTGTGCCAGCGTTCGATTTTTCCGTTCAATTGGGGGTAATACGGCGAAGTCCGGACGTGCGTCATACCCGAGATCCGAATAAATTCCTTGAAGTCCTTAGCGATGAACTGCGGGCCGTTGTCGGAGATGATCCGTGGCCGCGCCTCCGGGTGCTTCTCCTTGGCTCCCTGCATGATGATCTCGATGTCGCCCTCCGTCATCCTCGCCCGTAGATCCCAGTTGACGATGTACCGGCTGAAGCCGTCAAGGATGCTGCACAGGTAGTAGAACGTGCCGCTGATGTTGATATAGGAAACATCGATGTGCCAGTGCTGATGAGCGGCCAGCGGCTGCTCAAACCCAGTGCCCTTCT
>JBDTMC010000436.1:0-6691 GCA_039934475.1 Bryobacteraceae bacterium | reverse complement strand
AGGTACGTGCCGAGTAGTTGTTACTGACGGCGGCGGCGAGATGACCGCCGGCGGAGAAGCCGAGGACGCCGATGCGTCGGGGATCGATGCCCCATTCGGCGGCGTGCGAGCGGGTGAGGCCGACGGCGCGCTGGGCATCCTGAAGGGGAGCCGTATAATAGGGGAGGCCTTGGCGGCGGGGCACACGGTATTTCACAAGCACCGCTGTAACACCGATGGAATTCAACCACTGGCAGACTTCGCTTCCTTCGAGATCGAGGGCGAGGATCTGATAGCCGCCGCCGGGGAACACGATGACGGCCGCGCCGGTGGCTGTGGCTTTGGGTGCGGGATAGACGGTAAGCGTGGGCACGCTGACATTGGTGAGCCGGATGAGACGGCGGCCGGCTACGTTGTCGTCAGTGGGTTTGGTGGCATCGTGCTCTTCACCCAATTTGGCGGTGTCGCCGGGCGCGACACCGGGCCAGAGCGGCACGGCTTGAGGGCCGGCCGCCTGCATTACCATCGCGATGAAACCGAAAAGTAACACTAATTTCATGCCGATTTCTCAAGAATCAGAACATAGTCCTGGAAAATAACCGGCGGGGGTGGCTGCCATTCGGTAACACCACTTACTGTGCCCGCTTCCGTGCGTTCGCCGGTGACGGGATTCCACCAGGCGGCACGGTAGGTGACACCGGATTCGAGCGCCTTTACCTTGTGGTTGATGTTGCCCGTGCGCGGGAAGTAGAAGATGCGGAATTCACCGGGGGCGCCGGCGGCATAAGGCTGATTGTAATTGGACGTAGACCAGTGAGGGTCAATCCATTCGGGGTGCGGTTCCATGCGCGACCAGGGAAGCTTCATGAGGAGCGACTTAGCGAGGCCTAGTTGCCCCGACCCGGGCAATTGATACGCGACGCGCCAGGGAGTATCTCCCCAACTGCGGCCGTGGGGTGACGGACCGAAGGGTTGATGCTCCGTATTTACCTGCCACATGCCGTTTGCGCCGTAGGTGTGTCCAGCGGCTCCGCTGAGGATACAACTCCAGAACATGTAGCGCTGCACTTCCTGACGGCTTGCTTCCTGAATCCCTTCGTAGCAGACCTCGCCGTTGATGACGGGCATGACGGGTTGGGACGCGGCGTAGGAGGTAGTAACCTGCTTGACGGTATTGGGGATGCTTTCACGGTCGCCGTGGCCGGTTTGGAGCATATCGAAATCGAGAACGTTGGGGTCATCCACCGTGACGCGGGCGGAATTGGAGGGATGGATGGTGACGAGACGGTGGAACGGGTCAGTGGCGCGGACGTAGCGGCCCAGTTCGGTCCAGCCGGTTTTCTGTGCCTGGGCGTCGGCATCCTTACTCTTAGAGAGGTAGTAGGGCATGCTGCCTTCACCGGCGAGACACCAGACGGTGGGATAGGCGCCCCAACGGGCGATGATATAGCGCCAATGACGCTTCATCTTATCGATGCCGAGGATGGGGAGATAGTAACCCCAGCAGCCAACGATGCAGGAGATCAAGCCGCGGCCGGCGAGATGGCGAATGCGGAGGTCAGCCATGTCGAAGTAGGCGGGGTTGATGATGTTATAGCCGGCGTCGTAGGGGAAGCCTGCTTCGTTGGCTCCGCGGGTATCGCGTTCGGGCATGTCGGGGTAAAGACCGGCGACGATTTGGACGGCGGTGAAGCCTTTGGCGACGCGGTCATTGGTGAGGAGTTGAAAGTCGTCAGGGAAGCTGAGGCGTTTGACGAAGCCCATCCACCATGTGTCGGCGAACCAGAAGAAGGGAGTTCCGTCGGCGTGCTGGAAGTGGCGGCGGTTGGCGGAGAGACGGAGCGGGCCGTGCTGGTAGTGGGAATTGGCGCCATCGTAGGGAACGATGTCGAGGGAGCCCGATTGGCCGTGGAGCCCGGCGTCAGACGTGACGGAGCAAACGCTGCGCCAAGTGTGACGACCGGGCGTGGAGGCGGCATAGCGGACACGCCAGGTGCGATCACCCGCCCAGAAGGCAGGCACGCGATGTTCGGCGCCCGCGGGGTCCTTCACCAGGACATCGAGGTCCACTTCGGTGAAGGGGTTGCCGTATTTACCGGAACTGGTGAAAGACCATTCCGTGGGCATATTGGCAGCGCCCGTGAGAGACTGCGCACGGGCCTGGGACGCGGCAAGGGCAACGGCAGCGCTGCCGAGGAGCGAACGGCGGGTGATCGACATAGATTAGGCTCGGAGTTTCTTATAGGAAGCGAGGCACTTTTCGGCGCTTTCAAACGGCGTAAAGCGGCTGCCTTCCTGTTCCATGAGATAGTATTCGACACCACCGACTTTTTCGGCGGCGTCGAGGACGGCTTTCCACGGCACTTTTCCTTCGCCGAAGAGGGCTTTGTATCCGGTTTCGGGCGACCATTCCTTGAGGTGCATGGAGTTGATGCGGCCGGGATTTTTATTGATCCATTCGACGGGGTTGTAACCGACTTCGACACAGGTGCCGAGGTCGAGCTGGAGCATCACGTTCTTGGAGGTGTTGGCGGCGATGATCTCAATGGGACGTTTGCCGTTGACTTCCTTGAACTCGGTCTGGTGATTGTGATAACCGGCGCGGATGCCGGCGGGCTTGAACTTTTCGGCGCCAGCGTTGAGCTTATCGGCGACGGTTTTCCAGCCGTCGGGGCCTTCGATTTTACCGGAACTGGCCATGACGATGAATTTGCTGCCGAGGATCTGGTTGAGTTCGATAGCCTTGCCCATTTTTTCAGGCGAGAAGGAATCGGCTCCATTGTGAGTGGAGAAACATTTGATCTTCAGATCGTCGAGGAGGGCGCGGACGTCTTTGGTTTGGGCGGGGGTCCACTGCATGTAGGGCGAGAAGAACTCGACGCCGGCGTATCCCATTTTGGCGACAGCCTTGACGGTTCCCATCAGATCTTTGGCGAGTTCATCACGCACGGAGAAGAGCTCGAGGCCTACCGGGACGTTCTTCGCTTTTGCGGCGGCGAGGAGGGGGCTTGAGGCGGCAGCGGCGAGGAAAGAGCGGCGGGACAAGTTGCTTAGTGTCATCATGCGCACGATATCACAACGGGTGGGGGTTGGTCGGAGTTTTGGTGGTCACTCCTTCACAGTCGTGGCTCGGTAAGATAGTGGCGAGGTGACGGATGAAAAAGGCGCTGATCGGATTGGGCGTGGTGGTGGCATTGCTCGCGGGCGTTGCGGTGCTTTTGCTAACGCTGGACGTCAATCAGTTCAAGCCCCAAATCGAGGCGCAATTGCAGAAGTCACTGAAGCGTTCCGTATCGCTGGGGACAATCAGTTTGAAGCTGATACCGCTTGCGTTGCGAATTGAGAACGTGACGATTGGGGAATCTCCGGCTCTGCGGTCGGCACGGCCGTTTGTGACGGCGCGGGAGATTCAGGTGCGGGCCGGACTGATGGCGTTGCTGCAGAAGAAAGTGGACGTGCAATCGCTGGTTTTGGTGGAGCCGGCGGTGGAACTGATTCGCAGTGAGCGCGGCGCCTGGAATTTCTCCGATATGGGCGGCGGGGACTCGAAGAGTGGTTCGACGGGCGGCGGATCGTTGGGGTTAGACCGGCTGGAGATTTCAGATGGCAAACTGGCAGTGACCGACTTGGAAGCGCGGTCGCCACGGACCGTGTATGACCACATCGACATGACCTTGAGCGGCTACGCTCCGGGGCAGAAGTTCGATCTGGATGCGAAGTTGCGGCTGCCTGGCAGCGGCAGCGTGAGTGTGACGGGTACGGGCGGGCCGGTTCCTTCTACCGCCTTTACGGGAACGGTGAAGGCGACGGATGTGTCGCTGGCGGGCGTGCGCGGATTATTGGGCACAGGCAAGCTGGATGCCGATGCGACGATCAATGCCGAGGCGAAGCTTTCGGCGGTGGGCGACGCCACCAATATCGAGGGCACGCTAACGGCGAAAGATGTGCGTTACGGCGATATGAAGATGGGGCAGACAGTGGATGTGGCGTACCGCGTGGTGAGCGATGGAAAGCGGAAGACGACGCAGATTCCGATGCTGCAGGTGAAATCGGGCGAGGCAGTGGTGAACGCGGTGCTGGCAGTGCTGAACGGCGAGGTGAGCGGCACGGGCACGATTGCTAATCTGTCTCTGCCGGTAGCGTCGTTGACGGAGCCGATCCTGCTACACAACGCGGCGTTCCGGCTGGATCCGGGCGCGGCGAAGGTGGATAACATGAAGGTCTCCGTGGGCAAGATCAACGCGTCGGGATCGGCGAGCGTGCGCAACTTCACTGCTCCGGCGGTGCAGTTTGCGGTGGATGTGGATCAGATCGATTCGGCGGAGATCGATAGATTGACGGCGTCAGGCGGAGGGAAGACGAGTAAGTCGTCCGCACCTTCGAAGATTACGGGATCGGGTACGGTCCACATAGGGACAATCAAATACAACAACCTGCTGCTGACCAACGTGACGGGAACTTGCTCACTGGATCGCGGATTGATCCGGCTGGCTCCGATCAGCGCACAATCCAGCGGGGGACACGTTACGGGCGAGATTCAGTTGGACGGCCGCCAGGAGCCGGCGCGGGTATCGGTGGCAACGAAACTGGATCGGGTGGATGCGAACCAGCTCATCTCATCCGCGACATCGGTGAAGGATCTGATTTCCGGTCTTCTCAGCGGGGACACGCAGGCCGAGTTCCTGAACATTCCGGGCGGTAATCCGGCGAAATCGTTGAACGGCACGGTGAAGTTCCAGTTGACGGACGGAAAGCTGCAAAAGACGAACGTACTGAACGAACTGGCCAACGTGGGTAAATTCCTAGGGTCGGTGAAACAGTCGCAGTCATTTACGACGATCGTGAAACTGGCTGGTTCGATGTTGATCAAAAACGGAGTAGGGACTACGGACGATTTGAAGATGGACATTGAAGGCGGGTCAGTGGCGGCAGCGGGAGTGGTGAACCTGGTGGATCAGACTTTGAACCTGCACGTGACCGCAGTGCTGAACAAGGAGATGGCGCAGCGGGCGGGAAGCGGGCAGATCGCGGGGTTGCTTTCGACTGTGCTGTCCAACCAGCAAGGGGAATTGGTAATACCGGCGCTGGTTACGGGGACGATCAGCCAGCCGCGATTTGTTCCGGACGCCGAGCGGTTTGCACAGATGAAATTGAAGAGCTTGTTGCCATCGACGTCAAATCCGGCCGGTGCGGTGGGATCGGTGAGAGGGTTAGTGGAAGCGTTACGAGGGCAAAAGCCGACGGCGAACCAGCCAGCGGGGCAAGAGCAGAAGCAGCCTGTCGACTCGATCATCGATTTATTTCGAAAGAAGCAAGCCGACAAGCCGCCGCAAAAGTGACAGTAAGACTACTCCTTAGGACGGGTAGCCTTGAAAGTCCCTGAGTATTCCTGAAACTTCCAGTTACCGGTGAGGGTGTCTCCATCCAGCTTGCCATCTATCTTCATGACGCCCTTACCGACTTCGTTGCTTTCAAAATCAAACTCGAGCGACAAGGCGCCATCGGCGAACGTACCCTTGGCAGGCTGCTCACCCCATTTACCGGCGATCGTCTTG
The DNA here is from genome assembly GCA_039934475.1 of Bryobacteraceae bacterium. Taxonomy (GTDB): domain Bacteria; phylum Acidobacteriota; class Terriglobia; order Bryobacterales; family Bryobacteraceae; genus JBDTMC01. The sequence continues at coordinate 1,157 of JBDTMC010000436.1, read as the reverse complement.
CCGTCGAGGGTAAATTCCGCAGGGGCTTCCCGGTCGCCACCTTCGGTATCCAGGACAAACTGCCATTTCCCTTCGATGCCGCCGGCCATGGAAGCCATCGCCGGAATCATAAACACAAAAGCCGCCAGCAGAGTCGCAAGGACGGCAGAGAACGCAAGCACCCGTTTCACTAATATATCTTCCTTTCCCCTTACAGCGCGGGCTCTGGTTGAGCCGCATTTTTCGATTGTACCCGACGCGTAGACTCGGATGACAATCAACGGACACAGGTTTCATCATTGTGACGACGCTAGAATAAAGGATTAACAAAATGGTCAATTCGAAGTGGGTAGTCAGCGGCGTGTTGGTCCTCGCAGGATGCGGAGGAGGGCAACGGCCTGTGGCGAATGAGAAGGCGCCTCCAGTGGAGCCGGTGAAGATCGTGTCGTTCTATCCGGCGGAACCCATGGCGAGTCTGGATGTGCCGGCGCGGCTTTGCTATGGCGTGGAAAACGCGCAGTCGGTGAAGTTGACGCCGCCGGTGGAGCCGGTATGGCCGGCGCTGAGCCGATGCTTCAACGTGAACCCGCGCGTGGCAACGCGATTCACGTTGACGGCGGTGGGCAAGGATGGCTCAGAAGTAACAAAATCATTGGAACTGAAGATCGGGAAGAGAGAAGAGCCGCGGGCGGTGGCAGGGGGCGGGGGACCACAAGTGCTGTTTCTGCTGTCACCTTCGCCCGAAATTCCGGCCGGGTTCCCTACGACGATTTGCTACGGAGTGTCCGGCGCGACGAAGGTGGCGATGGCGCCACCGGTTGCGGATTTGAAGGCCACGGCGAAGTTCTGCGCGACGGTGCGGCCGGAGAAGACGACGACTTACACGCTGACGGCGACGGATGCGGCCGGGCGCGCGGACCGGCAGACGATTACGATCAAGGTGAAATAGGCGCCGGGCTCAGTTCGACCAGTTCAGTTCGTAGCGGAAGCGTCCTTCGTCCTGCATGGAGATGCGCCGCACTTCGCGGTTGGAGCTCATCTCGATTTCCACCATTCCGCGGAGGTCTCTCCCCTTGACGCGGGCGAAGATGCGGTTGCGGTTGCGACGGTCCACCGGGCCACTCATCGAGAGCCTTCCTTTGTCGCTTTCGAAGGAGACGGTGAGCCTGCTCAAGTCG
>JBDTMC010000435.1:0-6694 GCA_039934475.1 Bryobacteraceae bacterium | reverse complement strand
CGGGCGAGGAGATTGCCTGCTTGCTGCGCGCCTCCCAGGGCCGCGCCTTCGTGCTCTTTACCAGCTATCAGCAAATGCGCGTGGTGTACGACTACGTGTCCATGGAAGTGGTGTACCCCACGCTCATGCAAGGCACCGGGCCCAGGCGCGCCCTGCTCGAAGAGTTTCTGGCGACGCCGAATTCGGTGCTCTTCGCCACGTCTTCTTTCTGGCAAGGAGTTGACGTGCCCGGTGAGCGGTTGAGTTGCGTCATCATCGATAAACTGCCGTTTGCCGTCCCTAGCGATCCGGTAGTGGACGCGCGCATCCGGCGCATTAAAGACGACGGGGGCAACCCCTTCTACGACTATCAGATTCCCCAGGCTGCCATCGCCTTGAAACAGGGCTTTGGTCGCCTCATCCGCAGCCGCTCCGATCGCGGAGCCTTGGTGCTGCTGGATAGCCGTATCACCAAACAGCGGTACGGGCAGGTGTTCTTCGACAGTCTGCCGGCCTACCGCTTCACTACCGATTTCAATGAAGTCACGAGGTTCTTCGATGTTTGAAGTTGCAGTGGAAAAAGTGTTCGCCGCGGGGCATGCTCTGCGCGATTACAACGGGCGGTGTGAGAACATCCACGGCCACAACTACCGGGTGCGAGTGCTGCTTGAAGGCGACCGCCTCGATGGCACTGGCTTGTTAGTGGATTTCCTCGAAGTAGAAGCCGTAATGAAGACGGTGATTGGCCGTTTTGATCACATGTTTTTGAATGAAGTGGCGCCGTTCGACAAGTTAAACCCGTCGGCGGAAAACATGGCTCAGGTCTTTTATGAGGAGATCTCGCGGGGCATTTCTGCGTCGCCCCGCGAGAACGACGTGCGCGTCTCTCAAGTCAGCGTATGGGAGACGGATGAGATGCGGGCTACTTACAAAGCCTGAATCGCTCGCCTACTGCCCGTAGTACTTCGCGTTCCGTTCGGTGAAGCTCGCCCACTTCTCTGGCAGGTCGTCAAGCGCGAAAATCGCCGACACCGGGCATACAGGCACGCAGGCGCCACAATCAATGCACTCCACTGGATCGATGTAAAGCAGTTCTTCCGTCTCGTACGCTGCTTCGTCTTTTTTGGGGTGAATACAATCCACGGGGCAGGCGTCCACACAGGCCGTATCCTTCGTGCCAATGCAAGGTTCCGCGATCACGTATGCCATTCCAGGTGCTCCTTTTCTTTCCTGTCTGGTTTGCCAGAAACTGTGGTTAAGCAACCATCTATACCACACCGTACCTCACCCCGGAAAGCGGGGTGTGACAGCAGCCGAACCGACGTCGAGTACTAGACTTCTTCCTCTCGATTCAGTACTGGGAGGTGTTCCCTGCTGGGCTTACTATCAATACAATAACTACTTTAGTCTCAAGATTCACTCTGGGCGTCTAGCGCCATGTTTGCCGCAACCCCCACCCTCTGAGGAGCAATGACCACAATTTCACTAGCAGCCGGCGTCATGCTGGCTGTTCTGTTGCCCGTTGCTCAAAGCCAAACCATATTCCGGCCTGCTGCCGCCGGCTGCGCCATGGCCCACTGCGATTCCATGATGTCCGATCGCTCAGCCATGCCCCCGCTGCTGGCGAACGACGTGGCAATACTCGCCCACGACATATTCTCCGCGGGCTCCGGCAAAGGCCTTGGATGTGTCTCCAATGGGAGCACTGCGGCTTGCTCCTACCAGTCGAAATTCGGTGATAGCGTCATTGCCTACGATGCCACAGGCCGCCGCCTTTGGACCTCGGGGAGTTTGCTCAACCGCAATGCCTACACCTCCGCCCCCATGATCGATGCTGAGGGAAAGGTGATTGCCGCCGACGATACCCACTTGATCGAATTTGGGCCTGACGGGGCTGTACTGTGGCAAACGGCTACCGCCGGGGGAATTCCAATCAGTCCGGTGCAAACGGCCGCCGGAACAATTTTCCTCGCTACCCATGGCGGGCCGGTCTCCATCCACGACCCCTCCAATGGCGCCTTACTCAGTAGCCTGTATCTGTACATGGACGGATCAAGCAACTACTTTGAGACGGCCAACACGCCCTGCGTGATCAACAATCGGGTCTTCGTCTCAACACAACTGCATCAAGATACGACCAACGGTAGATTGTATGCCCTGGATATCGATTCAACCGATCCACTCCAACCTATTAAGGTTGCCTGGTATTGGTCATTCAAAGCGCCCAGCGGCGCCAGTCCTACGTGTATCGGCAACACTATCTATTTCGATGGCGCAGGTTTCATTCCGGGGGGACTCACGGCCCCTAGCCTCTTTGCTCTCCGCGACGATGGCGATCATCCCACAATGCTGTGGGCACAGAGCGTACGTTCAAAAATTCCGGCGTCTGTAGCGTCTGATCCACGGGGAGGCATTTGGGTCATCAGCGCCCAGTACCCCAAGGTGCAGCGGCGGCGATTGGATACCGGGGCTGTAGTGGATTCTTACAACCTGAACTCCGTCATTGGCGACGGCTGGCTATACCAGCCATCCTCCGCACTCACCATCAGCGGCACTTCAACCCAGCCGGTTCTCACGCTCGGCGTCTCAGGGGTAAACAACCCCTTTTCCTACGTCGTCGCTATCGATCTTGCCGCACGACAAGTTCTTTGGAAGCAGAGTCTTTACACTTTCAACGATCAGACGGCCGGCCAGTTTCCCACAGTTCAGACTGCCGATGGCAAATCAGTCGTAGTGTTTAGCACTTGGAAATACGGTGCGTATTTCTTGGGCCAACACTAGCTTCTATTCATACGGCCACTGCGGCATGGTAAACAAGCCGCCGTCCACCCACAACGTCTGGCCAGTGACAAACTGCGCCTCCGGCCCGGCGAAAAAGGCGACCGCCTTGGCCACATCCACCGGCTGCCCGATGCGGTGCAGCGGCGTCAGCTTCGCCCACGTGCCGGCGTAGTCACCCGCCTCGTTCTTCGTCCGCTCAATCTCAATCGCCCCCGGCGCCACGCAATTCACCGTGATGCCGTACTTTCCCAACTCCACCGCCGACACCTTGGTGAACATATCGATGCCCCCCTTACTGGCCGTATAGTTCACCAGATTCGGAAAAGGCACCTTGTTGCACCCGGAGCCGATATTGATGATGGTGCCGCCGCCCGCGTCCTTCATCCGCCGCCCAGCGCGCTGTGTGCATAGGAAGCAGCCCTTCAGATTCGTCCCGATCACCGCGTCCCACTCTTCCTCCGTCAGGTCCAGAAGCGGCTTCCAGGTCTGCTGGCCGGCGTTGTTCACCAGGATATCGACCTTTGAAAAATGGCCGAGCACCGCGCCGAACATCGCATCCACGGACGCCGAGGAACTCACGTCGGCCTGAACGGTGATGGCCTTGCGCCCCAGCATCTGTATCTCGGCGGCCGTCGCTTCGGCGCCTGCTTTGTCGGTGCGGTAGTTCACCGCGACATCAGCTCCCTGGCGCGCCAGCTCCAGCGCGATTCCTTTTCCAATCCCTTTGCTGGCCCCAGTGACCAGCGCGATCTTACCTTCCAGTGACAGCGGCATTCCGTTGATTCTATCCGCATTGGCCTAGTAGGTGTCGAGCACCGCACCGGCCACGCGGTCCGGCGCCTCGTCCAAACCCGCCACGGAATAGGCGCGGTGTTCCGTGTGCAGCCAGCGATGGAAGCCCTCCACCGTAGTTATGCGCCGTGCCAGGGTTTCCACTACGGCCGCACTCGCCGCCTCGCGTTGCATTCGCGCCTGCAGCGCTTCCGCGCCCAGACCCGTGTTCGGGGATGCCTCAAACGTCAATTCGTACCCTGGCAGGCTGGGATTGAGTCCGTATACCCACCGAAAACACGCCTCGGTGCGGGCCATATGAAATTCCGAAGTCACCACAAGCAGGCGCGCCAAGCCCAGGGGACCGGCGTGCAGAACGCGCGAGAACCAGGCGTTGCCGATCGTGTCGTAAGAGGTGCACTCAACCGCGATCCCCGTTGCCGGAACCCCGTGAGCACGCAGGTAGCGAGCCGCCTGAAGCGATTCGAAAATCGCCCTTCCATCCTCATCCAGCGGCAGCGGCCGGTGTGTCGTAGCGGCGCTCAGCGGGATCAGCAATTCGCCGCTCCATCGCGCTAAGGCCAGTTCCAGACGGCTCACCGTCCATGGTGGCAGTCCGCCGCCCGCAAGCAGCCCTCCGCCTGGAATCAGTATTGCGTCAAAGCGGCTCATCGCACTTCGATTGTGGCATGAGCTACACGGGCAACTGCTACGATCAGGAAGAATGCTACTACAGGCTGACACTGTGATCGGGCGCGCCCCGGAGGACTTGTCGATTGAAGAGCACCTCGCTGTCGCCGGGCAGTGGGTCGCCCTTGAGATCTACACGCCCATCACCTTGCCTCAGCGCAGAATCCAGGCCCTCGGCGCAACCGCAGCCGAGTGCGTTCGTCATCTCCTCCAAAGAGGCATCGATCCTTCTCAGTTCGAGTTCGTCTTGATGCGCCGCGCGTATTAAACACGACGCCGCCCGGCGGCGCTATCATGCCTTTAAGTAGTATCCGGCGGCGACCAAAAAACCATTCCCATGCACTCTCTCTACGCCATGCTGTGCGCTCTGTCTTTCGCCACTGCCGCTCTCAGCCAACAGGCGCCCCCCGCCCATCAGCACGACATGGGCGCAATGCCGGGCATGGACCACAGCGCCATGCATCATGACTCGCTAAACCGTGCCGCTCAATTTCTCATGAACCAGAGTTCAGGCACAGCCATACAGGCCGAAGCCTGGCCCATGCCGATGATCATGACCAAGCTGGGAAGCTGGCGCCTCATGTGGATGGGCGAAGCGTTCATCGTGGAAACGCAACAGAGCGGACCTCGTGGCGGTGACAAGTTGTATTCACCCAACTGGGGCATGCTCGGCGCAGTGCACCAAGTGGGGCGCGGCAGCATCATGCTTCGCTCCATGGTCAGCCTCGATCCCGCTACCGTCACTGACCGCCGCTATCCACTCCTCTTCCAGACCGGCGAGAACGCCTTCGGTAAACCCATCGTTGACGGACAACATCCTCACGACCTCGTAATGGAGTTGTCGATTCAGTACGCCCGTCCCTTAAGCGAGCGAGGCATGCTGAACGTCTATTACGCGCCTGTCGGCGACCCGGCTCTTGGTCCCGTCGCCTACCCTCACCGCGCTAGCGCCATGGAGATCCCGCAAGCAACCCTCGCCCATCACTGGCAGGACTCCACGCATATTGCGAACAACGTCCTCACGGCTGGCGTCTCCTGGGACAAGGTTCGCATCGAAGCCTCTGGCTTCCACGGCCGCGAGCCAAATGAAAACCGTTGGAACATCGACATGGGCGCCATGAACTCCTGGTCCAGCCGCTTGTCGATTTTCCCCAGCAAAACATGGATGGCTCAAGTCTCCGGCGGCCGTTTGAAGAATCCGGAGGAGTCTCATCCCGATGACGTGGATCGGGTGACGGCCTCGGTGCACCACATCGTCCCGCGTCCGCAGGGAAACTACTGGGCGTCCAGCCTCATCTGGGGCCGTAACTACAAATCGGTGGAGAATCGCTCAGTGAATGCGCTAACGGCGGAGACCGTTGTGCCTGTCAGCCGCAGGAACTTCGTCACCGCGCGCTTCGAATGGTCGCAGCGCGACGAACTCTTCGAAAACAACCACGATATCGCCCAACAACTCGAAGAGCACACCGGCAAAACCGCATTCGATGTGTCGGCCTTTACGGTCGGCTATACACGCGACATTGATCTTGTGCGTAACCTCCAGACCGGCATCGGCTTCAACGTTTCCGCCTACGCCATCGAAGCCGCCCTGAAGCCTTACTACGGGAACACACCTGTGGGTGTCAACGTGTTCCTTCGCTTCCGGTTGAAGCCGTCCCACTAGCCATGACGCAAGCGCTCCAATCCGGACAAGGACGCGGCGTGCCCGTTAGTTCTTGATCTTCCACACGCCCGCGTACTTCTTGCGGTACTTCAGATCCGGCTCCGTCTCAATCAACTCCAAGGCCGTGCGCCTCACCTGCTCGTCCTTCACTAGGTCATAGAGCCGCCGCAACCCCTGAGCGATATCGAAACGGATCAGCGTCCCGTTCTTCTCGGAAACGCACTCGCGGAAGCGCCCCGCCAACCCGTCCACCAGCTTCTTCCGCTGCTCCGGCCCAACTACGCCCACCTTCCACAACGATTGCAGGCAGTGCCGCGCGGTCACGAATCGGTCGTCCTTCGTCACTGCAATCAGCGCATCCAGGTCGCGCAGCATTCTCTTCTCGGGGTCGCTCTTGGCCAGATTGCAGAGAACCTGCGCGCAGATCGCCCGCACATGATTGTCCTTATGCCGCAGTCCTTCGAACAATTCACCCCACGCCTCGTAAGCCCAATCCACATCTTGGCCTGTCAGCGCCATCAAGTTCGTGTACGCCTTGTTTTGCGCGCCGCTGTCTTGCGATCGGATGTCAGTGAGAGCAGCGCGGATCTCCTCGGTCATTGCCATTGCTTCAGGGTAATCTAAGTGGGGAGACTCTTTTGGACGTACACCTCATCGACGGAACATACGAACTCTTCCGCCACTACTACGCCCTTCCGCCTGCCACGGACGATCAGGGACGGCCTGTTGCCGCGGCGCGCGGAGTGGTTGCCTCCGTCCTCGGCATGATCCGCGAAGGCGCTACCCACGTGGCTGTGGCGACTGACCAGG
>JBDTMC010000434.1:0-6700 GCA_039934475.1 Bryobacteraceae bacterium | reverse complement strand
GGCCAGTCCGAAACCGCCAGGCTCGGGGTCAGTAAAACCGAGTGTGAGGTTCATACGCTTTCGCCTTTTCTTTGCTACTGTACCGAAAGGCGAAGCGAATAAACAAGCGGACGCGAAATTTCATCGCGAGCGGGTTTACCGTGCGCGGACGAATTCGTAGCGCTCGAGGGTGACAGCGACGGCGCGCATCGCTTCCTCGCGTCGGAGCACTTTGCCCATACAGCGTAGGCGAATCTCACCTAGCCGTCCACTACTCGATGGAAGGCTGATGATGTACTCGATGGGAGAGCCAACCTCAACCTGGGTTTCTGAGACGAACAGAACTCCCCCAGAACTGAGATTGCGCGTCTCGCCCATGCCAATGATGGGTTTTGAGCCTGTCTTCACTAGTTCAACAGGAAGCTTAAGCTCGAAGCGTTTTGATTTGCGTTGTTCAGACACGGCTTACTAGACTCTATAGGTGACTACTCTTCAAGGTCAAGGCTTTCGCTCGCTTTGTAAAGCCTTTTAGTTATGGTACTTAATTTGCAGCGCGAAGTGTACCGTGGATCGCTACTGCGGCAGCGACGGCGGCACAGAGGGCGCCGAATCAGGCAAACGGCTCGTAAACACACGTTCTCCCATAGCAAATTTCAGCTTTTCAACCCCTTCCCCGGTAACACTGGAAATTGAGTAGAAAGGCAAGCCCAGGCTTTCAGCGAGCTCTGCCAACGAGGCCAGGCGCGTTGGATCCTGGGCCACATCGAGTTTAGTCGCCACTACAACCATTGGCTTCTTTGCCAGTTCGTCAGAGAAGTTTTCCAACTCTTGCATAACAACATGAAAGTCCTGGACCGGGTCTCGGCCGCTGGACTCTGACACATCAACTAGATGCGCAAGTAGGCTGGTTCGTTCCACGTGGCGTAGGAACTGAATTCCCAAACCGTGACCGAGATGAGCGCCCTCAATGAGACCGGGGATGTCGGCGACGACATATGTGCGATCATCGTCTTCCCGCAAACGGACCACGCCCAGATTCGGCTCCAAAGTGGTGAACGGGTAATCGGCAATCTTCGGCCGGGCAGCTGAGAGGCGAGAGATCAGGGTCGATTTCCCGGCATTGGGGAAGCCGACCAAACCTACATCCGCCAGCAGCTTCAGTTCCAAGCGCAGCTTAAACTCTTGGCCCGGACGACCCGGTTCGTGTTCGGTGGGTGTCTGATGGGTTGAGGTGGCGAAGCGAGCGTTGCCACGCCCTCCCCGCCCTCCACGAGCCACCAGGAAGCGGTCTCCAACCACCGTGAAGTCGTGCAACACCTCGCCCGTCGACACATCGTAGGCGACGGTCCCAACGGGTACCTGTAATTCGATGGATCCGCCATCGCGTCCGGTCTTGTTGCTGCCCTCTCCGTGACGCCCACGCTCGCCGCTGTGCTCGGGGTTGAAGCGGAAGTGCAGCAGCGTGTTGTAGTGCGTGCTGGCGACCATCTCAATGTCGCCGCCGCGTCCGCCGTCCCCGCCGCTGGGGCCGCCGCGCGGTACGAACTTCTCGCGCCGGAACGCAAGGCAACCGTTGCCTCCGTCGCCGGCCTTCACGCGGATGATTACCTCGTCAATAAACATGGATGGAATTGGGATCGCCGAGCCGCGACCGTAAGGGAGCGACCACTAAAACGCGAAAAAGCCGCCCGGATTCGAGGGCGGCCTCGCTGGTTAAACCTTGGGACCCGCCGGACTCGCGCCGGCGATTACTCAGCGGCGGGGGCGGGAGCGGCAACAGCGGCGACAGGTGGAGCCACGCTCACGAATTTACCCATCCGGCCGCGATCGCGAAATTCAACAACACCGGTGATGCGGGCGAATAAAGTGTCGTCCTTGCCGATGCCGACGTTCTCACCTGGTTTGTAGCGCGTGCCACGCTGCCTGACAATGATGGAACCGCCGGGGACCAACTGACCGCCGAAAACCTTGATTCCAAGCCGCTGCGCATTCGAATCGCGCCCGTTTTTGGAACTGCCTAAACCTTTTTTGTGTGCCATGCGTTACTCCTGCTGGTTCCGCCGAGCGGACTATGCCAGAATCTCCGTCACCTTGACTTCGGTGTAGTTCTGGCGGTGGCCGATGGTGCGCTTGTACTGTTTCTTGCGCTTGAACTTGAAAACCACAATCTTTACGCCACGGTCTTGCACCCGAATGGTGGCCTTGACCTTCGCGCTCGCGATCGCGGAACCCATTGTCAACTGGCCTTCTTCGCTGCTGACAGCGATTACGCGGCCCAGTTCCACCTCGGCGCCAACTTCTCCGGGAATGGTTTCGACCTTCACCGACTCGCCTGGCGACACGCGGTATTGCTTTCCGCCAGTTTCAATCACTGCATACATACGAATTTCCTCGTCCTGGTATCTGGTGCTGGGAGGCTACAGACAAGAACACGAACAGAAGACGTGCGCCTGCGGACCCACAATCATCTAGTCTACTACACGTAGCCCCTTCCGCCAAATCCAATCTCAGGCCACGGGGGCCAGGCGCAACGGTAGCCTTCAAAGACGCGATGCCGGCGTAATACCCGTTCATCACGGGGTGGATGGGGTCTGCTCCGCTGTGCGGTCGCCTGTGGTGCGTGCCCCCCACACGTCGAGCAGCCCGATGGTGACGGCTAATGCGACAGGACCGAGGATCAAGCCCGCGGGGCCGAAGAACTGAATGCCGCCAAGAATCGCGAAGAAGGTGAGGATGGTGTGCAGGCGGAGTCGGCCGCCGACCAGGTAGGGGTAGAGCAGGTTGTCGATGGTGCCCACTGCAAGACCACCCCAAGCGACTAGGATGAGGGCTTTCAGCCAACTGCCCGTCAGCACCAGGAACAGAGCAACCGGGCCCCATACGATGAAGGTTCCGAACATGGGAATCAGGGCGACGATGAAGGTGGCGCCGGCCCAGATCACCGCGGCCGGCACGCCCAGTGCCGCGTACATCACGCCGGCCAGCAGGGCTTGTACGAGGGCCACCGTGAGAGACCCGTTGACAATGGCCAGAATGGTGTCAGCGATGCTGGTTCCCATGCGGTCGGCCTCTTGGTCGGAAAGCGGCACCAGACGGCGCAGGGTGCGCAGCACCTGTTCGCCGTCACGGTACAGGAAGAAGAGCACGAAGAGCATGATGACGAGTTGTGTCACCAGACTGACGGATCCGGCCAGCAGGCTTCCGGCCTGGCCGGCCAGACTCTGGCCCAAGGAAGCAATCTGGTCTTGCAGGTCCAGGTTCGTCTGCGCCCAATCGATTGCACGGCCAATCACCGGCGGGAGATTGACGATGCTGCGCCACTCCGACAGACCGCCGCCGGCCTGCCAGCCGTGAATGCTGCTGATGATCTGACGGACCATATAGGTGATCAGTAAGCTCAATGGAACTACGATCAGACCCGCCACCAGGAGCACGCCGGCGGCGGCGGCGGCTGTTCGGGAGCGCAGGCGCCGGGCCAGCCAGTTCTGCGGGCGTTTGGTGGCAACCGCGGCGGCCACGGCGATGGCAACTGGCGGGATGAACGGCTGGACGATCAGATAGCAGAGGTAGAGAGCCAGCAGCGTAGCGAGCCCCAGCGTCAGGAGAAGTACCCTTTCGCGACTGAACCATCCCTGATCTGAGGTGTTGCTGGCTAGCGGCATAATTTCAATCCTCGCAGAGGGCCGCCGGGACAAAGTCAAGGCTCAGATTGATAGCGCGTCGCAGGAGGGCATCGGCTGCCACGCGACCGGTCTTGCAGGACCACCATCAGGATACCGGCGCGCTGCGTTTGGCCTTCAGACGTTCCACGAACCGGTCCACGGTGACGACGAACCTCTCATGGGTTCCTTCGGCCACCTTTTCCTTCTCGTCGAAGGCTTCCAAGCGAAAACGGACTCGGCGTCCCTCCACCTCGGTCACCACGGCATGGAACCGCACATGCATTCCCAGTGGCGTAGCCGCCAAGTGCCGCACATCCACATGGGTGCCCACCGTGTCGTCGCCTTCATCGAGTAGCGGCTTCACAGCGCTTCTGGCCGTAAGCTCAAGATAACCTATGAGATAGGGAGTTCCGAGGATGCGGGCGTCTTCGTTGCCCATAAAATCCACGGCAACCTCGTGGGTCACCAGGATGCGGCTTTCTGCCGACACTCCAGGCTCAATCCGCAACATGAGTCCATCGTAACCGATCAAACATCTAATTCAAAAGAATCGCCCGTTGGGACGATAAGGACATGGGAAACCAGGCGAACCTTAATCGCTAAAGGAGATGACTGGATGCCGTTCAGCACTCGTATTCCGCAGTCCAAACCGATTTTTGACCCGCTCGACGAAACTATCGGCTTGTCAGGCGCATCCAATATTGGTAGACTCATGAGAATTGTAGGAGTTTCGTGCACGCCGGGGGCGGTTTCCCTTGGTGGCACAGTGGTGAAATCTTTGAAGGCACTATTTACAGCAGCGATTTTGTTCCTGATTCTGGCTCCGGCAGTCCCGGCCGATGCCGGGAATAACGCGGATCTAACCGGCCAGATCGTCAACAGGTATGTGGATGCCAGCAGCCACTCTCCGCTGCGAGGCGTTTCCCAGGAAGTTGACTTCGAAGCCCGCCTCCCGAAGCTCCAAAAGGAAGGGAAGCTCCACGCGCTTCGATTTATCACCAAACTCGGCCAAATTCGCTACGTGGTCGATAAATTCGTTGGTGATACGTCGGTCAAAAAAGATGTGATCGCGCGTTACATGTCGGCGGAAACGCAGGCCATGGAGACGCAGAAGCCGTCCGAATCCGCTATCAATTTCGACAACTACAAGTTCAAGTATAAAGCCAGTATCCAACGCAACAACCGGACGACTTATATATTCGAACTTAAGCCGCGCGCCAAACGGGTAGGGTTGTTCAAGGGCGAGTTGTGGGTGGATGGCGACACGTTTCTTGCCGTTCGGGAATCGGGCCGGCTGGCAAAGACTCCTTCTGTGTTCCTGCGTAAAGTCGATTTTGTTCGCGAATACGACATTGTCGATGGCCGCGCCGTTCCGAAGCATATTCAGAGCAACATCGATACGCGCTTCTGGGGCCCGGCGGAACTCGACATTATCTTCCACAACCTGTCGTTCACGGCCGATGCGGATGCCGGTGCCGCCCATAGCACTGGTTCCGATCTCCAGTAACTGTCGAAGCTCCCGATAATCTCCACTTTGAATGGTAGAATAGAGGCTTGCCTCTATCTTTCCGGCGCAGCAAATCCGGTAATTCCGCAGCTATGATCCAGACTCCCGTCCACGAGAATCGAATCTGTAGAGGAATTTGATGAGAACGCTGTTTCTAAATCCGCCTTCTTTTGAAGGGTTCGATGGTGGCGCCAGTTCGCGCTGGCCGGCATCGCGCGAGATCGAGTCCTACTGGTATCCGGTGTGGCTCTGCTATCCCGCGGGCATGCTGCCCGATAGCAAAGTAGTCGATGCCCCGCCCCACAAGATTTCCATCGAACAGACGGTGGAGATGGCGAAGGATTTCGAACTCCTCGTCCTATTCACGTCGACCCCCGGACTACACGTCGATCTCAAGATGGCCGGGATGATGAAGGACGTGAACCCGAAGCTGAAAGTTTGCTTTGTCGGGCCGCCCGTCACTGTCGAACCGGACAGGATCCTCAACATGTCCACGGCGGTGGACTTCCTGGTGCGTCGCGAATTCGATCACCAGGTGGTGGATTACGCCAACGGCAAGCCGATTGAGACGCTGCCCGGCGTCAGCTACCGCAAAAACGGCAAGAACGTTCACAATCCCGAAGGCGGTTTCATCGAGAATCTCGATGCCCTGCCCTGGGTTTCGAAGGTCTACAAGCGCGACCTCGACTTCCGTCGCTACAACGTTCCTTTCCTGCAGAACCCATTCATCTCGATGTACACGTCCCGCGGCTGCCCTGCGATGTGTACGTTCTGCTTGTGGCCGCAGACGCATTCCGGTCACCGCTGGCGCTTGCGTTCCAGTGACGACATCGTCAATGAAGTGCGCTGGGCCAGAGACAACTTCCCCGGCCTTAAGGAAATCTTCTTCGATGACGATACCTTCAACTATAAGAAGGAGCGGACCATCGAACTGTGCAAGAAACTGGCGCCGCTGGGCGTCACGTGGTCATGCACGTCGCGCGTCACCACCGACTACGACACTTTGAAGGCGATGAAGGACGCCGGCGCCCGGTTGATGATTGTCGGCTACGAATCGGGCGATCCGCAGATCCTCAAGAACATTAAGAAGGGCGCCACCATCGACATGGCTCGCCGCTATACGGCGAACGCGCACAAGTTGGGCCTGATCATTCACGGCGACTTCATCATCGGCCTGCCCGGCGAGACTCGCGAAAGCATCCGTCGCACGGTCGATCTGGCGAAGGAACTGGATACCGAGACCATTCAGGTTTCCATCGCCCATCCCTACCCGGGCACTGAGTTCTACGATTACGTTAAGCAAAACAACCTCATCACCATCGACGCCATGACCGACGAGCAGGGTCATCAGCTGCCCAACATCGTCTATCCGGGTCTGGACCGTGGCGAACTGGTGGAATGGGTGGAGCGCTTCTACGGCGAATATTACTTCCGCCCGCGCGCCGCATGGCGAGTCGTCCGCAGAGCCCTCTTCAACCACGACGACCGCAAGCGCCTCTACAAGGAAGCTCGCGAATATCTCGCACTACGCGCTAAGCGTAAGCAATTCGTT
>JBDTMC010000433.1:0-6723 GCA_039934475.1 Bryobacteraceae bacterium | reverse complement strand
TATATCCCCCAGACCTGCACGGAAAGTGGGGTCGAGTATAATCACATCCATTAGGGAGTCCACGACGTACGGGTATCGCCCGCACGTGAACAGCTCTGAAGTGTCAAGTGGAAAGATCTGTTTTCCTTTGATAGGAGTACAAATGTTACATTGACGAGCACTGGGGTGGTTGATACACTGTTGCACAATCGGATGGGAGATGTACGTGTTGTTACCTCCACGATAGAGGATGCCAAAGCCGAAGTCGGCAAGGTCTTGGCTTCCGCCACCTTCGCCCGCTCGCAGCGCATGTCGCGGCTGCTACGTTATCTGTGTGAAAAGATCTTCGACGGTGAAGCTGATCGCATCAAGGAGTACAGCATCGCGGTCGATCTCCTTGGCCGGCCAACTACCTTCGACCCTTCCGAAGACGCAATCGCGCGGGTGGAAGTTCATCGTCTTCGCAAAAAGCTAAAAGAATACTACGAGACGGAGGGAAATGATCGCCAGTTGCGAATTGTGATTCCACCCGGCTCCTACGTTCCAACGTTCGTTCCCGGTGGAACGGCGAGTGTAGAACTGGCATCCGCTACGGCTGAGCTGCCCGCGCCCATCCGTGTCGAAACGAGTGTGTTTTCTCCCGACAAGGGATTCCGGATGGGCCGGTGGGTTCTACTCGGCACTATTGTCGTGGCAGCGCTGCTGACTGGATTCTTTTTCAGGCCAACCAAACAAACACCCCAGCAGTCGAGTGAGAGTGCCGGCGACCACCCTTCTTCGGGCGCTAGCGTCGGCGGTCAACCAGTGGGGATTAGCACCGCTGATCCCGTACGGATTGGCGTCGGACGTACAACCGCCTTTCGCGACGCTGCCGGCGATCTCTGGGGTCCAGATCAGTTCTATTCCGGTGGCGATATCGTTCACTTCCCCGACCAGTTCATTGATGCGACGTCGAACCCGGAGATCTTCCGGGCCGCGCGGACGGGCAGCTTCCGCTACGACATTCCGTTAGGACCGGGCACCTGGGAATTGCGGCTCTACTTCGTCGAACTACAGTACGGACCGGGGATGCCGCTGGGTGGTGGCGAAAACAGCCGGGTGTTCCATGTCATTGCCAACAACAGACGGATCTTGAGCGACTTCGATCTGATTGCCGACATGGCCGGGCCGCGCGTGGCGGATGTCCGGGTGTTCAAAGATATTACAGCGGGACCGGAAGGCCGGCTGCGACTCAACTTCGTATCCCGGTCGGCAGCGGCGATGATCTGCGCGGTGGAACTGACGCCTGCCCGGCCGCACCGGCTGAATCCGATTCGAATCACTGCGCGTGATGCTTCTTACAAGGACTCACTGGGCAGGATTTGGGCGCGCGATAACTATGCCCGGGGCGGCCGGGTCTCACCGGACCATGCTTCCCCGGTGCAAGGAACAACGGAGCCGGAGATCTTTGCCCGCGAGCGGTATGGACACTTCTCGTACCTGATCCCGGTATCGGTAGACGGCGTTTACGACGTTTCGCTGTATTTCGCGGAGACCTACTGGGGGTCGGAGAACCCAGGTGGTGGCGGGACCGGCACGCGCATCTTCGACGTCTTTTGTAATGGGGCGGCGCTGGTGCGTAACCTGGATATCTACAGTCAGGTGGGAGCCAATCGGGCCCATGAAGTGAAGTTCCGCGGGTTGCGTCCGAACATGCAGTCGAAACTTGAGCTGAGTTTTGTGCCAGTGAAAGACTACGCCACCGTGTTTGCGATTTCGGTGGACGACGTCACGCCGTAGGTAAGGATCGCCGAATCGATATGCGCACCCAGGTTCGGCGGTGTGCGTGGGCTCACTCTACATTCAGGAACATATGCTCTTGAGCCGCTTTGCCGGCCTGAATGGCGGTCACGCGCACTTCATACTGGCCGGGCTTCAACGTGTCAATCGGCATGGTGGCGATGTAGGCGATACGTCCTAACTCGTCCGCCGGCGGCAATTCAGGCTCTCCGCGCACTACGGCTTTGCCGTCCTGTAGGAATTCCATGACGAGTTTGGTGGGCTCAGTGACGCCCGCCTGGGGATAGGCGGTGAAGTAGAGCGACAGTTTGGCTCCCGCGCCGCTCTTCACGGTGTCATCCAAAGACAGCGTCACTTTACCGCCTTTGAATTGGAGGGGATCGGCGATGTCCTGTTCTGCCGCGGCCAGTGGAGCGACGCTCCGGACCAGGCCCAGCGCACTGATACTCACTCCGGCGGGCGTGCCGGGCACGATCAGTGCCTGTTTCTTGGCAGAAACTTTCATCGTTTCGCGGTCCAGTACCGCGGTTTCCAGTGTGTAGCGGCCGGCGGGCATAGGTATATGCTGGGTGTAGATGAAGTGCCCGGCACGGGTGGCTTCCAGATTCGACAACGGACCTTCCACAGGCAGATCCCGGCTCAGTTTCTGGATCACTTCCCCTTTGGAGTTCTTGCAGATCGCCATCACCGACATGTGCATCTGGTAGGCCTGCGCCGTCTCATCCTTCTTAAACGCGATGCCTTCCAACGGAATATCGATGACCACTACTGTCTCCGGCGCGCCACCCTTGCCCTGGAAGTGCAGGCCGGTGGAGCGCAGTGGAATGGTGCGCGGCACCGGAACCGTGGAAAGCGCGCGGAGCATCGGGACTTCATAAGGCAGCAGAGTCTGGCCTTCCAGGCTGGGGAGCGCGAAGTAGCCACTGCGCGTCTGCACTCGCAGATCGGGCCGCGAGACGTTGACAGCGATCTTTCGGAAAGTGCCATCATACATGTCGATCTGTGGGGTGTATGTGACTTCGTAATAGCTGCCGATCTCTTCGTTGATACGGCGCAGCGGGCCCTTGAAGTCGTTCGTGTTGGCGATGAAGGCGCCACCCGTTTCCACGCTGAGTTCTTCCATTTTGTTCTGGACGTTGGCGCGCATGGAGCTCTCGGCGATCTCGGCGCCACGCGCCTGATCGGGAGTTACCGGACCATTGCGCGCCAGGACCTGGGTGCGGGATGAAGACGTCGCCTGCGTCAATTGCGATCCGCCGCTACCGTTCTGGTTGTACGTCACCAGGCCGCGAACGTCCATGCAATAGACACTGACATTGGCGCGGTTGGCGGTGCTGATAATCGCTTTGAATCGATCCTCCATCTCCGGCGTTACATTCATGCCCTCTGAAAAATAAAGGAGGGTTTTCCGGCCCGGCAGTCGATACTGTTCCCTGACGAGTGACTCCAGTCCGTAAATGGAAGCCCGGCTCTGCTGTGTCCGCTCCATAGTCTGAGCAAACTGCAGCATATTCAGAGTCATCTGGGCCATCTGCGCATTGGCCATAGCGGCGCCCTGCTCGGCGGAAACGCCTCCTGCTCCGGGTGTGGCGATGGTGGCGCCGGCGGCATTTTGGGCACCAACGATCTTCAGCTCCTGCGCGATGCGGTCCGATTCGTCAGAGTACAGCGAGTAGCCTGCCGTGGTGGCCTTGATCACGGCATTTTTTTCGGCCTCGCGGTCCGTAGTGTACTGCTGGAGGATGGAAAGGCGTTGATCGATGGAGAACACCGCGTAGTAGACGTTGGGTCCCGCTTCGGCTTTCAAAAGTTCGAGCGCGGCTTGCCTGGCGAGGTTGCGGCCATCGCTGCCCAACCGCTCGAAAGCGAAGGTGACGACGCGAACTTGACGCTGGGGGTCCGCCATCCTGACGGCTGCCGGGGCCGCGCCTGGCTGCTGGCCAACCGCAGTGATGTCGCCGCCGCCAATTAACCGGAATGACTTGATTTGTTGGGCCGCGCCGTTGTCGCTTACCTGGATTTCGTTAAGCTGCAGGTCCTTGATCTGCTTCCCTTTTTTATCGCGAACGATGAGGTCGAGCGCGACCTCTTGACTAGTGGATTTGAACGTGGAGCCGGCTTGAGGCGCCGCGGCGGGCTGCTGGCTCAAAAGAAAAAATGGCACGGCAAACGCAGAAGCAAGCAAGCGACGGGGCAACTTCATGCGGTATAGTGTCTCA
Organism: Bryobacteraceae bacterium; assembly: GCA_039934475.1. Lineage (GTDB taxonomy): Bacteria > Acidobacteriota > Terriglobia > Bryobacterales > Bryobacteraceae > JBDTMC01. Next base: position 2,746 of record JBDTMC010000433.1, on the reverse strand, counting down.
CTTTTGCCCCTAAAAACAAGCAACCCGCCCGGAAGAATCCGGACGGGTTGCCTGACTTGCGGGAGAAAAGTACCCTTACTGCATTTCAGTGGGCGGACGGCGCGGCGCCTTTCCTGCTGGTGGAGCGGGCGGATTCGATGGCGCCAGAGGCGCTTCCGCCACTTCCTGGCCTTCGGACTTCCGAACACGAACTTCGCCCCGATCCGTGTTCAATCGCAGCATGGGGCCGACACCCACTTTCCCATTCATCGATCCGCTGCGATCATTATTCTCAGCGTTCAGTGGACCGCCGAACTCGTTCTGCACGCTGCCGTGATCGGTCTTGGCAGAGATCTCAAACTTCGCGTTCGATGGCAGCGCCAGTTCAATGTCGCCGGAACGGGTTTTCACTTCCACTTTCCCGAGCGAGTTCTTCGCCGGACGCAGAACGATGTCACCGCGTTCGAGCGTGATATCGACACTGTCGGTGTAGTTGGAGAGTTCCACGTCACGGGAGCGATTGGCGTTCAATCGTATAGGACCGGTGATGTTGTTACCGGTAAGGTCGCCCAAGGCAAGACGCAGTTCGCCTGGAACCTTTTCCACGTGCAACTCGGTGTGTTCGGTTTGATACTTCAAAGGTTTGGCGAGATTGCGGAACTGCACTTCCCCGGTATAGGTACCTTCCACGTTGACCGGACCCGCGATGTTATCAAGGTCTACGTCCTGGCCCTTGCTGGCTTTAACGTCGACGGAGCCTTTGACGCCACTGGCGCGGACGATGTCGCTGCGCCGAACGTCGACGCGCAGGTCGCCGCCGATATTCTGGATGCGAACGCCGGCGTTATCGCTGTTGATATCCACTTTGCCGAGAACGTCTGTGATGTCGAAGTCGCCGTAGCGGCCGCGACCTTCGATACTGGAGCCGCGCGGCACGCTGATTTCCAGATCGGCGCTCAAACGCTGGTCACCGGAGGCGCGCTCCTGGTTGGTGCGGATAACGATCTGGTCGCCGTTTTGAGTGATCTCAAAGGGCGCCTCGCGGTTGGCGCGGTCAGCGTCTTCCTGGCGCAGCGCGCGGACCGTCTTGCGTCCAGTGACCTTCACCACGGTTACGTCGCTGCCGACGATGCGGGCGTTGCCGCGCAGGTTTTCAACCAGGATGCGCGGAGTCTTGGAGGTAGCGGCCTTCTCGCCTTCGACGGGAAAGTCGTAGGTGTCGCCGAAGACTTCCGCCCCATGGATACCGAAGTTCACCGGCCAGCGAGAGACTCGATTGGCCACGAACAGGCCGGAGCCGATGAGAGCGATCAGCACCACCAGGCTCCATTCCCCGCCTGAAACACCGCTCACCGGAAGCGGCTTGCGCTGGAAGTGCCAGAAGAAGACCTCGATCAGCCGCAGGACGCCCCAACCCACGAGCAGCAAAGGCCAGTATTGCCCCGCGATATCGAGCAGCGGCAAATCGGGACGGATGTTGTTCAACAGGAACAACATGCCGATCAGGATCAGCAGGAAAGGGGCAACCAGAGAGCCGCGTCTCATGACATTCCTCCCCCGGTGGGCGGTGGCTCCACGCCCACCCGTTCCAACAGTTTCATCAGTCCGAACACGATGATCAGGGCCGGCCACGTGCGCCAGAAGCTATAGGAACCGAAGTGGTCGATGGACAACAAGGTTCCCAGGGTGATCAACATTACCGGTCCGCGAACGGCCTGTATGAGGGCGAGGTTACTGCCGTTCATTGGTCGCCTCCCGGGTTACGACCGTGGGCCCGGAATCGGTCACTCTGGCATACAGCATGTATGCGCCGAGCACGATCAGGAACACCGGCCAGTAACGTAGCAACTGGTAGAGCCGGATAATTTCCAGGTTATGCAGCAGGAAGAGGATACCAACGGCGATCAGCAGCACTGCCGTCACCGGGAAGCCGCCACCCTGCGCTTTTAACGGGATGAGGCTCGAGAATTCGTCCACGGTTTCGCCGAGCTGGCGGCGCGTCGCCGTGTGGAACGCCTCGAATGCCATGTAGAACACCCACGCCGGGATGAGCATGCCGAAAATCCATTCCAAGCCACCGGAGGCCGAAGAACTGGCGATGCTGATGAGCAGTCCGAAGACGACCACGTGGACCAGTCCCTTGGCGTACTGGCCATTGTAGATGGCGCCCACGCCCGGGATCAGCCCCAGGACGAACGCCAGACCTGGCGAAACGTTGCTGACTAGAGGCGAGGCCGGCGGGGCAACCGGTCCCGTATAGGGAGTCGCGTAGGGGTTGGACGGAGGAGGAGCAGCCCCGGTAGATGCGGGGATGTGTTCCTCGCAATACACGGTGCCTAGTGTGGTGCGCTGGCATTGCGGGCACAGCGCCTTTCCGCAGGACCGGCAAAAAGCGGTCGCTTCGTTTTCCAGATGATTTACGCAGTTCATGACTATCGCCTCCCTTGCTCTCGCTCCCCTGTACTTACACTCGACCCTCCAGTCGATTCCCCGCTTGCTCCGGGCGGCGCTGTCGCCGCGGGAGCAGCCGGGGTCTTGGCCTTCGGTTCCAAAACCTGACCGCCGCCGGAAGGGATCTTGCGATAACCCTCTTCCTGCTCGGTCCATTCCTTCAGACGAGCCTGGATTTCATATACCAGGCGCAGACTCTCGTAGTATTTAACGGTTCGCTCCCAAGTTCTGTGTGCGCGGTCGTCCACCGTCGCCCAGATCTTGGCCGGTTCCAGATCGGAAGCATGCAAGGGACGCGACGGCACTCCGGCAAAAC
>JBDTMC010000432.1:0-6732 GCA_039934475.1 Bryobacteraceae bacterium | reverse complement strand
GAACTTCTCAAGGGAGGAAACTCGTGCCTGTCCTAATTTTTCCGGCACACGGCGTTGCACCACGGGCTGATAGTCTAGCGCTGCGTCCCACAATGCCGTAATAGAGCGCCCGGCCCAGCACATATTCGTAGACCGCCTCGGGAACGTCCGCGGCAGGCGGTCTACATCCTACGATGCCGCCACCGGCTACGCCTTCAACACCGGCAGTTCATAACCCTTGCGGCGCGGCCGCCACAGCAACTTGTTCGCCTGAGGATCGTCGGCAAACTGCTCCGCCACCGGATCCCACTTCAACTTTCGTCCCACCTGCCGCGTGATGTTCACCAGGTGGCAAACCGTCGTCGCTCGGTGCCCCGTCTCCGCAGTCGCATTGGGCGCCTTCCGGCTACGCACGCACGCGAAGAAGTTGTTCAGATGATAGAAGTCCTCGCCAAAGCCTTCCACCGTCGGATCGGGAGCGTCTTTAAATAACTCCGGCCGGTTGGTCTCCGAAATCCCCCTCTTGATCTCAATCTGCCCATTCTCGCCCTGGAAAATCGCGCCCAAATCGGAGTGGTCCGGACGCGCAACGCCTGCGATCTTCAACAACGTCCCGCTGGCATACCGCATGGTCACGCGAGCCTGCTCACCCGGCTCTTCCGGCCACATCTCCACTGGCCCTGTATTGTCCGTGCCCAGCGCTGCCTGCACCTGATCCAACGCATGCGTGCCCCACCCGGAGACGCCCCAACTCTGTCCGCCGCCATCGTAATCCCACCACGAAGACCACTTATACTGCAGGTCGTGATGATAGGGCCGCAGTTCCGTCTGGTTGCACCACAGATCCCAATCCAATCCCTCCGGCACCGGCTGCGCCTCCTGCGGTACCCACGCCTTGCCCGGCTCGAAGTTGCACGCCAGCACCGTATGGATCTTCCCGATCGCCCCGTCGCGCACCAGCTTGCTCGCAAACATGTTGTACGGCATCGACCGCTGCTGCGTGCCCACCTGCAGCACACGATTGGTCTTTTTCACCGCATTCGCCAGCGTCCGCCCTTCAGCGATAGTCAAACTAACCGGCTTCTCCGCATACACGTCCAAGCCGCGCTCCAGCGCAGTCATCGCGATCAGCACTCGTGCGTGTGTGGTCGTCTCCACAAACACCACGTCCAGCTTTTCGCGATCCAGCATCTTGCGGTAGTCCTGGTATTTCGTCCACTTCTCCGCATCGGGACGCACCTTCGCCGCCTCAAAGCAGCGCGGAAAATGGCAATCCGCCACCGCTACGATCTCAGTGCCCGGCATGTTGTAGCCAATCAGCCACTTTGCCCGGCCGCCCATGCCAATAAAGCCAACGCGAATGCGGTCATTGGCGCCCATCGCGCGTGAAAAAGGGAGTGCGACTGCGGAGGCAGCCTGAAGGAAGGTCCGGCGATTCATAGGTGAATCCCCCAATCTGGATTTTCACCTATTGATATCTGATTCTGACCAAAAACGCGAGTACGACACTCGCAATTGCGCCAGGCGTTACTTACGCCGGAACAGACGCCGGATCTCCGGGGCAAACTCCTTACCGATCTGCTCGAAGGTGGCATAGCCGATCTGCAGCGCCCCAATTCGGGCCTGCCGCCCTAGACCGTCACTGGCCGGATACCAGGTGGAAGCGACCAAAGCTCCGCCCATATACCCACCGAACAATGCCACGCGCGGCACCAGCGTGCCTGACCTGCTGCGCGTCACAAATGTCCGCGAGACGGCGTGCCCCACTCGTCTCATCGCGCCTGAACAACCGCAACGCTCATACCGCGTGTCTTCGCCAATCGCGAGCGCGCCGCCATGATAGAACGCCGCCTGCAATTCCACCATAGCCATGCGCGCGCCCACTCGCTTCGCATAGCCTTTCATCCCTTGCCCCCATTCGGGCTGACGGCCATCCCACTGTTCGAACGCAGCCGGTAGAAGCGCCCCCAGGTAGGGACCAGGCGAGAGGTACGAATCCACCGCATACTCATGCCAGCGCTGGCTGCCGGTCTCGGGTACAAACTTGGCCGCTGGGGTCTGGCCGTACGTCGCGGCTCCCCCTAGAAGCAGTCCAGTGCAAAGAATACGCATCCAACTCGGCATGATCATAAAGATACCCTCACTCTCGGGAAAGATTCATTTCCCATCCAACCGCTGCAACAACCGCTGCGCGCCCGGATGATCCGGGACAAAATGTAACGCTTGCAAAGCCATCTGCCGCGCCTTGTCCAATTGCCCTTTCCGATAGTAGCCTGCGCCCAAGGGCGTCAACGCGTCCGCCCAATACGGGGCCGCCGTCACCGCCTTCTCCAACTCCACTATGCCAACATCTACCTGACCCCGCTGCAGCGCCGCGATCCCCAGCGCCTGGTGCGGCTTCGGTAGTCCGGAACTCGCCCCATCGTCGGCCAACTTCCGCAACAAGCCTTCCGCCCGGATATCCCCCAGCGCGGACAGCACCAGTGCCGCCGTCTCCCTCACAACCAGCGCATGATCGGTGGCCAAAGCAAACACCGCATCCGCACTATCAGTGGACCGCGCATACGCCAACCCCTCCAGCGCCCGCGTCCGCAGCAACGCCGGGCGGCTCCCCAACAGCGCTTCCAACGGCCCCTTGGCCGCAGGGCCAAACCGCTGCGCCAGCAACAGCGCCGCTGCGCCGCGCAACTCCACTGCCTCGCCTTCATCGGCCACCACGGCCGTCAAAGCAGTTTGGCTGTTCCGTGCCGTCTTCTCATCAATGGCATCGGCCAGCCGCAGCCGCCGCGCCTGACGCTTCCCCGCCCCCGGCCATAGTCGCATCACATCCGATTGCAGGACCGCCGCCGTCCGCGTCGGGTGGCACGTCCCGCACGCATTCGGAATCCCATGCCGCACCGTATTGGCCGGCACGGGCACGTCTATGGCGTGATCCGCAAATTGGTCCAGCACGCCAGTTACCGTTTTCGGCATATGGCAAGCCAGGCAGCCCGGCGCCGCTTTGGCGGTATGCCGCGTATGTACCGAACCGGAAGCCGCAATCGCGGCATGGCATTTCTTGCACGAAGCATCGCCCGCCGCTAGCGGCTTCAACTCCGCTCCGGCGCTCTCCTCATGCGGCGCATTGTGGCACGACAAACAAGTCGCCTTCCCCTTCAAATAACATTGCGATTGCACCAGAGCCTGAAACTCGAAACTCGACGATTTTGGCCGCCCATCGACAAAATAGTCGCCCGACCTCTCACCGCCGTCCACCACCACCATCGGCTCGTAATAGTCGTCATACCGCCGTCCTGGCCGGTACCGGTGAGCGCCATCCAGTATCGGAAACACGGGCTCCCGCGGACCATGGCACGACCCGCACACCGCCAGCCCTAACTCCCCACTCAGCTTCGCCGGATTCACAATATCCGCAGCCTTCGCCGACGCCGCATGAGCCGCCCCTGGCCCATGGCAACTCTCGCAAGCCACCCCGGCATCGGCAAACTCCGTCCGCCACTTCTTTGTGCCGCGGTCGTAGGCCGTCACCAAGCCAGTCGTATGGCAATCCAGACACTCATGATTGGCATTGCGCCGAAAGTTGGTCCAAAAGAACGGATGCCCCGCATCCAGAGTCCCCTGCTTCGCCTCCGTGTAATCCACCCACGCCCCGCCGCCGGTGACGTGAAAGTAGACCGGAAGCACCTGCCACGCGCCATCAGGCATCACGGTGACGGTATCCTGCATCCTCTTCCCGCCGATCAGCCATGAGATCGCAAAATCGGCCACTGTCCCCGCCGCGCCCAACGTCCGCATCTGGTACGCCGGGCCTGCTCGCGACATCCACGCCTCGCTCGATGTTCCCTTGTAATGCTGTCCGTCGAACCGACCCGCGACCACCTCCGCCCTCGCCGGCGACAGCGCGCGCGCATGCCAGTCATGGCTCCAGCGCTCAAACTCCCCCGCATGACACGTCCGGCAGCGCGCCGATCCCACAAACGACGCCGGCGCGGCGTTGGCAGCGAAACTGACCGCGAGCAATCCCCACACCAGACGCATTACTCTATGATAACGGCGGGCCAAGCCACCCTCGTTATAATGGTTCGTCCAGAATGGACCGCTGCTTCAATTCATGACAACGCTACTCTCCATCCTCATGCCCGTATTCAACGAGGAGGATACCGTAGCCGCCGCCGTCCAACGTCTGCTCGCAGTGGACTTTGGGGTTGGCGTCGAAATAGAAGTGGTGGTTGTCGACGATGGGTCCACTGATCGCTCACATGCCATTCTCGAACAGCTTCGCGACACGAATCCGGAACGGGTCATCCTCCTCACACACGAGCAAAATCGGGGGAAGGGCGCAGCGATTCGCTCGGCGATTGCCAGGGCATCGGGTGAGTTCGCCGTCGTCCAGGACAGTGATTTGGAGTACGACCCGACGGACCTCCCCCGGCTCATCCGCCCTCTGATCGAGGGGCGCGCCGACGCCGTATTCGGCTCCCGATTCTTGAATTCCGGCGAGCGGCGTGTCCTCTACTTCTGGAACTCCCTCGCCAACCACTTCCTGACAACCGTCTGTAATATCTTCGCCGACATGAATTTGACCGACGTCGAGACTGGCTACAAAGCCTTCCGCCTCTCCCTCGTCAAGTCGATTCCCTTGCGCAGCGACCGGTTTGGAATCGAGCCGGAATTAGCCATCAAGCTCGCCCAGCGCGGAGCCGCCGTCTACGAAGTCCCCGTCAGCTATCACGGGCGCACCTACATCGAGGGGAAAAAGATCGGAGCCAAAGACGCCTTCATCGCCCTCGCGGTCATCCTCAAATACGGACTTCGCCGCGACATCTATCACGATGACGGTGAGCGCATCCTCGACACCCTCGCCCGCACGCCGCGCTTCAACCAATGGATGGCCGACACCGTTGCGCCCTACGCCGGTCCGCGCATTCTGGAGTTGGGCGCGGGCATCGGCAACCTCTCCGCTTTTCTTTCCAGGTCGCGCCAGACCTACTTCGCCACCGACATCAACGCCGCCCACCTCGAGCGCTTGCGCGTCAGATTCCAGAACCGGCCCAACGTCTCGATTTCGCACTGCGATCTGTCGGTCCCGGAAGACTTCGCCCCGTTTGAAGGCCAGGTGGACACCGTCGTCTGCCTCAACGTCTTGGAGCACGTCGAAGACGATGTTAACGGCCTCCGCAACATCGGCCGCGCGCTGCGCGTTGGAGGCACTGCCGTGGTGCTAGTCCCGCAAGACGAGTCCATCTACGGGACTCTCGATACCGTTCTTGGACACTGCCGCCGCTACTCTGAGGACTCGCTGCGTCAGTGCCTGCGCGAAGCCGGCTTCGACGTCAAAGCAATCCTCCGCTTCAATCGGATCACCCGCCCGGGCTGGTATCTGAACGGGCGCATCCTCCGCCGCCGCCGTTTTAGCGTCATACAACTCTGGTTCTTCGACCGCCTCGTGTGGCTGTGGCGAAAAATCGATCGCCACCTCCCTTGGCGCTCTCTGTCTATCATCGCCATCGCCGAAAAGCCAGGGCGGCAAGAATTATGAGCTCCTACGGAAACCGCGTGTGGTATCGGCGCACGCCCCGTCGCTTGATGGTGATTGCGCTGCTGGCGTTCATCACCGTCGGTTTCTGGTGGAAGTTGGTTTTGACGAATCAGTACTCCTGGCTCGATTCTCCCGACATAGTCAATCAGGTAATGCCGTGGTGGCAGCTCCAGGCGACTTCCTTGCACTCCGGCACCTTCGCTCTCTGGGACCCCTACCTCTGGATGGGACAGCCCCTGCTCGGTCAAGGCATAACCGGCGCCGCGACTCCCACTAACTGGATACTCACAGCGCTTCCCCTCCGTAATGGCTGGCTGCGGCAGAGTTACCTCCATTGGTATTTCGTCTTGCTTCACTTACTCGGGGTGTGGTTCGCCTATGCCCTGTGCCGCCAGCTCCGCGCCAGCCGCTTCGCCTCGGCCATCGGTGGCTTGCTATTCGGCTGCTCGGGTTACATGGGGACAACCGACTGGCCCCAGATGCTCAACGGCGCCATCTATATCCCCCTCGTGCTGCTCTTCTTGATCAGGGCGACGGGGACCGAAGCAAAGCCTTCCGACGCCGTCTTCTCAGGAACCTTCTATGGCTTGGCCTGGTTGAGTGGACATCACCAGATCCCCATCTTCCTCGGTTTGGCGGTAGCCGCATTCTGGCTGGTCGCCATCGCCCGAGAACCTTCCAACTGGAGACGTTATGCCTTCTACTTCTCCCTTTGGGGCGTCTTTGCGGGACTCGTAGCCGGACTTCAATTGCTCCCCGCCCTGGAATACGGCAGACTCGCCAGGCGCTGGGTCGGCCTGCCTGATCCCGTCGGCTGGAGCGACATCGTTCCTTACAGCATCCATTCTCACTTCAGCCTCCAATTGCGCGCCCTCTACGGTTTGGTCTTTCCTCGCATGGAGGTCCATGCCAATCCCTACATGGGAGTCGCCGCCGTCAGCCTCGCCGCCCTCGCCATCGCGTCCCGCTGGCGCAACCGATACGTTCCTCTCTTCGCCGGACTCACCCTCGGCGCCCTGTTCTTCTCCCTTGGCGGCGACACAGTTTTCCACGGAATCCTGTATGCCGTTCTTCCCCTCATTGAGAAAGCGCGATCGCCTTCCATGGCCATCGTCATCACGCATATCGGCATCGCCGGCCTCGCCGCCCTCGGTGCGGACTCACTCAAATTCAACGCCGCCAAACCCGCCACGCGGACGCTGTCTCTGGTGCTG
>JBDTMC010000431.1:0-6795 GCA_039934475.1 Bryobacteraceae bacterium | reverse complement strand
ATGGAAAATGACAGGATCGTCATTGCCATGCCCATGGCAAAGCGCGGCTGCAGGACCGGCTCCAACCAGCCGCCAAACCATCTCCGCCAACCCTTTCGCTCCGGCGCGGTGCTCTTCTCGGGCCGATTGTGAAAGATGATCCGGGTGACAAGCTCAGACGGAACTTCCACCGCGGCGGCCCGCTCAATGAAATCCACTGCGGCGGAAGCATCGGCAGCCAGTTCCCGGCACGGCGCGCAGGTAGAGAGATGGCTATCCACCGTGGAGCGCTGCTCGGTAGTCAGCGTGCCATCCACGTAATCGCAGAGTAGGATTTCCAATTCCGCGCAATTCATAACGCCATCCTCATCCCGCCTACCACGACAGCGACCGTCCTCACACGGTCACCTTATGCCTCCGCAGGACCTTGGCCAACTCGGCTCGCCCGCGATTCAACCTCGATTTCACTGTGCCTTCCGGAACATTGAGCACCTGTGCGATCTCGCGGTACTCCAATTCTTCCAGATCTCTTAAAATCACTGTCTCGCGCAACTCGGGAGACAGTTTCTGCAGCGCATGCTGCAGCAGCTCACTTGCCTCGCGTCCGGCTAGCATAGCGTCGGTACGCCCGCCGATGGCGGTTTTCTCTTCGAGCACCGGCAATTGATCGTCCAGCGAATCGGTGGCGCGGTCCAGCCGCGTGCGGCGGTAGTGGTCGATCAACAGGTTACGGGTGAGGCGGGTAAGCCAGACGACGAAGGTGCCTTCCCCAGCCCGGAAACTCTTCAAGGATTTGAAGACGCGTAGAAAGACATCCTGTGTCAGGTCCTGCGCCTCGCCGTCGTTGCCGGTAAAGCGCAAACAGATGGCATACACGCGGCGCGTGTGGACCTTCACCATGTCTTCCCAGGCGATCTCGTCGCCGCTCAAGCATTGCTCCACAAGCCGGGTATCGGAATCCAAACCGTTCACTCGCTGGCAGACCCAGTTTACACCTAGCGGCGGTTGCCGTTGGATGTTTACCGGTAAGATTGAAGCCGCCGCTGCCATTCGAGTCCTCTCGGAAGCCCTTCATCCGGATCGCCTTTTCTTAAAGCCGTCCGTAGTATGCTTCCAGTCTGATAAACGAGGAATTATCATAAGAAGTTCGCGCAAAGATGAGGGTGGCAACGAAATTGCCACTATCGGTGTCATTTAAGGAGGATCTATCACGGGAACCAAGACGCGGTGGGGGATTGTGTTGGTTATTGCCGCCCTTGCCGCCGGTATCGGCCTGCTGGCCATGCGCTGGCGCGATTCAGGATTTCAGTGGGATCTGTTCGGGCAGAGCCTGATCTCTGTCCGGTGGCCCTGGCTTTGGGCCTCCTACATTCTGATTCTGCTCACCTATTACGGACGCGTTTTGCGTTGGGAGGTGATGATCCGCCCCATTTGCCCGCGGCCCAATCACTGGCGGCTGCTCAGCGCAACGCTCATCGGTTTCACGGCGCTGGTGCTGCTGGGGCGCGCTGGTGAACTGGTCCGTCCGTATCTAATTGCCAAGAAGGAGGGACTTCCGGTTTCATCGCAAATGGCCGCGTGGCTGTTGGAGCGGATCTACGACATCCTCATCGTACTTTTGGCGTTTGGATTTGCATTGACGCAGGTGCCGGCGCGCGTGGTTGATTCGCCCCATTTGCAATACCTGCTCGATTTTGGCGGGCGGTTCGTTTTTGTGCTGGCCATTCTTTGCCTGGCCGTTCTGGTAATGATGCGATGGTTCGCAGATACGGCACAGCGGCGGATCGGCGATGCTATGGTGGCTCTGCCGGAGCCTTATCGCACAAGATTGGCAACCGTTCTAAACGCCTTCTTGGAGGGAGTACAATCCACGCGCAGTCTGCGATCCACCAGCCTGCTGCTGCTATATACCCTACTGGAATGGCTGCTGATCGCCGGATGTTACCTCTGTCTCTTCCAGAGCTTTCCAGCAACCGCCTGGTGCGGGTGGCGGGATGTGATGTGTTTCCTGGGGTTCGTTTCGGTTGGTAGCATTGTCCAGATTCCGGGCGTGGGTGGCGGGATGCAGGTGGTGGGGGTGATTGTGCTCACCGAACTTCTGCACGTGCCGCTGGAGGCAGCGGCCGGTGTCAGTCTGATGATCTGGCTTATGACATTTGTAGCGGTAGTCCCGATTGGTACCCTGCTCGCATTTCGAGAGGGACTGAATTGGCGCAAGCTTAAGACTCTAAAGGATCAAGTTCCGTCATGACGTGTCCGTTTTGCGGGTTCCTCGAAGACAAGGTCATCGACTCGCGGGAGAGCCGGGAAGGGGATTCCATCCGCCGGCGGCGGCAATGTCTCAAATGCGAGCGCCGGTTCACAACTTACGAGCGGATTGATGAGATTCCCTACATGGTTGTCAAAAAAGATGGCCGGAGGGAGAAGTTTGAACGTCAAAAGGTATTAGCGGGATTGTTACGGGCTTGCGAAAAAAGACCCGTGAGCATGGGGAAACTCGCAGAAATCGTCGATAAGGTGGAATCGAGACTAGCAGACAGCGTGGAACGAGAGCTATCTACGACAGAAGTAGGAGAAATGCTGATGGAAGAATTGCGGGGGATTGACAAGATTGCCTATGTACGGTTTGCCAGTGTGTACCGGGACTTCCAGGACGTAGAGGCATTTCTTGGCGAATTGAAAGAGCTGATGCGCAACAAGAGGGCTAAATCGGAGTGAACCCTTTGCTGCCGGAACGCATCCAAAAAGATGTGGATGTGTGCCGTAAGCGCTTGAGAAGTTAGGTGAAAGTTGCTTCAGAAGCGAAGAACGAACCCAAACCCCTGTAACCAAACCGCTTCCGAAACATCATTTAAATAGGGACTTAACTTAGATCGGAATTGGTGCTATAATTGGAGACGGCCCTGACGAACCGTCTGTCACTCTTCATGCGAAAGCTGTCTCCAGCACCCGGAGCATACCGGTGGAACAACGCATACCGGTGGTTCGGCGAAGACCGGTGTCCTAAGAATCCAAGATCAACCCCAACCTCAGAGCTATCTCTGACCTTGCCGTGGGGGAGGTGAGCCAGCAGTGGATCAGTTTGAAGATCAGTTTTTAACAGACACGCACGAGCCTTTAGGCTTGCCCTTCGATGAAGAAGCGAATTTCTTTCATCCGGAGGAAGTGCACGAAGACGAATTCCAAGCAGCACCGGTAGAAGAATCCATCTACACGGATGACCCCGTGCGGGTATATCTCCGTGAGATGGGCGCTGTACCGCTCTTGACGCGGGAAGGCGAAGTGGAGCTTGCACGCCGCATGGAGCGCGGCAAACTCCGCATGCAGAAGGCCATCAGCCGCTCGCCTCTGGTCCAGCTGATGGCGCTCGAGTTCGCCGAGCAGATCAAGCGCGAAGCCGAGCAGTTAGATAACCTGGCGGACCTCGGTGGTGGCGACATCGAAGAAGGCAGCGCTGCCGATACGAAGCGCCGGGCCGACCTGAAGAATCAATTCAACGAGATCCTGGTCGTTCACAAGAAAGATCAGCAGCTAACCGAGAAGTACAATGCGACGGCCCCGGCCAACAAGAAAGCGCGGAAGAAGGCTTCCGGCAAGTTGGCGCGCTGCAAAGTGGAAGTGAGCCGGGCGATACGAGCGGTGCCATGGCTGAATCCGCGCTGGAAGCAGTTTTCGAAGGAAATTGAGCGCGCCGTCGATGAACTGGCGCATTTGGAAGCCGAACTCCGGAAGCTGGAAGAGCGCGGTGCGGCCCAGAATCAGGCGCGGATTCGTGAACTGAAGCGCGAAGTGAAGAAGCGCGAGCAAGTTGCTGGAGCGTCAATCGCCGATCTGCGTCACACCATGACCGTCATTCGGCATGGCGAGTTGGAGGCGGAGCGAGCCAAGAAGGATTTGGTGGAAGCCAACCTCCGGCTTGTGGTCTCGGTCGCCAAGAAGTACGTCAACCGCGGTTTGCACCTTCTGGATCTGATCCAGGAAGGCAACATTGGACTGATGCGCGCCGCCGATAAGTTCGAATACCGCCGAGGCTACAAGTTCTCGACCTATGCCACGTGGTGGATTCGTCAGGCTATCACGCGCGCCATCGCCGACCAGTCCCGCACCATCCGCATTCCGGTGCACATGAATGAGAGCATGAACAAGTTCCTTCGCGCCACGCGAGAGCTGGAGAAGGAACTGGGCCGTGCTCCTACAAATGAAGAAATCTCGCGCCGCATGGACATTCCGGTGGAGAAGGTCCAGAAGCTGAAGACGATTTCCCGCGACCCTGTGTCGTTGGAGACGCCGGTGGGGCGAGACGGCGAATCGGCCTTGGGCGATCTGATTGAGGATCGCTGGGTTGGTTCTCCGGTGGATGCGGTAATCGATTCGAACGTTCGCGACGAAACGGCGAATATTTTGAAGACGCTGTCTCCGAAGGAAGAGAAAGTGATCCGGCTGCGGTTCGGCATCGGCTGCGAACGGGAGCACACTCTGGAAGAGATTGGGCAGGAGTTTGACGTTACCCGGGAACGGATTCGTCAAATCGAAGCCAAAGCGTTGCGTCAACTCCGGTCGCCGGAACGCGCCCGCCACCTGCGCGCTCTGCTGGCAGCGCGGTAACAACCGTTAGATTATCGATCGTGATCGGGCGGCTGGGTCTTCATTGACTCAGCCGCCCTTTTCATTACACTGAACACATGGCTACGAAGTTCCTCAACCCGGATGAGATCCGCGAGATTGTTTACGGCGGCGTCGATCAGCTCGGCTTAGGTGCGGGCTCGAGGGTGTTAGGCATTACGCCGGACAAGACGCGCTCCTTCGACGCAACGGTGGTTCACCACTTTATCGAAGCCTGCCAGGCGAAGGGTGCGCACGTCGATTTGCTCATCGCAAACGGCACCCATGAGGCGATGCCGGACAAAGACATCTGCGAGTTTCTCAAGCTCAACGCGATTCCCGAAGCCGCCGGTCGCATTCGCATCTTCAATCACTCCGCTGAGGGCGAAGAGCTGGAGGAGTACGGTCTGCTGGACGTGGCGACCGTGACCGCTCTTTCCGAGGGGCGCATTACAAGCGAAATTCCGGTCACGGTGAACAGTCGCGTGAGCCGGTACGATGCCTCGGTTGTGATCGGCCCGGTATTTCCGCACGAAGTGATCGGCATGAGCGGCGGTTGGAAGTATTTCTTTCCCGGCATTTCGGGTGCTCACATCATCAACCACACGCACTGGCTGGGGGCGCTGGTCGGCATTCGAGACACCATTGGGCGTTCGATGACATCGGTGCGCCGGATTGTCGAACGCGCCGGGGAATTCGTCATCGCTCGCAAGCCGGTGTTCTGTTTCAGCCTGGTGCTGGAGAAGAAGGGTCTGCAAGGGCTGTTTTTCGGCGATCCCGTGACTTCACACCGCGCCGCGGCGCAATTGTCGCGAGAGATTAACATTGTCTGGACGCCGCGCCGGTACCACCGGATTGTGGCGGAATGCCCCAAGAAATACGACGAATTGTGGACCGGCGGGAAGCTGGCGTACAAGACGCAGGAGATTGTGGATGAGGGTGGGGAAATCGTCTTCTACGCGCCGGACATTGACCGCGTCGCGCCACAGCATCCGCAGGTAGAAGAGATCGGATACCACTCCCTGGCGTACTTCCTCGGCCAGTGGGAGAAGTTCAAGGACGTGGAACTGAGCGCGCTGGCGCATTCGACGCACGTCGCCGGCCCGGGCAAGTACGAGAACGGCGTAGAGACGCTGTGGGCGAAGCGCATCATCGCCTCGGGTATCAGCCGCGCGCGGTGCGATGCCATGAGTCTTGGCTATATGGACCCGGGCGCGATATCATTCGCGGAGAAGAAGCCGTTCGGCGATGGCGACGACACGTTGTGGGTGCCGCAGGCCGGCGAGCAGTTGTTCATGCCGGAGTCAATGCGGCCGGAGTTGGAAGGGTAGAAGAACGATGAAGTACACCGTTGTTTTGGAACGCGAAGCGGATGGTGGGTACGTGGCCTCCGTCCCCGTCCTTCCCGGCTGCGTCTCCCAGGGGGAGAACCGTGAGGAAGCCATGGCCAACATTAGAGAAGCGATTGAGCTATACGTCGAGGATTCACTGGCCTGGGGCGACCCGATTCCGCTGGAAGACTCCTTGGAATACGTCGAAGTTCGAGCCTGACTCGGCTGATCGATGAGCCTTCCCTGTGATCTTTCGGGAGCTGATCTAAGAAAGGCGCTGGAGCGAATTGGTTTCGTCTTCCAACGCCAAAAAGGCAGTCATATGATTCTCCGGCGGAACAACCCTTACGCCCGCGTCGTGGTTCCTGATCATAAGCGTCTCCGCCCGGGAACGCTTCGACAGATTCTGCATGAGGCTGGACTAACTGCTGACCAACTCCGGGATCTCCTTTAATAAGGCGCAGTTTCTCCCTCCCATTGAGCACCAGTTGCCCATCGTAGGGAACGTGAAGCGTCAACCTTCGAGTCTCCGCTCCTTGCGTGAGTCCTGTCGGCGTTATTTGCCCCGCAGCGCGGCGAAGTCGAACTTGGCCTGCGCGGCCCTTCCCCGGTGGTACACGTCTCGATACCATCGAGGATCAATAAATGGATGGGTCTGGCCATCGCGACCTCGACGCAAATCCGCGGCACGCGGTATCCCTCGTAACGTTCGGATTTGGCGTTGAGTTCGGCAGGCGCGCTTTTGGAAGGCGGGCGCTTGCCGTAGTGCATGATCTCCTCGCGGGCTTTGCGCGGCGTTCCAGTTACTAAGTCAAGTGACCAGGGTTGGTACCAACGTTGTAGCGCACTGTCCGGTTCCGCGGGGAGCGGTTTCGCCGCTCCC
>JBDTMC010000430.1:0-6803 GCA_039934475.1 Bryobacteraceae bacterium | reverse complement strand
TGACGCGCAACCATTTGATTCCGGGAAACGCATTGTTTAACGACCCCAGCCAGGTCTACGCCAGCAACTCGAGGACGATGCAAGTAATCGCCCGCTTCGTGTTCTAACCAGGCATAGGAGGGCCGCACACCGTCGTGCAGCCCTCTTCGTTCTAGCCCCTACCTACCAGCGGCATTGTCGTCGCCATCACCGTCATCGTCAATACGTTCGACTCCAGGGGCAGTCCAGCCATGTAAACCACGGCATTGGCGACGTCACGAACATCCATCCGCGGCTCCACCATCGTTGTCCCGTTTGCTTGCGGAACACCCGCCGCCATGCGTTCTGTCATCTCCGTCGCGGCGTTGCCGATGTCAATCTGTCCGCAGGCAATCCGGAACGGTCGCCCGTCCAGAGCCAATGACTTGGTCAATCCCGTGATCGCATGCTTGGTTGCCGTGTAGGGCGCTGAATTCGGCCGTGGCGCCTGCGCGGAAATTGAACCGTTGTTGATGATCCGCCCGCCCTGTGGACTCTGCGCCTTCATCATCCGTACGGCCTCCTGGGCACAGAGGAACGAACCCGTCAGGTTGACGTTCACAACCGATGTCCATTGCTCGAATGTCAGGTCCTCGAATGGGACCGCAGGTGCACCGATGCCGGCGTTGTTAAAAAGCAGATCGAGGCGGCCAAATTCATCGCGAACGCGCGCGAAAACCGTCTTCACGGCTTCGGGTGAACCTACGTCCGCCGCCACAGGTAACAGGCGCCCACCACCCGGCGCGCCCATTGCCGCCGTCTTCTCCAATTCCGCGGCCCTGCGGCCCACCAGGGCTACGGACCATCCCGCGTTGTGCAGCGCCAGGGCTACCGCACGCCCTATCCCGCTGCCCGCGCCAGTTACCAATGCAATCTTTGAGTTCTCCACCAACTCAGTCTAGCCGCAAGCGGCGGCCGTCAGCGGCCGAATTGGCAACTTATCTTTCCACTGGAGCCACGCCACGCCGGTCACGCGAATCACTTCCCTCCGGTCGAACGGTGCGGGCAGCAGATCGTACCCCCCCAGATTCAGTACTTCCGCCCACAGTGAGTCGTCGGCTCGCCGGGAAGTCACGATCAGTGGCGGCGAATTGGGCAGGTCGCCCACGAATTCAAGGATGTTTCTCCAGTCGCCGTCCGCTAGTTCACAGCCGCACAACACCACGGAAATTCGGTTCGAAAGCAACGCGTCCACAGCTTCTGCCTTGGATGCGGCCTCGTGAACAACCCAGTTGGAATGGCTCAGAATTGAGCGCAATGACTCCCGGTCGCCCCCGGGTTCCCCAATGATTAGAACGGTCACAGTCCTATCGGGAGCACTCACCGAAGCAGCCGGATAACGCTCGACAGCCACGAGGCACCTCCTTTCGGTACGACCAGTACCGATGTCCCGTCTAAAGGATGCGCTTATCCGCAACAGGTGTCAATCGTTTTAACCGCTATTCCGTAACCTTTCCACCCCCCACACGCGGCGCCGATGGCGCGATCAGGACTCCGGCCGCCGCGCACACCTGGGAAAACACCGCCACCCATTCGGTGGCCCGCGAGGCTCCCGCTCCGGCTCCTCTGCGGTAATACGGTAAGGCCGACGTCAACAGCCGGAAACAACTGTTCTGCACGCCCCACAGGCTCACCTTGAACGGAAGGCTTGCGGCAAACCCGAGCATGTCGCGAAGGCTGCGCAGCGAGGCTACGTTCCCCGGGGTAGCCTCCACCTGCTCCGCCAGTTTCTCCAGCCTTTTCCGGATCGCGAACTCCAGAGTCGTCGAGTCGATCTCAACGCGCCGCGAACTCGCTTCCTGGATTTCGTCCTGCATTCGCTCCAGCTCCAGCGTCTCTGCAAGCACGGCCCGTCTCAGCCGGCTATTGATGGCGTATTCGGCAATGTTCTGCAGAGCTTTCGGCAGCGGCACCGCCAGGTCCGCCAGAAAACTCATCATCGGTGCGTACCGGTCATAGAGTTGGCGGAACACATCGCCCGCATCGTCCAAAGAAGAATCCACCAGAATCTGGGTGATCCTGCGCTGCTCATCTTTGAACATCGTCTTCAGCGAATACACGTTCTTTCCGAAACCGGAATCCAACTGGCGCAGCACCTCCGGCACATCGGCTCGCGCAAACCCGCCGCGGATGTCAGCCACCATCGACTCGTAATGCTCCCCCCCTTGATAGGTCCTCACACCCCCGGCTAAATTGTGATCGCCGAAGTGCAGCACGCCAAAGGTTAGAAGATCGCTCTCCTGGGTGATATCGCTGGTGAACCGCGCCCGCCCCAAGGCCAGCTTCATCGATCCGGATTGCAGTAGCTTGAAGTCCTCCGGCTCCACCTGGTAGCAGTACACATGCAGCTTCTCGCGTTCCCGCTCGAACATCGAGCTGATCGCGTAGTGAGCGCCTACTTTCCGCAAATCTACCATCGCCGGACGCACGGATTTCTCATAGATCTTCCGTCCGTCGCCTTCTTCGGCGAGGTTGCTCTTGGCTTGCGACAGGCGCTCCAAAAAGCCTTCTTCCAGCGCCTCACCAAACAGTTCCTCAGCCAGTTGAACTACGCGCCCGGCGTACTGGATCACCTGTACTGTCTCAATACCGCTCAATTCATCGAAGAACCAGCCGCAGCTGGTGTACATCAACATGGCGTGGCGCTGCATTTCGAGCAGCTTCCACACCTGTACCTCTTCTTCGGGCGCCAGCGCTCGTATGGCATGTTGGCGCAGGAAGTGAGCCTTGGATTCCGGCTTCCGATCCAGTACCACCTGAATGTAGTCGTTGCGTGCGGCCCAGGGGTCCCCCAGCAGCAGGCCCGCGCGCCCTTCATACGTCGGGGCGATGCGGTCGCGCAACCAGTCGAACGCTTCGCGTAACGGGCGCCGCCACTCCTGGTTCCATCCCGGACGCCCTCCGCTGTTACAGCCGCAGTTACTGATCCACCGCTCCACACCGTGCGAACAACTCCACGCTGTGTTCTCGTAGATCTCCGCTTCATAGGTAGGTGGATGCAATTCCAGAAACTCACCATAGTTAGTGAGCTGCGCCAGGCGATTGGATTCAATGTGGCCCAGCGCGTAACTCAAAGCCATCTCCCCGTGCCGGTGATGGTGGCCGTAGGTCTCGCCATCCGTCGCGATGTGGGCCAACTGCGCGAACTGCGCATTTTCCGTCACCGAGTCCAGCAGCCGGTGCGCAAACCGCTCGCCATTCTCGAGCAGCCTTTCAAAGGCCACTGCTCTTGAAGTCGGGCCGTCGTAAAAGAACACGTCGATGCTATGCGCCGGCAGCTTCACGCGGTAGGGCATCGTCGGATCGATCCGCCCGCCAGCCGTGTCTCGCCACGACCGTCCTCCTAACCGCCGCACCCGCCGCGCCTGGTAGGGAGCCAGAATCGTAAACTTGATCCCATGCTCCGCCATGATCTCCAGTGATTCGTTGTCCACCGCCGTTTCCGGTAGCCACATCCCCTCCGGAGGCCGCTGGAAACGGTGCATAAAGTCGCGGATGCCCCAGCGGATTTGGGTTATCTTGTCCCGCCGGTTGGCCAGCGGCATGATGATGTGGTTATACGCCTGTGCGATTGCCGACCCGTGTCCGGAGAAGCGCACGGCCGATTCGCGGTCGGCCTCCAGAACGGAACGGTAGGTGCCGGGCGCTTTTTCCTGCAGCCACGAAAGCAGCGTCGGCCCGAAGTTGTAGCTGATCCGCGAATAGTTATTCACGATCTGCAAAATGCGGTTCTCGCTGTCCAGCACTCGCGAGGCGCCGTTGGTGGCATAG
This sequence comes from Bryobacteraceae bacterium, assembly GCA_039934475.1. Taxonomy (GTDB): domain Bacteria; phylum Acidobacteriota; class Terriglobia; order Bryobacterales; family Bryobacteraceae; genus JBDTMC01. The sequence goes on along the minus strand of JBDTMC010000430.1, from coordinate 3,014 downwards.
CACTCCGCGTTGATGCGCTCGTTCCAGTCGTGATACGGATACGCCGAGTCCTGTAACTCAATCGCTTCCAGCCATGGGTTCTCCCGTGGCGGCTGATAAAAATGACTGTGAATACAGAGATATTTCATGTGGTTTCTGTCTTGCTCGCGATTACAACCACCGATCGCGGACTCAAGCTATTGGGATACTCGGATCCGGGCCCTTCCCAAATCCGTTCGGCTGAATCCAGCAGCGTGGACCAGTCGCCGCCGGGCACGACAGAGGCCAGCGACGCGAAGCTCCGATTGAAATTAAAGATAACCCGGATCTCAGGGCCTGCCGCGGACCGCCGGGTTACTGTCAAAACCTGCTCATCGGGAAACGCGGCCAATTCCATCTGGCTACGCTTCAACTCCGCTAGTGCGGGCTGCCGGCGGCGCAGCCACAACAACTCGCGGTAAAACTGCCGCAGCGTTCCGTGTTTGTGATTCAGTTTACTACGCGCAAACGTTGCTTCGGACTGCGGATCCGGAACTTCGCCATCGAAGGCGAAGTGACCGAATTCCTCCCGGCGTCCGTGGCGGACGGCCTCAATCAGATCGGCATCCTCATGGCTGACGAAGTATTGGAAGGGAGCGGTCTCTCCATACTCCTCACCCATGAACAGCAGCGGCAGGTAGGGGGACAGGATCACTGTCGCGGCTGCCAGCTTGGCGCTTTCGAAATCCGTCAGATGGGCCAGTCGCTCACCAAGGAACCGGTTGCCGGCCTGATCGTGGTTCTGAGAGAAGACTATGAGCCGCGATGGCTCCACCTGCGCCGACGAAGTCCCGTGATGACGTCGCCTGTGCGGGCAATATTGTCCCGCGTAGACGAAGCCTTCCGCCCATGCTTCCACCAGGTCGGGGAAGCCGCTGTAGTCGCCGTAATAGCCGTTGGTCTCAGCGGTCAGCGTGACGTGCAGCGCATGGTGAAAATCGTCGCTCCACTGGGCGTTCATGCCCAAGCCGTGCGGCGGAGGTTGAATCACCCGCACCTGATTCAAGTCGCTTTCTGCCATCAGCAGCGCGCGGCCTTGTAGCCGGCCTGACAACTCCTGCAAGATGTGGGTGGGCGAATCATCAATGATGGCGTGGATGGCGTCCAGCCGCAGCGCGTCGATGTGAAACTCGTTCACCCAGCGCAGCGCATTTTCGATGAAGTAGGCGCGCACAGTCTCGCTGCCTGCGGCATCGAAGTTCAACGCGGCGCCCCACGGCGTTTGGTGCAGCGGGTTGAAGTAGGGGCCGAACTCGCTGAGGTAATTGCCTTCCGGGCCGAGGTGGTTGTAAACGACATCCAGCGCTACCGCCAAGCCGCGCGCGTGGCAGGCGTTCACAAACCGTTTCAGGCCGGAAGGTCCACCGTAACTGGCCTGGACCGCATACGGAAAGGCGCCGTCGTAACCCCAGTTCCGCGAGCCTGGAAACGCAGCGACTGGCATCAACTCAATGGCCGTGATGCCCAGGTCAGCCAGGTCGTCGAGGTAGGGCACGATGGCATCGAAGGTCCCCTCCGCAGTGTAGGCGCCGGTATGCACCTCGTAGAGGATGTACTTGTCTTGGTCTAGTCCCTTCCACTCCCGGTCGCTCCAGGCGAAGCCCGGATCCACTACAGCCGAGGGGCCGTGGACGCCGCGCGGCTGGAGGGCCGAAGCGGGGTCAGGCCGTTCGACTCCCGAGGGCAGGCGGTAGCCGTAGAGCGTTCCGGGGGAGACGCCTTCCAAGGTCAACTCGAAAATGCCGTCACCAAGCGGTGTCATCGCGTGGAGTGCCTGGTGCGGCTCCAGCAGGCGCAAGCCGACCGCTTCCGCAGAGGGAGCCCAGACCCGAAAACGGCATGTGTTGCGGCCCAGGTAGCGGGCGCCGGCGTCGAGGATCATCGCAGATCTCCCATTACAGCAGACATCGCATTGACAAATGGCGAACAAAGGGCGAAACTGTCTGTAACGAGGGTGCCGTGATTTCTGGTGATTCTCCCCATCCACTCATCGGCATCGCCCGCTTGGCCTCTGAAAGCGAACTTCTCGAGGCCAAGCGCCGCGTGCAGTATTTCGAGCTCCCCACCAGGAAATTCATCAACCGCTGCACGAGTACGCGGGTCCCGTTTCAGTGGACCATCAATCCGTACCGCGGCTGCGAGTTCGGCTGTAAATACTGCTACGCGCGCTACACCCATGAATTCATGGAACTGCGCGACGGCCGCGACTTTGAAGAACGCATCTTCGCCAAGCAGTGGTCGGCTGCTGCGTTCCGCGACGAACTGCGCAAGATCCCACGGACAGAGACCATTGCCATCGGCACCGCTACCGATCCCTACCAGCCGGCCGAACGGCGTTACGGAGTCACCCGCAAGATCCTTGAAGTCTTCGCCGGCGAGCGTGGCCGCAAACTGGGGATCATCAGTAAGTCGGACCTCATCGCGCGTGACGCCGCGCTGCTTGCCGAGATCGGGCGGCGCAACCGGCTGTCGGCCCACTTGACCATTACGACCATGGACACCGAACTGGCGCGGCTGCTGGAGCCCTACGCGCCGCGACCCGATCTGCGCCAGGAAGCTGTGCGGCAACTTGCCGCCGCCGGCCTCCGCGTCGGCGTGTTCTCCGCGCCTATCCTTCCTCTGATCAACGACAGCGAAGAGATGCTTGACGCCGTGGCGGCGGCCGCTCGTGAGGCGGGCGCCTCCACCTACGGCGGCAACGTCGTCTTTCTGCAACCGTGCGCGCAGAAGGTGTTCTTCCCGTTCTTGGAGAAGCAGTTTCCGCATCTTGCCCGGCGCTATCGCGAACGATTCACGGAATCGCCCCACCTCAGCGGCGATTACCCGAAACGAATCCAGGAGCGATTGGAGACTGTGCGGCAACGCCACGGCCTGTCGCGCCGCTTTGCCGAGTACCAGCCCGAAGAACCGGCGATAGAGCAGCAATTCGCCTTTGACTTTATAGCACAAAGTACTTGACAGCGAACCGCAATGTGGCATACTGAGTAACGTATGGC
>JBDTMC010000429.1:0-6829 GCA_039934475.1 Bryobacteraceae bacterium | reverse complement strand
CCGTAGGTGATTGTGGGTGTTGGGGTTGTGGGAATTGGGTTTGAAGTGACGGAGGACGGAATTGGCTTTGAAGTGTTTGGCGGCGGCACTGGATTTGGGTTTGAAGTGACGATTGGGGATTGGGTTTGTTTTGCCGAAATCTCGCTGATTGGTTGGGAAATGGTGGCGGGCGGTGGAACTTGTGGCTCTGGAATTGGCTTTGAAGTGACAGCGGAGATTGGGGATTGTTTTGCGGCGAGAAGGAGAAGTTTCTCGCGTCGATGAACGGCTTCGGCGCGCTGACAACGGTGAATTCTCCATTCACATTCGGCCAACTCGATGCGGTTTTCGCCAGCACTGTCAGCCAAGAGTGCGTCGTACTCGGCGGGATCCTCCCCTGGCAAGATCAGGTGCCGGCGAATGAAGAGACCATCCGTAATGTGGTTGCCGGCTACCTTAGCCTTCCCCTGTTGGGTCTTGGGGCCGGTGGATTGTTTCGCGTTTTCCTGGTTGGCCCGCGTTTGCGCCGCTGTCGCCATGAGATTCAACCTCCGCAGGATAGGGTAGCAGCCGGAGCTGCGATTTCGGATTGGCGGGATTGCCCAGAATGCCTGCAAGTCGTTAGTTTAGCTATGGTTATTGATATTTCTCAGTTGCGTCATCAAATCGGGTGAGCGGTCCAGGGGCAGCCCTCGCAGAGGCTGGCATGTCGACAGACGATTGTAGTCGGTCGCGGTCGGGCGCTCGTCGCAAAGGCACAGGCGGGATTTGACTTCGCCGTGGCCCTGTGAGAATCGCGGTTGTTCGGCCGCAGCGCAACCGGTCTTTATTTAAGGGGTTTAACGTCCCTCACGACGCGAAATCCAATGTTTGTCGTCCCAGTATCTTCGCTATTGTAAGTGCGGGCGGAATTGCGATACCGATAGCAATAGCTCTCATGACAAAGATACGATCCGCCCTTCAACACTCGGCCGCTTCCTCGGAGTGGCCCTTGAGGGTTAACTCGCGTCTCCGTCCTCCGCCATAGGGGATCGAAAAAATCCGAGCACCATTCCCACGTGTTGCCGATCACAGTGTAGAGGCCAAAGTCGTTTGGTGCAAAGCTCTCCACCGGAGCCGTCGTCGAGAACCCGTCCTCCGCCAAGTCCAGTTCGGGAAACGACCCTTGCCACACATTACACATATGCCGGCCTTCTGGTGTCAGCTCATCGCCCCACGGGTAGCGTTTCTGTTCCAGACCGCCGCGTGCTGCAAATTCCCATTCGGCCTCCGTCGGCAGCCGTACCCCGGCCCACTCACAATAAGCACGGGCGTCGTTCCACGAGACCTGCACCGCCGGATGATGGGGCAGGGCGTCCACGTCACTCCTGGGACCGACAGGCCGCGACCACACCGCGCCTTCGACTCGAAACCACCACGGCGTTCCCGGCACGGCGATCATTCTCTTGTCTTCGGCGATGTGGTTGCGAAACACCAGCGACCATCCTTCGCGTTCCGCCTCAGTCACATACCCGCTGCGCTTTACGAACTCGCCAAACTCTTCGTTCGTTACGGGATGCTTTGCAATGAAGAACGGATCCACCCAAACCTTCCGGACGGGTGACTCGCCGTCATGCGGAAATGCCTCGGGTAGGTCACTTCCCAGCAGGGGCCATCCACCGTCAAGGCGAACCATGTTCTCCGTCGAGCCCTTCGTGGCGAGAACTCGTTCCGCTGACTGGCGGCTTGAGACCTGCAGATCGCACAAATGCCGTCGGGTCGGCGCGCAACAGCGCGGCTCAGAATCGCTCATGCACCCGCTCCGCTTGCTCGCGGCTGTAACTTCTGCGCCTCGGCGCGCGAAATCCTGCGGATCTCCGCACGCCCCCGCAGCTTTGTTATGGCCCGCTCGAAGGCTTCCCGCTTGGCTCCGAAGATCAGCGCCTTTTCAATATCCGCGCGTACCTCACCGAAGGGCACAACCATCGGGGCGCGCCGTTCGCGCATCTCGGCAATGTGGAAACCGAAGGGGGTCCGAAAGATGCCGGTTCGCTCTCCGGGCCGCAAGGCGAACACCGCTTGGTCGAACTCTTCCACCATCACTCCGCGCGCGAAGTAGCCCAGTTCGCCGTGGTTCTCCTTGCAGTCCGAATACTTCAGGACAACGGCGTCGAAAGGCGTTCCGCGCTCCAGTTCGCCTTGCGCCTCTTCGATGACCCGGCTGGCTTCGGTCTCGCCACACCGCTCATCCACGTGCTTCACGACATGAGCGACCTTGACGGATTCCGGCTGCAGGAATTCGCCGCGGTTCGTTTCGTAGAACTTACGAATGTCCCGCTCCGAAGGCAGACTCATCGGGCCGGCCACATCGCGAATCACGGCCTCCGTGAGGAATGTGTTGGCGATGTTCGAGCGCAACTCCCGCGCATCGAACGCAGACCGGCATCCGCCGGCGGCCGTCTGGCGGGCCAGTTCGTGATCGATTTCCGTTTCATCCAGCGGCGCCGTCACGCGGGCTGCCGCCTGCGCCAGGACCACGCGGTTGATGGCGCCGTCTTCCGCCGCGGCACGGAGCCGCATCTTGAATTCCGGATGCTCCTCAGCGGCTTTCCACTCGGGAAGAACGCGGACTCGTTGCTCCTCGGCACGGATCAAGGCATCGGGCACAACTTCGCCGTTCACCAGAATAGGCATGGCTCTCCTGAAACTTGGATCGCTTTACGGTGCGGCGGACGGGGCCCAGTTGATCAGCACCCACAGATCTGGTCCCGCGGTGGCAACGATGTCTCTCGGCAGTCCGCCCGGATGCCCGTGCAGGCTCACCGTGTGCATTGTGGTGAAACCGGGATAGACACCGAGCAACTGCGACCGTGTGAAGGTACCGTCCTCATGTCCGAGCAGGATGGCGATATTCCCGTCCCCGCCGTTGGCCACCGCCAGGTCCGGTTTCCCGTCGCGATTGAAGTCTCCTAGACGCACCAAGGAGGTACCCGGCAGTGCGGGATCGGAGAATGTTCCACCGGGGACGAAGGTGCCGTCACCCACCCCCTTCAGGAGAGTGATCATGGACGGGTAATTGGCGATCGCCAGGTCGAGGATACCGTCGCCCGTGAAGTCGGCCACAACCGCGCTCCCCGGCTCACGGACCTCGTATTGGCTATATTGCATTGTTCCACCGCCCTGGTTCAGGCCCACCCATACCGTCCGCTTGTTCCCCGTGCAAAACACGAGGTCGAGTTTGCCGTCGCCATTCAAGTCGCTGGCCTGCACATCTACAGGACCAACGGTCGTCGGCAGAATCCGAAGCGGCGGCTGCAGAGTCCCGTCCCCGTTGCCGTAAAGGACATAGCCGAGCGACAGAATGATATCCATCTTCCCGTCTCCGTTCAGGTCGCCGAACGTCAGATCGGGGGAACTGAAACCATAGCTCAACGTGGAGGGGGAACCGAAACTTCCATCGCCGTGCCCTGGAAACACCAGGACCGTGGTGCTGAGCGCGTTCGGGCTCTTAGTGGCCACCAGGTCCGGCAAGCCATCCCCGTTCATGTCGGCCGAGTAGATGCAACTGGGGAAGAAAGGAACCTTTCCGTGGTAGACGAGAGGAGCCTTCGGGGACCCCGTCCCATTCAGAATCCGGATTACGCCCAAACTGGCATCCGCGACGGCTACGTCCAACTGTCCATCCATGTTATAGTCGGCCACCGCAACGCAGCCCGGCGCTCCAGCGGGATACAGCAGCCCTTCCTCGAAGGTGCCGTTGCCCTTGTTGAGCAGCGCAGAGAAATCGCGCGTGCCTTGAACAATAAGGTCCACCGGACCGTTCTTTCTCAGCCGTGCGGCCGCGAAACTGCTAGAAAAAGAGGTCGTGGGCCAAAACCTCGGCAGTTCGAAGCTGCCATCTCCCTTTCCGAAGGCAACGTAGACGCTGCCGCTGACCACGTCTAAAAACCCGTCGGCGTTCACATCGACAAGGGCGAGCCGCCCCCCGCCCGACCCTCCGCCAGGAAGCACGAAGCGGCTGGCGGTTTGAAAGTGGCCGTCTCCCTTACCGAGCGCCACCCATCCCAGATCGCCATTTACGCTTGTCGCGATGATGTCGTCGAAGCCGTCGCCGTTAACATCTCCCGCCGCGACACCGCTCATATCCACGGCGGGAATTAGTTCGCCTGGTACGAATCCCCCTTTGCCATCCCCTTGCATGGTCCAAACCCCATCTGGACCTGTCAACGCGATGTCCAGACTCCCATCGCGGTTGAAATCACCCATTGCGATCGGGAACGCAGCGAAAGTAGGAATGGGTATCATCACAGGCAGGCTGAGCGTACCGTCCCCCCGACCCGCCGAAAACCCGATTCCCGTCTGTGTGCCCCACGAAAAAACACTGACCACGTCGAGTTTGCCATCACGATTGAAGTCCGCCGCTAGCATTTGTCCGACACCATAGATCGTGTCCGCTGCTGGATAGAAGGCGAGGTCCAAGAACGTACCGTCACCACGACCCAAGAGCACGCCAAAGCCCTGTTGAAAGTCCGATTGACGCTGAGCTCCGGCTACCAAGTCGGGTCTACCGTCGGCGTTGAAGTCTCCCCACGCCAAGGTTGCGATCGAATACCCGGGAACACTGGTTATCGGTCCATTGCGAAAGGATCCGTCGCCATTCCCGAAACTCGATTGCACTCCACCAATCGCGGTCGTGATGACGTCGGGGATCCCATCTCCGTTAGCATCGAAAACACAGGGATAAGGTTGGCCCACCGCGTAGTAGTCCTTCCGCGCGCCGAAATTCTGGGCCTGCAGGCCCAGGGAAAGCAATAAGACGAGTAGGACAGTCCGAGTCTTGGTTCTCATATGGTTTCTCACTCTAGAGCCGGGACAGAAAATCCCGGCCCACCTCGAGTAAACTAGCATCCTGAGCCATAGATCGAGAGATACAAGGTTCGTGCTTGAGCTTGGACTGTACTCAGAGTTCCTGGCAGCGCGCCATACAACTCAGTGCCCGACAGCACCCCATCGAAGGCTGTCTTGAAGGCGCTGTAGCGAGTGGAAGTGAAGTAATCGTTTCCTAATTCATTTAAATTGCCCGGACCGGAGCCAGACGCCGCCAGATAATCGTAAAACTCATACTGTTGCGGTTGAGCCGTATCGGGGAGCGTCGTTCCACACTGCCAAAAGCTATATTTGGCAATCTTGGCGCCGGCGTAATTCCCGGCGCTGTCCTTGGTCTGCGTTCTCATACAGATGATATGGCCCGGAGGAGGTGGCGTGGCAGCAGAGTAGGTTAAGTCGAGAGCTGTTCCGCCCTGCGCGCTGCCCTCATCGTAAGTATGCAGGATGTACTGTAGAGTCGTCCCGCCCACCGTCACTGTCCGTCGGAGCGTGGGTGTGGCTGTAAATAAAAAATCATAAACGGACTCCCGACCGCCCAAATAGGTGAACGGCTTTCCAGTTTGGCTCCAATACGTCGGCGAACCGCACGCCAATGTCAGGATGAAGGGCAGCAAATCGACGCTCGATACCATCTGGGACCGGTATTTCACCTGCGTTTGCGTCGTTCGCTGCGATGGATAGCTGATATATAGAGGAACGTGTATCGACTCGTCGTATACGGCTCCGCCCTTCCCGGCCAGCGCATGCGACCCGCCATACTCACCGTGATCCGAGAGGAAGAGAATCACGGTATTATTGCCCAGCGTACGTCCTCCCGCACTCAGGCTGGTGAGCACACGGCCGACCTGAATGTCAGCACAGGCGTGCATCCAATAGTAGTAGTTGAGAAACGTGTTCCAGCCGTTTTGCCACTTCGTCGCGTCTGTGAATTTAGGAACGACGCGGCCGTCCAGTTTATATACAAGTTGCCGGAATGTAAGCTGCAAGTCGGGTTTTCCGCTGGACGCGTACGCCGTATACGCCAAGGAGTCATCGCCATTCCAGGTCCCCAAACCAGCATCCTTGGGCAGAGCGCTGGCGGTGAAGATGTTGTAGGAGCTCTGCGCGGGTATGTCCTTGGTAGGGTCCCCGCCCACCGGCGGTGCCGCGTATTCTACAGGGCCTTGATGGAATCCAGGACCCGCCAACGCAGGCGGCTGAAAATCGCCGCTGGTGAGACCAAAACAGTAGGGGCCGAAGGCAATGTCGTGCGGGTTGACGAAACTCACGCCGCAGAACCATGGGGTTTGGCCAGTCGATGCCTTATCCGCCGCCCAAGTCTCAAACCTGCTCGATACTGACTGGTCGGAGAGATAGTTCTCGGCGCCGAATTTTGTGGTGGTGATCGGTCCGCCTTCGGTTCCCTCGTTCACCCACCCCGCGGGAGAGGCGATACCGGCAGGAGCGTCGGGGATGGACTTCAAATTCGTGAACCCATACTGTGAGATAAGGCCGTCCTCTGGCGCCCCGCTGGTCTGCACATTGGACAAGTGCCACTTCCCAATCCACGCCGTATCATACTTCGACCGGCCGGCGGGCGTTAACCACGCCGGACAACCCGCGGATTCACTGAGAGCACTCCCGATGTTGTAAAAGCCGGTGTTCATGGAGTAGCCATTGCTGTCCACGCAACCCTCAAACAGTTACTGCTGCTGGGAGTACAACCCGGTAAGTAGCGATGCCCGCGAAGGCGTACAATTGGTCGCAGCCGGATAGTAGTTGAGAACTCGAACGACCTGGAACGTAGCCAACCGATATTCGGAAACGTGCCATACACGGATGAAGCATTGCCACCGGGGAACCATGTTGGATATCTCATCTGATCCACCATGATCATTAAAATATTGTATTGGATGTAGGGAGCCAGCGGGTCACCCTCCGCCATCGGACGGAGTCTTCGCACTCGGCGGGACCGAGAACTATTCATAGCCTCCTGAGAAGCGTT
>JBDTMC010000428.1:0-6866 GCA_039934475.1 Bryobacteraceae bacterium | reverse complement strand
TGTTGCTGGCGACGGCGGGGCTATGTCAATCTCCGCCGGAATCGCCCACCCTGCCGCCCGAAGTTCTTCTGCTCGCGCGCATCAAAGAGAAAATGCGTGAGAACCTCTCCGGCCTGCCCAACTACACTTGCACGCAGATCATTGAGCGTTCCCAAAGGCTGAAGCCTTCCAAGCGCTGGCAGCTGGTGGACACCGTTCGCCTGGAGGTGGCGCTGGCAGGGGGCAAGGAACTGTTCGCGTGGCCCGGAGAGCGGAAATTCGAGGAACGCGAACTGAGCGAAATGGTCACAGGCGGCGCCATCGGCAACGGCAATTTCGCACTCCACGCTAAAGCTGTCTTCACTGGCGGCGGCGCCTTGTTCACCTACGCCGGCAAGGAAGTGCGAGAAGGCCGCAACACCATTCGGTTTGAGTATCGTGTACCGCGACTGAGCAGCGGACTGGGCCTGCGTGTGGGCGTGCAGACTGGCATCGCTGCTTACCACGGATCATTCTGGGTGGATGCGCAGACGCTCGATCTGATTCGGCTTGAGGTGATTGCCACCGAGATCCCCGCCAATGTCCCGATTTCAAGCACTTCCGACTCCATGGAGTATGGGCGGGTGCGAATCGGAGATAGCGACTATCTGTTGCCCAGCGCCTCTGAGATGGTGATGCTCGATCTGTTGGGCAATGAAAGCCGCAACCGCGTGCAGCTTTCCAGTTGCCGCCAGTACAGCGGGGAATCGACGCTGGTTTTTGACGATCCTCCGTCGGGTAACGCGCCGACGCCGGTGGTTACCACGGAGTTCGATGTTCCGGCCGCGCTCGATCTGGAAGTGTACATTGAAAAGGCGCCCGCTTTGTCTGAGGCCGTCATTGGAGACCAGTTTTTTGGCAAGGTGGCCCGGGATTGTAAGCAGAAGAAGGACATTGTGATACCGAAGAACGCCGCTGTGACAGGGCGTATCTCGTACTTGGAACTGGACCGCGTGACCGGCGCCATGCTGGTCGGTTTCGAGCTGACCGAGATTGAGTTTCCTGGCAAGCGGGGCGCGGTAAAGGCCCACCTGATGGAAGCGGGCACGTTCGGTGTATTGGAGAACTGGAGGCTGGCTCCGAACCAGAGTTTGGCGACTCGGGCGCGAAGTCACTTGCCTGGCGCGCGCAATGTATTTGTAGTCATCGGAGGTTCAGGAGCGCGCGGTCGCCTGAACATTCGCACGGTATGGCGAACCGAAGCAGTCGCCAAGGAGACGCAGTGATTCAGTTTGAGTTGGATACCGATAAGAGCTTGTTCAACGGCGCACTCGATTTGGCCGAAAAGCAGGTGAAGACGCTGATTGAGGGTGCACCGGGCTTCTATCCGATGTACACCACCGATGGCCGCTGGAAGCACGAAGGTCCGCCCGGGACGCATTGGTGCGACGGCTTCCTGCCGGGCATGATGTGGATCTTCCATAAGCGCGGTCTACTGAACAAGCGTCACGCGGTAAACGGCTCAGCGGCGCCCGATCCCTCGTTCTGGTTTCAAAAGGCGGCGGAATATTCGCAGCCGCTGGAATCGCGCCAGCACGATCAGGATGTGCACGACCTGGGCTTCATCTTCTTTTCCAGCTACTACCGCTGGTATCAGGCAACGAAGGCTTCCGAATTGAACGTGGTGCTGATGCAGGCGGGGCGCACGCTGGCAGGACGTTTCCAGGAGAAGGGCCAGTATCTACGTTCCTTTGTGGCTGAGAATTCGTTGTTCATCGACCTCATGATGAACGTGGGGCTGGTGTTCTATGCGGCGCGGGAAAGCGGAGACAGGCGGCTGCGGGACATCGCCGTACGCCACTGCCTCACTACGCGGCGGTATCTGGTTCGTGGCGACGGCTCCGTCGGCCAGGAAGGCATCTTCGATACATCGACTGGTGAATTCCTCAAGCAGACCACCCACCAGGGCTTTCGTTCCGATTCGTGCTGGTCACGCGGACTGACATGGGCGATTTACGGATTCAGCACCTGCTATGACTATAGCCGCGATCCCCGCCTGTTGGAGACCGCCGAGCGCTGCGCCGATTACTACATCACGCACTGCCCGTCAGACGGTGTTCCTCCCTGGGACTTCCAGGCGCCTGCCGAGACCCGCAAGATCGTGGACACATCGGCCGCCGCCATCGCCGCTTCGGGGTTACTCCGCCTGTGCCGTATCCTGCCTGATCCGGTGAAAGGCCACTTCTATTGGAACACCGCCATCCGCATCCTCCGCTCGCTCTGCGACCAATACCTGGTGAGCACCGACGAGGAACGGGACGGAGTTCTGAAGGGCGGCGTGTATCATATGAACCGCAGCCTGGGCATCGACGAATCGGCGATGTGGGGCGACTACTTCTTTGTGGAGGCGTTGGTAAACGCCCTGTTTAAGCGGTAGCATCAAGTTCCAGGCGAAGGTTGCAGAGGGAAGATGCCGTTTCGTGGAATTACTTTTCTAATCCTGTTCGCAGCAGGCGCGACCGCGCAGCAGCCGGTCAGCTTCGATAGAGACGTTCGGCCGTTGCTGGCGCAGCGTTGCGCCATGTGTCACGGCGCAAGCGGTGGCGCGGGCGGCGTTTCGCTCACCAGTCATGCCGGCGTGGCCAAAGTGCTGGCGTCGCTGCCTGCCGTGGTGAGCGGTGAGAAGCCGCGTATGCCAAAATCGGGCGCGCCCTTGACCGCGGCGCAAGTGGCGATGCTGACGCGGTGGATTACGGAGGGCGCCAAGAACGATTCCGTTTCCGATGTCTGGTGGAGTTTGCGGCCATTGTCCAAAGTGGCTCCGCCAGCGGGCGCGACGAATCCCATCGACGCGTTTATCCTGGCCAAGCTGCAAGAGAAAGGTCTGACGTCATCGCCCGAGGCGGACCGGCGCACGTTGATTCGCCGCCTGACCTACGACCTGCATGGCTTGCCGCCGTCCTGGGAGGAAATCCAGGCCTTTGTGAACGACCGTCAGCCGGATGCTTATGAGCGGTTAGTGGATCGCCTGCTGGCTTCGCCGCGCTATGGCGAACGGTGGGGCCGGCACTGGCTGGATGTGGTTCATTACGGTGAATCGCACGGCTACGACAAGGACAAGGCGCGCCGCACGGCGTGGCCGTATCGCGATTATGTCATTCGCTCGTTCAACGAGGACAAACCGTACGCGCGATTTGTGAAAGAGCAGTTGGCCGGCGATGTCTTGTACCCTGGCGATCCGCAAGGTGTGGTGGCTTTGGGCATGATCGCCGCCGGGCCGTGGGACTACGTGGGCAACGCGGAACTGCGCGATGGAACCACGGACCGCAAGATCGCACGGCTGCTGGACGGGGACGATATGGTAATGACGGTGATGTCGGGCCTGGCCAGCAATACCGTCCATTGCGCGCGCTGCCACAACCACAAATTCGACCCGATTCCGCAGGAGGATTACTACAGCTTGCAGGCGGTCTTCGCCGGAGTGGATCGCGCGGACCGGCCGTATGACGACGATCCGGCCTTGTACCAGCGACGATTGCCGTTGATAGCGGAACGGCGTGCGGCGATGTTGTCGCTGCGGCCATTTCAGGACAAGAAAGACAGTACGTCGACGCCAGAGATCGAAGCATTGGCAAAACAGATTCAGCAGTTGCGCGAAGAGAACGCTGAGAAGCCGGACGAGGAAAAACGCAAGCAGGCGGACGCCCTCGGCGAGAAGCGCAAAGCGCTGGTAGAAGCCGCGCTGGACGATGCAACGCGCAAAGGGATTGCAGAGGGTACGGCCAAGCTCGCCGATGTCGATAAGCGGATTGCGGAGCTGCCAAAGCCGAAGCTGGTATACGCGGCGGCAAACAGTTTCGACACCATCGGCACGTTCCGGTTCGCGCCGGGGCCGCGGCCGGTGTACTTGCTGGCGCGGGGCAACGTGGATGCTCCGCAGAATCTGGTACAGCCGGGTGCGTTGACTGCGGTCTCTGCGCTACCTTCGCGGTTCCAGGTGGATGCCGACAACGAAGGAGCGCGTCGCGCCGCGCTTGCGGCATGGTTGACGGACCCGAAGAATCCGCTCACCTGGCGATCCATTGCGAATCGGGTTTGGCACTACCATTTCGGCGCCGGTATTGTCGATTCACCGAATGACTTTGGGCACATGGGTTCGCTGCCTACGCATCCCGAGTTGCTCGACTGGCTGGCCGGTCAGCTTATCGAAAACGGCGGATCGATGAAAAGCCTGCATCGCCTCATTGTGACGAGCGCGACCTACAAACAGACTTCCGCCAACAACGCGGCGAACGCCAAGACTGATGCCGATAATCGTTTCCTATGGCGTATGAACCGGGCGCGCCTGGATGCGGAGTCTGTGCGCGATTCGGCACTCGCCATATCCGGCAAACTGGACCTGACGATGGGCGGCCCGTCGGCCGAACAGTTCTTGTTCAAAGACGACCATTCGCCGACCTATGACTACACGAAATTCGACGTTGACAGCCCGGCCAGCTATCGCCGCAGCGTTTATCGCTTCGTAGTTCGCAGCGTGCCCGATCCGCTGATGGATCGCCTCGATTGCCCGGATCCTTCCCTCATGACCGGCAAGCGCAATATCACGCTGACGGCGATCCAGGCGCTGGCGTTGCTCAACAATCCGCTCTTCGTGCGGCAATCGCAGCATCTGGCGGAGCGGGTGGAAGTTCTGGCGCAGGATTTGCCGGGCCAGATCGATTGGATGTTCCGGTTGGCGTTGGGTCGCGACCCGAAAGGCGACGAGAAGACGGAACTCGCGGCTTACGCGAAGCAATACGGTTTGGCGAACGCCTGCCGCGTGATGCTGAACAGCAACGAATTCCTTTTTGTGGACTAACGGCAATGAACAGGCGAGACTTTCTTTTCACTTATGGCGGCGGGCTGGGTGGTATCGCCCTGGCACAGATGATGGCCGACGAGAAGGGCCTGCCTCATCCGGCCAAGGCCAAGCGCGTTGTGCAGCTCTTCATGTCGGGCGCCGCCAGCCAGTGCGACACCTTCGACTACAAACCGCTACTGATTCAAAAGAACGGTGAGAAGTTCGATCCCGGCGGCAAAGTGGAATTGTTCCAAAGCACGCCCGGTTCGGTGATGGCCAGCCCGTGGGAATGGAAGCAGTATGGGCAATCCGGTAAGTGGGTGAGCTCCCTGGTACCGAACCTGGCGGAATGCGTCGACGACATTGCCTTCTTCCACGCCATGATCTCGAAATCCAATGTCCATGGACCGGCGACGTTCATGCAGAACTCAGGATTTGTGCTGCCGGGTTTCCCGGCGATGGGCGCCTGGGTATCGTACGCCATGGGCAGCATGAACAAGAACCTGCCCACGTTCGTGGTGTTGCCGGACGGCCGTGGGTTCGCGCCCAACGGCCCGGGCAATTGGACGTGCGGCTTCCTGCCCGCGGCACACCAGGGCACCATGATCCGCGCCAGTTCGCCCAGTCCGATATACGATCTCTATCCGCCGGAGAACGCCAAGTTCATCACGAAAGAGAGCGACGCCGAAGGCTTGCGCGTTCTGGAAAAATTGAATCGCGAACACCTGGCGGATCGCGAGGGCGATTCCCGCCTGGAGGCGCGCATCGCGTCTTATGAAATGGCGGCGCGGCTGCAATTGAGTGCGCCAGAGGTGCTCGATATTTCGAAGGAATCGGCCGCCACTCGTGCGCTGTACGGCATTGACGAACCGCACACAGCGGACCTCGGCCGCAATTGCCTAATTACGCGACGCCTGCTGGAACGCGGCGTGCGCTTCGTCCAAGTATGGAGCGGCGCCGACAACGGGTTCCCGCGCCGCAACTGGGACAGCCACGAGGATCTGAAGCGCGATCACAAGAATATGGCCGTGGGCATGGATCGCCCCGCCGCCGCGCTGCTGAAGGACCTGAAAGCGCGGGGACTGCTGGAAGACACCATTGTCTACTGGACTACGGAGTTCGGCCGCATGCCGTGCAGCCAGGGTTCGAAGGGCCGCGATCACAATCCGTTCGGGTTCACGTCCTGGATTGCGGGCGGCGGCGTCAAGGGCGGCGTTTCCTATGGCGCAACAGACGAATGGTCTTACAAAGCCTCGGAGAACCCCACGTATTGCTACGACGTTCACGCCACAGTGCTTCATTTATTAGGCATTGACCATACCAAACTGACCTACCGGCACAACGGAATCGACCGCCGATTGACCGATGTCCACGGCACCGTGATTACGCCAGTCCTTGCAACGTAATCGCTAAAGGAGTACAACTGGATCAATGCGCGCGCTGGGTTTACTAGTAGTGTCTCTGGGGTTTTGCTCCGCACAAATCACCCCTCCACCGCCTCAGGCGGCCCGAGCCATCCTCGATAAAAGTTGTGGTGGGTGTCACGGCGCGGCGCAGATGAGTGGTCTGGATTTGCGGCAACGGGAGACGGCGCTGAAGGGTGGCAGCCGCGGGCCGGCCCTGGTTCCGGGAAAGCCCTCTGAGAGCCTGATCTACACGGCCGTATTGCGCACTGGCGACGTGAAGATGCCGCCCGGTAAACGGGGTTTGGAGGCGGAAGATATCGCTACCCTACGCACCTGGATCGAACGCGGCGCCGCATGGACGGGAACGACGGCTACGGAATCCTCCTGGTGGTCATTCAAAAAGATCAAGCGTCCCGATCCCCCGAAAGTGGAAGGCGCCACCAGTCCGGTGGATGCCTTCATTCTTGCCAAACTCGCGGAACGTAAGTTGAAACCGGTCGCCCTGGCCGATCGCCGCACGCTGATCCGTCGCGCTACCTACGATCTCACCGGTTTGCCGCCCACGCCCGCCGACGTCGATCAGTTTGTGAACGACTCCGCGCCCGACGCGTACGAAAAACTCATTGACCGTTTGCTGGCCTCGAAACACTATGGCGAGCGCT
>JBDTMC010000427.1:0-6867 GCA_039934475.1 Bryobacteraceae bacterium | reverse complement strand
AAGGCGCAGGCTGAGGTCGGTGTCCTCGTGGTAGAGGAAGTAGTCGGGGCTGAATCGGCCCGCTTGCTCAAAAACTTCACGTTTCACCATTAGGCACGCGCCAGAAACCACGTCTACGGCTACCGGCGAATCTGTGAATAATGCACTGGTTCCCCAAAGACGCGCCTTAGGCCAGCGCCGCTTCAACACGTCGAGGCTCAGGAGTTGATTCAGTATCGTTGGAAAGCGTTGCACACTCGACATCTGAAGGGTCATATCCCCGTTCAGCAAGCGGCAACCCACCGCTCCAACCTCGGCGTGCGATTCCAGGTTGGATAACATGACCCGAATTGCATTCTTCAGGACGATGGTATCGGGGTTCAAAAATAGGATCCAGCGCCCTTGGCTTTGTTCCACGCCAAGGTTGTTAGCGCGTGCGAAACCCAGGTTCTGATGCGAGGCGAGGAGCCGTACTCCGGGATGGACATCGACAATCCTGCTGACATTCTCGGTGGAGGCATTGTCGACCACAATCACCTCAAAGGGCACATCGGTGGTTGTCGCATGGAGCGAAGCGATGCAGTCAACCGCGAAGTCGGACGAATTCCAGTTAACGATGACAATGGAAAGCAAATCCATCTGCGCCACCGATGGGTCCGGTATCAGTGCCAAATCCCTTCCCGGAACGACAACTTGCGGATCTGTTGCTGACGAAGGTACCTTATGACCCGCACATCGTCCAGCTGCGGCAACCGTCGTAAGTACCCGCCGACGAAGCCCCAGAAGAGCCCAATGCCGCGGATGCCGAAAGGCCTATCGAAGATGTTCTTTGCGCACTTCACCACCATGAACAGAGGATGGTATCCGACGGAATAGTTCCACGCACCGTTCTTGACTGCGTTATTCCAAACGCCGTTTGCTGCACCGGTGTGGCGGTAGTGGATAACCCGCAAGTCCTCAAAACTGCGGGTAGCCCACCCCAGCATGTTTGCCTTGACTTCGTCGACGGTGTCCCAGCCCGCTCCGTTGATCACGCCGCCGATTGCTTCCCAACAAGCGCGTTTATAGATCTTTGTCGCGCCTCGGACGTGGAACCGCGGAGTCCGTTCCACCTGCAATTGCTCCCCATCGAGATGGCAAATAACGCCACCCCCCACGCCTAGTCCTGCTTCGTCTCTAAATTTGGCAAAACATCGCTCGAAATAATCGGGCTCAAAGCCCAAGTCTGCGTCCAGCTTCACGATAAAGTCCCAAGCCTCCGACGCAACAAATCCGAACCCTTCGTAAAAAGCTTCAATCTCTTTCGCCTTTAGCGCTCGCTGGCCGCGGTTCGGAGCGTTGGACTGACCTCGCCGGTCTGGGAGGTGAACCGCGATAATCCAGGGTTCCCTCGAAGCCCATGAATCGATAATGGCGGCCGTTCCGTCAGAAGAGCCGTCATTGACCAGCACCCACTTCACCGGCCGGATGCTCTGCCGCACCATGCACCGTATGGTTTCTTCAAGGTGCTGGGCCTCGTCACGAGCAGGAGTGATGACAAGGTACTTGACGCTTGTCACTAAAGTGCTGCTTTCCGTCGCATGTTCCGGTCGCATATTTGTGGTACTGGCGAATCCAACTTATCTAATCAGGCCTTTGATGCCACTGTCTTGCTCTCGGAGCTGTCTTTCCAGAGGACGCCGATTCCGGCCCATCCTTGCTTCGAGTCTTCGATGATCTCCCGATGCCGATAATCGGATTTGATGTCGTCCCAATATCGCTTCACCACGCAATCCGGGAACTTGGTGCTGTCGGCGATATCGTGAAATGCAATCAGTCCCTCCGGCCGAACCAAAGGAGCGTACATTTCGAAGTCTTTCCGAACACCTTCGTAGCTGTGGTCTCCATCAATGAACAATAGATCGATCGGACGCCCGCCCAGCGCCTCTCTGACTTTCGCCACGGTCTCCACACTGTGCGAATCGGCGGAAAGGATATGAAGTGTTTGCCCCGCTCGGGGAAATAGCTTGAACAGCTGGACGTGATCGTTGGTGTAAGCTTCGCCAAATCCAGCGCCCGGCATGTCGACGGACACGATGGTGGCGGAGGCGGGCGCTAGACGACAAAGCATGAAGAGAGTGCCGCCGCGTGAGGTGCCGATCTCGACAATCGTCTCCGGTCGCGCCGCTGCGACGAGGGACGCCAACTCCATGATTTCGGTGCGTATCTGCTGCGCGCCGATCGCGCGCTCCCGAAGCCCAAAATCAACAACCTCTTTCAGGCTTTGGTTGCGTGGAAGGTTGCCGATCCTGTAGCGGCACAGCCTTGTGTCGATGAGTTTGCGAAAAGGCCTCAAACGTCGACGGACCGAGGTGGCGAAATTAGATTTTGAAGTCTGCTGCATAATTGCGGATCACTCCAAGCGGCTGGTGTGAGAATTCCGAACCGTCAGGCGCTTGCGACATCGTAGGCGGCGAGGAGACTCTTGGTTTCGGACTCCCAATTCAGCCCCGACAAGATTCGTTCTTTGCCGATCTCTCCCAGACGGCGTCGCAATGGCTCGGATTCCAATAACTGATCGATCTGTTCGGCGAGATCGATAGGGCTGTTGTCCTTCGCGTACAGGGCGGCGCCACCGGCCGCCTTTCGTCCTTCCTGCAAATCGTAGAGCACAACGGGAAGGCCGCATGCCATGTACTCGAAAATTTTGATCATCGTGATCTTGTCGTTGAAGACGTTGATTGGATCCGGGGAGACACCAACGTCCGCCGTGGCCATATAGGCGCGCAGATCATCGCCATAAAGCGGCCCAGTGAAGTGGATCCAAGGTTGCAGGCCCAGCGCGTTGGCTCGCGATTCTTGTGCAATGGCTTCAGGACCAGGACCAATCAGCACGAACAGGGTATCTCTTCGTCCCTTGTCCTGGACGATATGTCGGACAGAGTCCACCAACAGATTGATGCCGTCCTGGGATCCCATAATGCCCACGTAAACTACCATGTGCCGGAAGCCGCGCTTCAACTCAGGTTGGGCCGGGCGCGGGGGAAAGTCCTTCAAGCTAGGGCAGTTCCTCACGACGAAGCATCGATTCGGCGAGACGCCGCCGCGCCCGACGGCCAGGTCGCGGCACGATTCGTTAGTAACAATCGTTGCGTGAGCCGCGCGAAACGTCCACTTTTCGGCCAGTTCCACGAACCGTCGAACAATGCCGCCACGACCGAATCTTGCCTCAAAGAATTCCGGGAAAGGATCATGCTGATCGAACACGAAGCGAACCCCAAATAACCTCAGCGCCAAGGCGATGAGAAAGATATTGTCGGGGGGATTGCACGCATGCAGGATCCGGAAGCGATAGCGGAAGCAGAGCCGCACGGCAAGGATGAACTCCATGAGCAGAGCCCACGTATACTCGACGAAATAGCCGGCAAAGCCGCTGCCGGTCCAAAGGCTGTGTCGATAGATTTCAATGCCGTCAATGGTTTCGTGGGAACGCTCAAATCCGCGCCCTTTCGGGCAAATCACGCATACTCGATATCCCGACGCGGTCAAAGCACGGGCCTCTCGCCAAACGCGGCGATCGGGCGGCACAGTGTTGTTCTCGACGATAATGCAAACTCCCGGACCAGCATTCGAGTTGGCTCGGTCTGTACGCCCCATGACGCCTATATGCCAGGCGCTGTCAGCTGCGCCTCAACGGCTGAACCTTCGTTCGTGCGACCGTTTGTGTCCAGGATGTCAGCGATGCTACTAGCTACCCGCGTCTGTGCCTCAAGGCTCAAGCCGGGGAACATGGGCAACGACAGTACTTCGCAGGCTGCCGCCTCGGCGACCGGAAAGGCACCCGGTTGATAACCCAAATGGCGATACGCAGTCTGCAGATGCAACGGAATGGGATAGTGAATTCCCGTACCGATTCCGTGCGCGTCCAGGTGGCCTTGCAACAAGGGGCGGTTCTTTGTCCGAACGGCAAAAATGTGGTACACGGCGCGGGACCACTCTGGCTCATAAGGCAGCGTGAGGTCGTCCGCGAGCGGCGCAAGAAGGCGGTTGTAAGTCGCAGCCGCGGTTTGACGCTGCTCTGTCCATTTCGGCAAATGGGCAAGTTTGACCTTCAATATGCCGGCCTGTAAGGCGTCAAGGCGGCCATTGTAGCCTTCGATATCGTGGTAGTACTTTTTCGCTTGACCATGGTCGCGAAGCATTCGGACAGCCTTCGCTAACTCGGGGTCGTTCGTCGTCACGGCGCCAGCCTCGCCGCAGGCGCCTAAGTTCTTGCCGGGATAGAAGCTGAATGCCGCGGCCCTGCCCATCGAGCCGGCTTTCCTCCAACGCTTCTCTTTGTGTGAGTAGTATTCCGCCCCATGAGCCTGTGAGGCGTCCTCGATCACCGTGAGATTGTACTTCCCCGCGATTTCGAGGAGCGGGTCCATGTCTGCCATCTGGCCGTAGAGGTGCACGGGAATGATCGCCCTGACTATGTCCCGCGTCCCGCGCTCGAACAGGTTTCCACCGATCGGATCAAATTCACAACAAGTCGCGATAAACTCCCGCAAACGGTCAACGTCCAAGTTGTACGTGCGTTCATCGATATCGACGAACAGTGGACGAGCGCCGGCCTGCGAGATGGCCTCAGTAGTCGCGATGAAGGTGTTAGGCACCGTGATCACGATGTCGCCCGGCCGGACGCCGACAGCTAGTAGGGCGAATCGTAGAGCGTCGGTTCCGCTGCCTACGCCCACCGCGTGCCGGGCATCGCAATACGTTGCGAAATGTTCTTCAAAGGACTGCACCATTGGACCGCCGATGAACCCGGCCGTGTCCAAAGTCAGCCGAAAGACTTCCGTGAGCTCGTCCTTCAGCTCAGAATGTAACCCGACTAGATCTAGGAATGGGATATGATCGCTCTGCTTAGTCACTGGCTCCTCCCGCCTGATTCGCTGTAATAGTGCGCAGTACCCTCGCCGGATTCCCGGCCACGATCGTGTTTGGAGCTACGCTCCTGGTGACGACGCTGCCGGCGCCGACGATCGCATTTTGACCTACGGTGACTCTCGCCAGAATGGTTGCTCCAGATCCGATCGATGCCCCTCGCTCTACCAGAGTGTTTTCAACTGCCCAGTCCGACTCCGTCTGTATTTGCCCACCGTCCGTCGTCGCTCTTGGGTAAGTGTCGTTAATGAACATTACCCCGTGACCGATAAAGACGTTATCTTCAATGGTCACTCCTTCGCAAATGAACGAATGACTGGAGATCTTACAGCGGTTGCCGATCGTGGCGTTCTTCTGGACCTCGACAAATGCACCGATCTTGGTGTCGTTCCCAATAGAGCAGCCGTACAGATTAACGAATTGTGCGATCTTGACGTTCTCTCCAACTTTTACATCGCCGGAGATACATCGATGATCGCTCATGCGTAGACCGCCTCGCCTTTGCGCTTAAGAGACTCCTCGGCTGCTTCCAGCATCTTTACCACTCGCAGCCCGGCCCGCCCATCATTGAATGGACGTTCATTCCTCTCAATGCAGTTGACGAAATACGTCATCTCTTCGCGCAACGCTTCTGTGGCCTCGATCTTCGGGGACCACATATCACCCGAGCGGTAGCTTACCAGTGCCTCGTAGACGCCTTCGCGGCCGGCGATCTTCACGCCACGGTCGTACACTTTGATCTTCTCGTCCGCCTCCAGGTCGTTCCACACCAGCATCTTCTTCTCGCCGCCGATCAAAGTGGTTCTGATTTTGACGGGAGATAGCCAATTGACATTGATATGGGCGATCACATTGTCCGGGAAGTAAACGGTCATGTAAGCGACATCCGCCATGCCATTCAGGTGCCCGGCCCCAGTGGCGACGACTGCTTCGGCTTCTTGACCGATCAAATAGTCGACAATCGCGAGGTCGTGGGGAGCAAGATCCCAGATCACATTGACGTCATGCTGAAACAGACCCAGATTAACGCGTGTGGAGTCGTAGTAGTAGAGCTTGCCGAGGGTATTGTCTTCAACCAGTTGGCGGATCTTCCGAACGGCGCCAGTGAATAGAAAAGTGTGATCCACCATCACCGTCAGGTTGTTTCTCTCGGCCAATTCAATCAGTGTTTCCGCCTGCGTCGAGGTCGACGTAAATGGCTTTTCCAGAAAGAGATGTTTGCCGTTTTGCAGCGCCTTCTTGGCGAGGTCGAAGTGAGTCCATACCGGCGTGACTACCGCGATCGCGTCAATGTCAGTGGCCTGCAGCAGATCAGAAGCATCCGTGGTTACTCGAACCTGGGGATAGGCTCTCTTGGCTCGTTGGATGCTCGTGTCGCTTCTGTCACAGATTGCCACGACTTCCACCGTATCTAGGTTGTGAAGATTTCGGACAACGTTAGGTCCCCAGTACCCGTATCCGATAACGCCAACTCGAATCATAAAAGGACCTCCCGATTAGTGCTCATAGCTCAGAAAGCGCCTTTGCCGCCGATGACGGCGCGTGGCGTCTGGAGCAGAATCTTGATATCTAGCCATAAGGACCAGGACCTTGCGTACTTCAGGTCAAGACGGACCATCTCGTCAAATCCCACCCTGCTCCTGCCTGTCACCTGCCACAACCCCGTTATTCCAGGTTTCACCGGCAACAGCCGGCGCTTGTGCCAGATGTCGTACCGGTCAACTTCATAGGGAATCGGAGGGCGGGGACCGACAAGCGACATGTTGCCGATTAGCACGTTGAAGAACTGGGGAAGTTCGTCAAGGCTCGTCCGGCGTAAGAACGAACCTATCGATGTAAGCCGCGGATCCTTCACCAGTTTATAGACAGGCTTTGCCAGAGGATCGGCCGAACAAGTCCCGCCACCGCCCGCTATGAACTGCGTCACAAACTCTTCGTGAATCTTCGGGTCTGTGCCCGTCCGCATGGAACGGAATTTAT
>JBDTMC010000426.1:0-6879 GCA_039934475.1 Bryobacteraceae bacterium | reverse complement strand
ATGCGAGTTCGAATTCGAGATCTTCCAACGCCCTTCCCAGCCTGCTCTCGGATTCCGGCACCTGGCGGTCGGGAATGGGGAAAGACAGAAACGTCATGCCCTGCTCTCTTGCTTCTTCCGATTCACGCGAAATGTCGAGGTCCTCTTCTTCTTCGGCCGTTAGCAGGGAAAAAATGGTGTCCACGCCGGACTTCCGCCACTCCGCAATTTCTTCATGCAGCCAATCACCTCCACGCGGGCGCGCGGCCAGCGCCAGCTTTCCGCGCCATGGTCCCTCGACATGGTTAAGCTTAGTGCCAATCATCTGCGGGTAGTCTCGATGTCACTCCGTCGACCCGATCATCGCCATCCCCTCTTCATGCTCACACAGCGCTGACTACACAGAGTTACCATCAGACCGAGGACTGAGCCAACGATGGAAGATAGCCAGGGGGAGAAAACCCTGATGAACGCGCTCCACGTGCTTCAGGACAGCCTTACGGGACTGTCCAGGTACGAAAAGATTATTCTTGATCTCGCAGCGGTTTTGGCCGAAAGCCTACAAAAGAGACGGGTTCGCTGCCGGAACGTGTGACAACTATGGCGCTGGACGATTATCTGGAGAACCGTCTTCCCGACGTGTGGGAGTTCGCGGATGGACGCCCCGTACCGAAGTATTGGAAGGCTTATTCCGAAGGAGGACGGTGATCCCGGAAGGCAAAACGAACCATCCCGAGGTCCCCCGCGGGGCTTACTGCTATACGATCGAGAGCGTGACATACGGGCCGAAAACCGCAGTCAACTCAATGATGTCCGCAGTCTTCGGTGAGGAAGATCGTGGTGTCGCCACCCTGGTCACCACGCCGTGTCCGTACTGGGGTCGGGATGAGAGCCGCCCGGAAGACCGGAGCGGGTTTTGTCGTTACCTGGATATCAACGATTGGACGCACGAAACGATGTTGTGGGATCGGATCAAAGAGTGCGGGATCAATACTGACTCAGATGCGCTTGGCCCAGGCGCATTGCGACTTCCTGGAACGCCGCGGCGCTGAAGCGCATCGGGCACAAGGAGAAGCCTCCCAAGGAGGTACTCGCCGCTTACCTGGGTATAGATATGCTTGGCCCAACCACAGGGTAATCAGAACGTCAAAGCCCGAGTTGACGGTACTTTGTACGGTGACCGCTCTCGTAGTTTTCAATTCGTGACCGCTCACATATAATGAGAAACACGCCAACAACAAAGACGAATTCTGCCGCCGTTGCTCTAGGGCGCTAGGGCGGCAAGAAAGGTGGTCCGGCACGGGCCGCCAAACTCACACCGGAACAGCGTAGCGAAAGCGCACGCAAAGCAGTTCAGGCACGTTGGTCAAAGGCCAAAACTGGCAGCGACTATATACCCAAAGAAAAACCATATGGGCGCCAAGACATCCAGCCAGCTCCGCAAAGAGGTCAACGAAGCCCACGATTGGCTGAATTCCGATCCTGAGGTACCGCACGGAACATGGTACAAAAAGTTTCCGAAGTTCACGTTGGCTGGTGAAGGCGAAGTGCCCAAGACATTTGCTTACATCGGGGATGGTTCCTCATGGCACGGAGATCAAGTGAGGGTACGTTCGTAATAAGCGATTTAACGGTTCAACACTCACGCTATTGGTTCCGCCGAGCGCGACTCCCAGGCGCCGGAGACTGAATGACCCTCGTCACGGCGGAACTGCGAGGAACATCGACGTTCCGATGCAGGTCTTGCACATCCGACATGCAGACCATGCTCATTCTGAAACGCGGGCGCCGTACTCGAATTCGCGGCAACCCTGATGCTCGAAAGTCAGCAGGCCGGCGCGGGGGCTCTTCTTGTTGAGACAGCATCCCCAGTCGCATGACAGGCCCTCCGGGGCGAGCGGGACGAAATAGCGGCACCCGCAGCTACAATCAGCGGGATTCCCGTCGCTTCGGCTGCGCTTCCCGTACGGTTCGAAATCGGACTCCAGCGTGCGGCACAGTCCAAACCATCCGAGATAGGCGACCGTGTAGCCGGAAGAATCCAGGGACTCGCCCGAGGTCTCGTCTTTCCTGGGGCGTTTCGCTTTTATTGGCATGGCGGGCCTCCGAATTCCATGGAAACATAGTTTCTTCCCGCGAGCCTGCACCAACTGAGAGAATGAAGAAAAGGCAACGCGGATAGCCGGAACTCTTTTGAACGCTGAGTATGCTCCTCTCTGTAACTAACACGGGTACCAACGCGGGCCCGGAAGCCACGGATATCGGATTCCTGCTTCACAAGAATCCCGCGAATCTACATTCCCTCGACCTGCCGTTCGGGAAAGCGCGCGTATTCTTCACCGCCGCGACGCCCCAGGTTTGCACCGCGTGCCTGCTGCTGGAGATCGATCCGGTGGACCTGGTGCGCGGGGCTCGGCGGCCGGAGGATTACGTAAACGACCGGCCCTACGTCGCTTCTTCGTATCTGACGGTTGCCATCGGCCGGGTCTTCGGGACCGCTCTCGCGGGTAATTGCCAGAAGCGCCCTGAACTCGTCAGTACCAAACTTCGCCTGACGGTTCGCGTGGAGGTGATTCGGGCTCGCGGCGGAGCCGATATCCTGCTCCGGCTTTTCGAGCCGCTCGGATACCGGGTGGAGGTTGCTCCTATTCCTCTTGACGAGCAGTTTCCCGAATGGGGTGAAAGCAGCTATATCCGGTTGGTACTCCATGGGGAACGGACCGTTCATGACGTTCTGTCTCATCTCTACGTGCTGCTTCCGGTGCTGGATGACGAAAAGCACTATTACATAGGCGATGCCGAGGTGGACAAACTGCTTCGCCACGGAGAGGGCTGGTTAAACGCACATCCCGAACGGCAATTGATCGTGAGCCGCTACCTGAAGCGCCGTTCCTCTCTGGTGGAACAGGCCTTCGCTCGCCTTCTGGACGACGAAAGCGCGCAGGTGGAAGCATTGGAATCGAAGACGGAGCAGGCGGCGCGCACGGAAAAGGACCTGGAACGGCCTCTTACACTCCATACGCAGCGCCTGAATCTGGTGGCGACCCGGCTGAAGGAAATGGGCGCCAGGACGGTGATGGATCTCGGCTGTGGCGAAGGGAAGCTGATACGGCGGCTGCTTGCGGATCGCACTTTCGAACGGGTTCAGGGGATGGATGTCAGCCACCGTTCCCTGGAAATGGCCTCGTCCAAACTCAGGCTCGATCAATTGCCTGAGCGTCAAAGAAAGCGGATTCAGTTGATCCAGGGCTCACTGCTCTATCGGGATCGGCGTCTGGAGGGATTCGATGCCGCGGCTTTGGTGGAAGTCATCGAGCACCTGGACGGCGCGCGCCTGAAAGCCATGGAGCGCGTGGTGTTTGAATTTGCGAGGCCCCATCACATAATTGTGACCACGCCGAATCGCGAGTACAATGCCTTGTTTCCCGGGTTGCCGCCGGGCAAGATGCGCCATGGCGATCATCGCTTTGAGTGGACCAGGAGTGAGTTTGCCGGATGGGCCGAAGCCATAGCAGCACGCTTCGGCTACAACGTCCGGCTTGAGCCCATCGGTCCCGTTGATGGAACGCACGGAGCGCCTTCACAAATGGCAATTTTCTCTCTTCCGGGGGATTCCACCGCAAAGGCGGTTGCCTGATGAAGACGATCGAGATTCCCGAACTGGCTCTTGTCGCGCTGATCGGCGCTTCCGGCTCTGGAAAGTCTACGTTCGCGGGGCAACACTTTTTGCCCACGGAAATCCTGTCATCAGACTTCTTTCGCGGGCTGGTGAGTGACGACGAAAACGATCAGGCGGCGACGCCGGATGCCTTTGACGCGCTGTACTATCTCCTGGAAAAGCGTCTGGCGCGCGGAAAGCTGACGGTCGTGGATGCGACCAACGTGCGAGCGGAAGATCGGAAGCGCCTGGTGGAGCAGGCCCGAAAGTATCATTGTTTTGCCATTGCGATTGTCCTCAATACCCCGGAAAGGACCTGTCAGGACCGGAACAAGGACCGGGCAAACAGAGCCTTTGGTCCGCATGTGGTGCATCGGCAAGTTATGGAGCTGAAGCGCGGCCTGCGCGGGCTGGAGCGGGAGGGGTTCCGTCAGGTCCACATTCTGGACGGGGACGCCGACGCCGAGATTCGGCGCATGCCCCTGTGGAACAACAAGAAGGACCAGGCCGGACCGTTCGACATTTTCGGCGACCTCCATGGTTGCGCCGATGAGTTGCGTGCGCTGTTGAAAAACCTGGGCTGGGAGCGGCACGAACTGGAGCAGCCGGAATCTCCCTGGGGGGAGGAACAGTGGCGTCATCCGGGCGGCCGCAGAGCCATCTTCCTCGGTGATCTGGTCGATCGGGGGCCACAGGTTCTGGATACTCTACGAATCGTTCGCAACATGGTTAAAGACGGCGTGGCATTCTGCGTAGCCGGGAACCATGACGTCAAGCTCATGCGCTGGCTTCGTGGAAAGCAGGTACAGGTAAAGCACGGTATGGAGCAATCCATTACTGAACTGCAAGCGTTGGGGGCGGAGGACCGTGCCAGGATCGCTTCCTTTCTCGATGCTTTGGTCAGCCACTATGTTTTCGACGGGGGACGGCTGGTGGCCGCGCATGCCGGACTGCGCGAAGAGATGCACGGTCGCGGAGCCGCTGCTGTACGCGAGTTTTGCATGTTCGGAGAGACAACCGGCGAAACCGATGAGTTCGGGTTGCCCATTCGCTACAACTGGGCATCCGAATACCGGGGAAAGGCTACGGTTGTCTACGGGCACACGCCTGTTCCTTCGCCCGAATGGCTGAATAACACGGTCAACATCGATACTGGGGCGGTGTTCGGCGGCAAACTGACCGCACTCCGCTATCCGGAGCGGGAATTCGTCGCCGTGCTCGCCGCCCGCGAATATTCCTCGCCGATACGGCCGATCGCGCCTCCAGGGGATGAATCGCGGAGCAGCCAACAGGTGCTGGACGACGTGCTGGACCTGGAAGACGTCACGGGAAAGCGAATCGTTGAAACGCGCCTATCTGGCAAAGTGACGATCCGCGAAGAAAACTCCATTGCCGCACTGGAAGTGATGAGTCGCTTTGCGGTGGATCCTCACTGGCTGATCTACCTGCCGCCCACCATGTCTCCGAGTGAAACGTCGTCACGTCCCGACTATCTGGAATATCCCACCGAGGCCTTCGATTACTTCCGGAAGAACCGGATTGCAAAAGTGATTTGCGAAGAGAAGCACATGGGATCGCGCGCCGTGATTATCGTGTGCCGGGACTTGAAGACGGCCAGCGAACGATTTGGGTCAGTCGATGGCCGCGCCGGTATCTGCTATACCCGTACAGGCCGGCCGTTCTTCCCCAACCCGGCGGACGAGGCGGCGCTGATCGCACGACTTCAACTGGCGGTTTCCGAAGCCGGTTTCTGGGACGAGTTCCAATCGGAATGGTTCTGTTTCGATTGTGAATTGATGCCGTGGTCGGCGAAAGCGCGAGAACTCATCCAGCGGCAATATGCAGCTGTAGGCGCCGCCGGTGAAGCATCGTTGACAGCGGCACTGGAAGCGATTGAGCGAAGCGCTGCTGCAAGCGACCTGGCACAAGTCTACGGGCAACGGCTGGCGCGTGTGCGCAAATACCGCGAAGCGTATCGCCGCTACTGCTGGCCGGTTCATTCCCTCGCGGACTACCGCTTGGCGCCGTTTCATCTGCTGGCATCCGAAAGGGCGGTGCATGTGGATAAAACGAATCGCTGGCACATGGAAACGTTGCACCGGCTGGCAGCCGCCGA
The DNA here is from genome assembly GCA_039934475.1 of Bryobacteraceae bacterium. Lineage (GTDB taxonomy): Bacteria > Acidobacteriota > Terriglobia > Bryobacterales > Bryobacteraceae > JBDTMC01. Next base: position 1,126 of record JBDTMC010000426.1, on the reverse strand, counting down.
TCCTGGCTTCATTCTGGCGACAGCCTTCCGCGAAGTCGATCTGGCCGACGAATCCGCCGTGGAATTGGCGTCACGGTGGTGGGAGGAATCGACCGGCAAAGGCGGCGAAGGAATGGTAGTTAAGCCTCTCGATTTCGTGGCGAATGGCCCCAGGGGGATTGTCCAGCCCGCGTTGAAATGCCGAGGCCGCGAATACCTGCGCATCATTTACGGGCCGGAATACACCGCCGACGATCAACTGCCCGGGTTGCGCAAGCGCAGCGTGTCCGGCAAACGCTCCCTCGCTGCCCGCGAGTTCTCGCTAGGAATCGAAGCCCTCGAGCGTTTCGTCGCCCGCGAACCGCTTCGACGGGTACATGAGTGCGTGTTTGGTGTGTTGGCGCTCGAAAGCGAACCAGTAGACCCGAGGGTGTAGAGCCAGACCATGAATCCACCGTTCACTCTGACTCTCCCGATTCAACGCGAAATCCGAACTCTCCTACTGATCGGTTTCCGCTCCGACTTCGACAATCAGGTTTGCGTAGCTGAAACCCCTGGAGAAGTAGGTATGCAGTATTGTAGCCGGCGCCAGGTCCTCGTTCACCCATTTCAGGAATGGCTCAAACAAACATCCTTCCCAAACAGCTTCACGGTTCGGGAGTGTGGGCCTGGTATCTGGGTCACAGCCCGCGCAAATATATCCTCCTGGAGCCCGCCGCGGCGAGTTGCCGGATGCGTCATGGGAAAGATCTCTAACTTAGCGGACTCCTCATGGTTGGTATTGATGACGAAGAATCTCTGATGGGGATACTTCAGCTTACAGTCGCGCATGGCCGAAATGGCAAACGCGATATTGGCCGGGTCGTCGTCCGACATGCCGAACCGATGCGGAGGGGCCGAACCGTACCGCACAAGCGCCTGTTCGACAGCGTCCTTGATGGCTACCTTCTTAATGGCAGACACGCTCATTTCCGGATCGGACACCCCAAGCCGCCCACGTGTTTTGGGATTCGTGACCGGATAGATTCCAAACACAGGAGGAACGGCGGGTAAGAAGCCTTGTTTGACCAGCAGTTCCAGCGCGGCCTCAATCGTCGCGGGCTCATGGCCGCGTGCAGTCACTATCGCGATAGGGCGCTGCGCTTCT
>JBDTMC010000425.1:0-6895 GCA_039934475.1 Bryobacteraceae bacterium | reverse complement strand
AGGTGCGAGTGGGGGATGTCGTCGAGATCCTACCGTCGGCGATAGACGATGAGCACAACTTCCTCCGCCTCCGAGTTCCGAGGTTTCAGGCGAACAATGAGTGGATTGCAGTGGCCAACCAGAAGCTTCGTTATGTGGTGATGCCGTTGATACGGTATGTACCACCGGCCCCTCCAGGCGGCGGCCTAGGGTGGAGTCTCGGCTCTGGCCCAGGTGGGAACCTGCCCGTGACCGTCGATGTCCAGGACCTTACCCTTCGAGAGATCCTCACTCGGTTAATCCTTTCCGCCGGGCAGACAGCATGGGTCGTGACGTATCCAGAGCACGCTTCACTCATGCCTGGCGGGTGGCGTCGCACTGCGGGTTTCTACCCAGAGACGGTTGTCGAGGACGAGATTCAGCCAGTATGGAAATTCGTTCCATGGCGCAGGCTCGGTGAGACGCTCAAGTAGATTTCTCGTCCGTATCATATACTTCTGCGCGCGGCGTAGCTACTATCACGACAGGGCAAATATAGGCAACAATGCGCGACCTGAGTTATCGTGCGCCGCGTATAGAGCGACTTCGATCGATGCTTGCGGATCCCCTATCATCGGTTGCTTCCAGTCGATTCCGTCAGCGTGGCCCCGGGAGTGAGGAGCTATCAGTCATTTGCGGATCGGGCTATTGCAGCGGCGAGAGAGGATACCGTGATTCATCGAAGCGGAAGCGGTCGTGCGGCTGCCGCGATCATCACCATTACATTAGCCGTAAGTTGCGCTTTTCTTGCCCTTTGCCAGGAGAACCGTGCGCTTACCACCCAGGTTGTCCACTTTACGGATATCACGAAACACTCCGGCCTCAACTTCCGCCAGAGCTACGGCGATCGGCGCCTGGACAACATCGTCGAAGGCTCCGGCACCGGAGTCTGTGTCTTCGATTACAACAACGACGGCTTCCTGGACGTCTACTTCCCTAACGGCAAGTGGACCGAAGGCCTGAGCGACAATGACAGCCGCGACCTCCGCGGGAAGCTCACCAACCACCTGTTCCGCAACAACGGCGATGGTACGTTTACCGATGTCACGGTCCAGGCCGGGGTAGCAGGCAGCCGGTATTCGGCCGGCTGCGCCGCCGCCGACTATGACAACGATGGCCACGTAGACCTGTTGGTCTTGAACTTCGGCCGGAACGAACTCTATCACAACAACGGTAATGGCACGTTCACGGAAGTCGCGACCAAGGCCGGCCTCACCGATGCGCGCTTCAGCCTATCCGCGGTCTGGTTCGACTACAACCACGACGGCTATCTCGATGTGTTCATCGGAAACTACCTGAAATATGACAGGGCCAAGGACGCCGGTTTCGATCCCGCGGCGGGCTATCCCGGGCCCCGGACTTATAGCGGCCAACCCAATTTGTTGTATCGCAATAACGGCGACGGCAGCTTCACCGATGTGACGAAGGAGATGGGCATCTGGAAGCCGGATGGCCGTTCGATGAGTGTCACCGCAGCCGACTTCAATAACGATGGCAGGCTCGGACTGCTGTCCACCAACGACGCCATGGAGAATTACTACTTCGAGATGAATGTGCGCGGCGTTTACGAGGAGCGCGCCCTCGAGATGAACCTCGCCTATGGCGAGAATGGCGAAGATGTCGCTCACATGGGCCCGGTGGTCGGAGACATCAATCGGGATGGCTGGCTCGATATCTTCATTGCCAACCTCCGCGACTCTGCCATGCTCGTCCGGCACCCGAATCGCCAGGGCTTCGACAACTGGACCGACGGTTCCGGGCTGGGCGCCATCAGGGGCGAATACTCCGGCTGGGCAGCGATGCTGTTTGACTTCGACCATGACGGCTGGCTCGATCTGTTCATCGTGAATGGCAGCGCCCAGCACGAATACAGACAGGAAAATGTCATCTATCGCAATCGCGGCAACGGGAAGTTTGAAAATGTTTCGGGGACTGCGGGACCGCACTTCCGGGAGAAGCACGTGGGGCGGGGAGGCGCAGGTTTCGACTATAACAACGACGGCCTGGTGGATCTGGTTGTGGTGAACCTGAATGACGGGGCGATCCTGCTGGAGAACGAGACGCACACGGCGGGCCACTGGATCACCGTCACGCCGAGGCTCAAATTTCTCACTGGCGTGCGAGACGCTTATGGAGCCCGCGTGACTGTCGAGGCAAAAGGCCTGAGGATGATTGAGGACATGATCCCGACGCGCGGGTATCTTTCGGCCCAGGACCCACGCCTGAATTTCGGGTTGGGCGAAACCGATCATGCGGATTCAATTGAAATCCGATGGCCGGACGGACAGGTCGAGAAATTCACGAACGTGCCGGCAGATCGCTTCGTGACCTACACACACTCTTCGATTGCCAAGCCCCTGCGTCCGGCTCACTCACCTTCTCCCGGGCCACGCCGATGAAGACAATCCGTCCCGCACTTGCCGCTGCCGTCTGAAATTGTTGGCGATCTAGCAGTTCCGGATGGTTGCCATCCCGGATTTACGCAAAGCCTCTATCTTCTCCTCAATTCTTTCAGTTTGAAGACCTCGCTAGTATAAGGTCCCGGCCCGCAATCCAGCGATTCGCGGCGCACGGCTCTTCGGGCTGTCGAGACTGAAGCTGCGGGCGTCTCCTAGTTGATCCTTCACATAATCTTCGGTGGCCTTGACCGCCGATTCCAATGCCTTATCCTTCTTGCCGAAGCACATCCAGGCGATGGAGTTGGTGTCGGGATCGAATTCCCACAAGCCCACTAAGCGACCCCGGTCGATGATGGCGTGGCTGGGGAGTTCGGCGAGACCTGAGAAAGCTTTGCCGAAGTCGGATTCTTCACCTAGACTCTTCAAGTCGCGCCGCAGTAAAGAGATTCCATCAAGGGAGCTTACCATCGAATAGTGACGGTCTTTAGGTGGGCGAAACGCGAGCAGCGCTTCACGGTCCTCAGGGAACAGCAACCGCGCATCGCCGCTATCGAGGGGGACCAGTCCCAGCGGCGCCAGTGTCTCTTTGGCAGCTTTCACGCCCTGGCCTGAGAACCATTGGTATTGCGCGACGGTGGCGGGCCCAGCCCACTGAAAGTAGCGACGCGCCAGTTCCACCATCGCTTCCGGCTTGGACAATTTGTAGGCGGACAGAGGCGAAGGAGTCCAGCGAGTGTAGCGGTAGCGCTGTTGGTCCAGCCGCCCATTCATCGGGATGCGGCGAAGCTCTCCGGTAAGCTGCAAATCACCCAAGGCCAGCGGCAGAGTATTTGCCAAACCCTTCTTTGCGCCCTCAGGGCCGAGGCTGCGGGCGGCCTTTCCCACTGCCACTTTCAGTTCGTCTGGCGCGAGCGGTCCGTTATCCAACGCCTTGACCACGGCAAGGCAGAGCTTATCGATCTCCTTCGCGGTCACGCCCAACTTCTCAGCGAGCTTGCGTTCGCCGTCTGTGGAGCCTTCGCCCACGCGTAGCGCCAGCGCATAGTCGGAGGCGGGCACCACATACGTGCAGCCGCGCGCCGCTGGCAACTCATGGATTTCCACATTGGCCACGGCGGCGTCGGCGGTCTCCCGTGAAATCCTGCCGCGCGACCACAGCGTAAGATACGGTCCCACCCCGCCCACTGATCGTGCCCATCCGGTGCCGGCAAGCACCTCGGCCGGCGTCTTGCCGAAATAGGAACCGTCGAGTCCCTGGCGATGCCACCACCAGGCGCGAAGCGTGGTTGAATCCATTCCGGTCAGTATACTGAGGTCAGATGCCTCTTGCTGGTATGCGCGTACTCTCGCTGGAAAGCCGCCGCGCGGCGGAGATGGCTACGCTGATCGCCAAGCAGGGCGGGGAAGCGTTTGTCGCCCCTTCGATGCGGGAAGCACCGCTCGATTCGAACGAGGAAGCATTCGTATTCGCTGAGCGGTTATTCGGCGGCGAGTTCGACATGATGATCTTTCTCACCGGCGTCGGCACTCGTGCGCTTCACCGGCTGCTTGCGGAGCGCTACGCCGAGGAGATGTTCCCGGAAGCGCTACGGCAGATCACCATTGCCGCGCGCGGTCCCAAGCCGGTAGCGGCTCTGCGCGAATTGCACGTGCCGATTCACGTTGTGGCTCCGGAGCCGAACACGTGGCGCGAACTGTTGCAGGCGCTCGACGGGCGGGCGGAACGGCGAGTGGCCGTGCAGGAGTATGGCAAGTCCAATCCGGAGTTGCTGGATGCTCTGCGTCAGCGTGGGGCCGAAGTTGCTTCCGTGCGTGTCTATCAATGGGACCTTCCGGAGGACACAACGCCGTTGCGGACAGCGGCGCGCAAGCTGGCCGCCGGAGAGTTTGAGGTAGCGGTCTTCACCACATCGATTCAGGTGCCGCACCTCTTCCGGATGGCGGCCGAGGAAGGCGTACAGGCGGAAATGGAGCGCGGTCTGAAGCGGTGCGTGATCGCTTCCATCGGTCCCACGACAAGTGAAATGCTGGACGAATACGGCATCGCCACGGACATCACGCCAACGCATCCGAAGATGGGCTTCCTGGTGAAAGAGACAGCTGAGCAAGCTGAGGAGATTCTATGCCGGAAACGCCAAAGCGCGGAGTAGACGCGGGTCCGAACCGACTCTATCAATCGATGGGTCGGTACCTCGGCATGGCCTTCCTGCTGCCGCTCTGCGTGGTCATCGGGTACGCCATCGGCTTGGGGCTCGACCATCTGTTCGGGACGCACTTCCTCTATATCGTCTTCCTACTGTTCGGTATCGCGGCGGGTTTCGTGGAACTGATTCGGGACTTGAAAAAGGATTCCGGCAACAGTGGGACTTGAGGGCGAAACGTATCGGGCCGCCCTGAGGCGGATTGACCGGTACATGGCGATGTTGGCGCTAGCTGGCACCTTGATGTGCGCGGTGCAGTGGGGCTGGCCGGGCGCGGGCGGATTCGCCTTTGGCATCGCAGCCTCGTGGCTCAACTTCCGCTGGATCAAAAAGGTGGCGGAAGCGGTAGGCGGAGCACCCCAAACGCGCCGCGCAACGGGCTACGCAATCATCCTGGGGCTGCGCTACCTGCTGCTTGGGGGTATCGGATATGTTATCCTGAAATTCTTTGGAGTCAATCTGTTGGCCCTGCTCGCCGGCCTCCTTTCGGTAGTAGCCGCAGTGATCTTCGAAGCGTTGTACCAACTCTTCACTTATGCATGAACAGCTTTGGCTAACCGCTATCTTCAATCGCTACCTGGCCGCGCCTGCCAATGCCATTTTGGACGCCGTCGGCTTGGTCCACAACCATGCGCGTCCGTGGGCGAATTTTGTCACCATGGAGATCCTGGTGGCGCTGATCATTGTGGTGGTGTTCGCCATCCTGCGCCCTCAGCTTTCGATGGATCGTCCCGGTAAGCTGCAGCACATTTTTGAAGTGATCTACGACTTCCTGCACGGGCAAACCGATGAGGCTGTGGGACACCATGGGCAGCAGTACCTTCCGTTTTTTGGCACCCTCTTCATCTTTATCCTCTTCGCCAACCTGCTGGGCGTTGTGCCTACATTCGAATCGCCGACAATGTTCCCGGCGGTTCCGGCAGGCCTCGCTGTCTCGGCATTCCTTTTTTATAACTACGCCGGCATCCGTGAAAACGGTATCGGCAAGTATCTGGCGCACTTCGTCGGCCCGATGCCGCTGCTGGCTCCGCTGATGATCCCGATTGAGATCATCAGTCACTTGGCGCGCCCGCTCTCGCTCACCATTCGTCTTTACGCGAACATGTTCGCCGGTGAACAGGTGACCATGGCATTCCTCGGCTTGACTTTCGTTTTCGGATTTCCTTTTATGGGTCTGCACATCTTCGTTTCGTTCCTGCAGGCTTTTGTATTCACGCTGCTGACGATGATTTACGTAGGCGGCGCGACGGCGCACGAGCATTAATACCGGCTTTATCCGCTCTTGCAGTGTGAGCCCGGCCCCACTACGGTAGGCGGTTCGGGAACCACCCCCTGGGAGCGTTATTACGTTAGGAGACACAATGAACCTGAAGACGTTTTTCCTGGCTCTGGCGATGTTCTGCATCGCGGTGCCGATGTTTGCCCAAGGCGGCGCCGCCGCTCCCGCGGGCGTCACCAACTGGGCCAACGCTGCCGCTTACTTCTCCATGGCCATTGCCAGTGGACTTTGCGGTCTTGCCCAAGCGCGCGCCGTTGCCGCCGCTGCCGAGGGCATGGCTCGCAATCCGGGCGCGTCCGCGGCCATCCGCTTCGCCCTGTTGCTCGGCCTGGTGCTGATCGAGTCCCTGGCGCTGTACACCCTCGTCATCATCCTCGTGAAGTAGTTCGTTTCGCATGGGGCCTTTCGTCGTCTAACAAACAGGAAGGCCCCTTCTGCCATCATGAAACTGCAAGGTATTTATCCTCCCATTACCACGCCGTTTACCTACGACGGCGAGTTGTACAAATCCAAAGTCGAACACAACATCGTCAAGCTGAACCGCACCACGCTCTCGGGTTATGTGGTTTGCGGCTCCACCGGTGAGAGCGTCATGCTGACCGCCGAAGAGAAGCTGCAGATGTTCGAGTGGGTTGCCGAATACGCCGCACCGGAGAAGACGCTGCTCTGCGGCACCGGCGTGGAGAGCGTTCGCGAGACCGTGTGGCTGACCAACAAGGCCGCCGACATGGGCTACAAAGCCGCGATGGTGCGCACGCCGCACTACTACAAAAACCTTCTCAATCGCACCGACGCCCAGGTGCTCTACTACCAGAGTGTGGCTGACCAGTCCAAGATTCCGCTGATGATCTACAACTGGCCGCAGGCGACCGGTCTGGACATCAGCACCGACGCGGTCGTTCGATTGTCCGAACATCCCAACGTCATCGCCATCAAGGAAAGCTCCGGCAACCTGGAGAAGGTGATGCAGATGATTCGCGAAGTGAAGCCCGGTTTCC